>DAOUHZ010000082.1:0-10092 GCA_034428455.1 Dehalococcoidia bacterium
CTCTTCCCGCCGCTCCGGCACGCACTCGTTCATGTAGCGCGCGTGCAGCACGCCGAAGGCCACGTGACGCGCCTCATCCTGCGCCGCCCGCCGGTAGATGGCCTTCTCGGCGTCGTTGTACGCCATCAGCTCGCCCAGGCGGAACAGCGTCAGCACGTTGCCCTCGCCGACGATGTGAAGCCGGCTCGAAAGCTCGGTGAACTCGCGGGCGTTGTCGGTGCTGCCGCCGGTGACGTCGCTGACGGAGTCGATCATCCGCATCAGGCCGCCGCCGTTGGCCAGCGCCCTCTTGCGGAACACTTCCATGTGCCGCGACTCGTCCATTACCTGGGTCAGCAGGAACATCCGCACCTCGTGGTAGTCCGGCGACATCTGCGCGATGAACCGGCCCGGCACGTCGGCGGCGACGAACTCTACCTGCGCGAAGAAGGTGGCCAGCTGGCACTGCGCGGCCTCGATGTCATCGGGCAGCGGGCGCAGCGTCTCCCACGGAATATCGGTGGCGGAGGACCACTGGCGTGAGACCGCTTCCTGGTACAGCTTGGTCAGGTTGAAGCCCCACACTTCCTTCTTGTCGCGGAAGGTGTACGCCGAGAACTGCGGCACGCCTTCCCGGGGAATCGCCCCGCGGGTCCGCTGGGTCTGGTTGGGCGACTCGTCCAGCAGGTCGGGGGTGTACTGCGCCAGGGTGGGGTCGTGCGCCAACTCTTCATCGGCGCCGGGGACCTGGTCCTTGATCTGCTGGAGCCACGACAGGCTGAAGCCGTTCTGCAGCGCCTGTTCCATCTCGACAGTGGTGCGGTCTTGCAAAGTAGCCATGGGTAGTCCTTCTTCGCCGGCGACGACGGAATTATGATCGCAATGTACCCGATGGCGCGGGGAAGCGTCAAGCGCGGCGATGAGTGCGACATGGACGACGTTTGCCACAGATGTAGCGTGTTCATTGTTGCATCTAACCCGGTCTCCTGCTATTCTCATCGTTAGATCATGCATTCTATTATGGAACAAGAGATGACGGCCGCTAGCACAAATCAGTTCGGGGGAACTTGGACTCAGGAAAAGTTGCAGATCTTGCGAGGATACCTCGAACGGTATACCACTGCTTTGAAACGGCAGCAGTTCAATCTGGTATACGTCGACGCCTTTGCCGGCACAGGCTACGTCGATATCGGATCTCCAGACGATTTACAAGAAACCCCGCTCTTGGTTACAGACATAGATGCTGATACTGCGGGCATTTTGAAAGGATCTACGCGATTGGCTCTCGAGGTTGATGACCGGCCGTTCGACCAGTTTGTGTTTGTGGAACAGAATCCGGCGCACGCCGCAGAACTCCAACGCTTACAGTCGGAATTCCCGAACCGGGATATCCACGTCCAAACCGCGGACGCGAACGTATTTTTGCCCGAATGGTGCGATCGTCAAAACAGTCGACTCGGTGTGCCTTGGCGCCGCCAACGTGCGGTCATTTTCCTGGATCCCTTTGCCACGGAGGTTGACTGGCAAACTGTTCAGTCGATAGCCGAGACCAAATCGGTGGACCTGTGGATTTTGTTCCCTCTTTCTGCTCTGACCAGAATATTGCCCATGGAGCGACAGCCTGACGAAGAATGGGCTATCGTCTTGGACAGGGTTTTAGGAGGTCCGGAGTGGCGCGATGCTCTCTATAGTACGCGAGTCCAGCCCACTCTATTCGGCGAAGATCAAATTCTGACGGTACGTAGTGACCAGCAAGCGATTGTGGACGCTTACCTTGCAAAGCTGAGGACTGTTTTCGAGGCGGTCGCACCCACGCCCCGGTGGTTTTCGAATTCTCGGAACTCGCCCCAATTTGCCTTTATGTTCGCAGCTTCAAACCCTGCCGGCGCTCCGATCGCGGTGAGGATTGCAGATCACTTGTTGAGAAACTGGTAACCCATGGCAGCATCAAAAATCGAGTGGACCGACGCGACCTGGAACCCGGTTACCGGCTGCAACAAGATCAGCCCGGGTTGCAAGAACTGCTACGCTGAGCGCCTGTCCAAGCGGCTCAAGGCTACCGGCATGGCGAAGTACCGCAATGGCTTTGCCGTGACGCTGCACCCCGACACTTTGGAGATCCCGCTGCGCTGGCGCAAGCCCCGTTCCATCTTCGTCAACTCAATGAGCGACCTCTTCCACGATGAGGTTCCGGTGGCGTTCATCGAGCAGGTTTTCGACGTGATGACCCGCGCCCACTGGCATCGTTACCAGGTGCTCACCAAACGTCCGGAGCGCGTGGCCTGCCTGAACTCCCAGCTACCTTGGCCCGACCAGGTTTGGATGGGCGCCAGCGTTGAGTCGCAGGATTACATCCACCGCATAGACCAGCTACGGGAGACCGACGCAGCTATCAAATTCCTCTCGCTGGAGCCACTGCTTGGACCGTTGCCCAACTTGGAACTTGATGGCATCGATTGGGTAATCGTCGGGGGCGAATCTGGCCCCGGAGCCCGTCCTATGGAAGGCGACTGGGCTCGCGACATCCGCGACCAGTGTCAGGCCGCCGGCGTTGCCTTCCACTTCAAGCAATGGGGTGGTGTGTTCAAGAAGCGTCACGGCCGTATCCTCGACGGCAAGACCTGGGATGAAACCCCCGCCGACCTCGTTCCACAACAATAGGAGAACGCCCCTCACCGCAGGGCGAGGGGCGCTAACTTCCGTCAAGGATAGCCGCGAGTGCACAGGCCGGCGTAGCCTCGTGAGCGGACTCTACGCTGGTGGGTCAATCCTGCCGGGCGATTCTCTGGCTTGCGCCCTGTCCCATGCTATTTGCAACTCTGTTTGCTTAGCCCTTGCCCAATCGATCACGTCCCGCAAGCGACGTGTCGGGAGATTCCCGTGCAAAACTGAAAGATCGTTGATGTTGATCTGCGCTTCCAATTCGCCGTATACAGCGTGGAAATGTGGCGGGCCGTGCTCTCTGAAATATAGGCGGATCGTGATGCCGTCGAAACGGCAGACTTCAGGCATCCTACGACGCCAATCGCGCGGCCGGCGCGGTCGCTCCGTCGGCTTTATTGGTCAATTCCCAATGCAGAGAATCGGGGCACAACTCCACCTCATCGTCCCAGGCGATGGCCCGGTGAGGAGCTATATGAACCTTGTCGAAGTAGCCCGGCTCGTCCCATATCTTGAAAAGCCCTGAGCCAGCCACATCGGACAGGTCAACCTCCCCGCTCACTCCGTCGTCGAACTCCAGCCAGATGCGGTATTTCGAGAGTGCTTTTACTCTGGTCGGGCGGATCATCAAGGCTCCTCACTGGTTCGTGTGGCTTGCTGGCAGCAAACTCAAGCGTGTTGCGAAATTATACCGCGAGAATGAACTTAACCAAAAAGTAATCGCCCCCCACCATTCGGCGAGGGGCGCTATTCGTGCTGTGTTTGGTTCAGCAGCCTAGTCCGGCGTCGTCCCCACCGCCGGCAGCTCCGCCTCTTCGTCGGCGGCCAGCATCCGGTTCATCGCGCTCAGGTACGCGTGCGCGCTGGCGACGATGATGTCGGTGTTGGCGCCGCGGCCGGAGAACATGCGGCCGTTGTTTTCGACCCGGATCGATACCGAGCCCACCGAGTCCCGGCCTTCCGACACGGCCTGCACCTGGAAGTCCGAGATCCGGGCGGTGGTGCCGATCACGCGGTCGATGGCTCGGCAAACCGCGTCCACCGGGCCGTTGCCCGTGGAGGCGTCGGTCTTGGCGTTGCCGTCGGGGCCGATGAGCCGCACCGTGGCCGTGGGGATGTCCTTGTCGCCGCTGGTGAAGTGCACCGTCTCGATGGAGTAGCTGATGGGTTCCGACGCCGTGCGATTCTCCTCGTCCATCAGGATTTCCAGGTCGCGGTCGGTGACCTCGTTCTTCTTGTCGGCCAGCTCGACGAAGCGCTCGTACACGCTGGTCACTTCCTCGCGGGTCAGTGAGTAGCCCAGCGCCTCGAGCCGCGCCTGCAGGCCGGCGCGGCCGCTGAGTTTGCCCAGCACCAGCTGTACGTCCGGCGGCAGGCCGACGCTTTCCGGCTTCATCACCTCGTAGGTGGAGCGGTCCTTCAGCACGCCGTCCTGGTGGATGCCGGAGGCGTGGCGGAAGGCGTTCTCGCCGACGATGGCCTTGTTGGCCTGCACGTTCATGCCGGTGATGCGGCTGACCAGGCGGCTGCTGGGGTAGATCTGCGTGGTATCCACGCCCAGTTCAACGCCGAACAAGTCCTTGCGGGTGTCCAGCGCCATGATGATCTCTTCCAGCGAGGCGTTGCCGGCGCGCTCGCCGATGCCGTTGATGCAGCCCTCGACCTGGCGCGCGCCCACTTCGATGGCGGCCAGGCTGTTGGACACGGCCAGGCCCAGGTCGTTGTGGCAGTGCACGGACAGCGTGACGTTTTCGATGCCCGCCACGTTGCGCTGGATGTCCTTCAGCAGGGTCTGGAAGTCCGACGGGATGGCGTAGCCCACGGTGTCGGCAATATTGATCGTCGTCGCTCCGACCTTGATGACCTCTTCCAGCATCCGGTACAGGTAGTCGGGGTTGGTGCGGGTGGCGTCCATGGGCGAGAACTCCACGTCCTCGCAGTAGCCGCGGGCGCGGGACACCATGTCCACGGCCATGGTCATGACGTCTTCCCGGTCCTTCCGCAGCTGGTGCATCTGGTGGATTTCCGACGAAGACAGAAACACGTGGATGCGGGGCTTCTCGGCGCTCTTGATGGCGCCCCAGGCGGCGTCCACGTCGCCCGGCACGGCGCGGGACAGCGAGCAGATGATGGGTCCCTGCACGTCCTCGGCGATGCGCTGGACGGCCTGGAAATCACCGGGCGAACTGGCGGCGAAGCCGGCCTCGATGATGTCAACCTTCAAGCGGCCGAGTTGGCGCGCGATTTGCAGCTTTTCGTCGACCGTCATGCCGATGCCAGCCGACTGCTCGCCGTCGCGCAGCGTAGTATCCAGAAACTTTACTTGTGCAGCCATTGGTTCCTTTCCCTCCATGGGATGAGCGCCGGTTTGAGGCGCTGTAGGTTGAGCGTTGCTAGTTGCCAGGTGGGGAAAGGCTGGGCAGGCACACGCAGTCCACCGCAGCCAGCCCCGCCAAGACCAGACTGCGATGGTGAACTGCTCTGCACAGTACCTCCATGCCCATGTGTCACCTCCTGCTGTCTCTTGGCATTCGTCAGAAGCAGGATTTTCAAGATTATAGGATCGACAGGATTGCAGGACCGTAATCCTGAAAAATCTTAAAATCCGGTAAATCCTGCTTCTGACGAAGCCTCCGCAATGACAGTTGGTTGGATTATCACTCAATCTCCCGCGGGTTCATCCACGGCATCATCTCGCGCAGGCCCCGGCCCACTTCGTGGATCCGGCTGGTGCGCGCTTCCTGGCGCAGGCGCAGGAAGTTGTGCCGACCCTCGTCGCACTCCGCCATCCATTCCTGGGCGAAGGACCCGCTCTGGATGTCGTCCAGCACGCGGTGCATGTTCTGGCGGACGTGATCGTCCACCACGCGGGTGCCCCGGGTCAGGTCGCCGTACTCGGCGGTGTCGCTGACAGAGTAGCGCATGTAGTTGAACCCGCCCTGCTGGATCAGGTCAACGATCATCTTCAGCTCGTGCAGGCACTCGAAGTAGGCGATTTCGGGCGGATATCCCCGCTCGACCAGCGTCTCGAAGGCCAGGTTGATCAGCGCGGTAACGCCGCCACACAACACCGACTGCTCACCGAACAAGTCGCTCTCGGTCTCGTCCTTGAACGTCGTCTCCAGCACGCCGGCGCGGGCGCAGCCGATGCCGGACGCGTAGGCCAGTCCGATGTTCTTGGCGTTGCCGGTGGCGTCCTGGTGGATGGCCAGCAGGCACGGCACACCGATGCCCTGCTCCACGAAGTGCTCCCGCATCCGGTGGCCGGGCGCCTTCGGCGCGACCATCATCACGTCCACCGTCGGCGGGGGCACCACGAACTGGTAGTGGATGGTGAACCCGTGGGCGAACATCAGGGCCTTGCCCGGTCCCAGGTTGGGCTCGATCTCGTCCCGGTACACGTCCTTCTGCACGTGGTCGGGGATGGCCACCATCATCACGTCGGCTTCCTTGGCGACCTCGGCCACGCTGCCGACCTCCAGGCCGGCGTCACGGGCGACCTGACGGCTGGCGCTGCCTTCGTACAGGCCCACCATGACCTTGATCCCGCTGTCGTGCAGGTTCAGCGCGTGGGCGTGGCCCTGGCTGCCGTAGCCGATCATGCCGACGGTCTTGCCCTCCAGGAAGGACATGTCGGCGTCTTTGTCGGTGTAAATGTTCACTGCCATGCTAGTTCATCCTTCGTTTGCGCTTTTCCAGTTGTTCCCTTTCAGATTTTCGTCATTCCCGACTGCCTTCGTCATTCCCGCGAAAGCGGCAATCCAGTAAGCGTGCAATCCGGCCAACCTTCCTCTGGCAACCATCTCTGGGTTCCCACTGTCGCAGGAACGGCAGATGACTCCCAAATGTCAGCACGCCCTGACGTAATCTTGAAAATCCTTAAATCCGGCAAATCCTGATTCTGACGAATGGCCGCAGCCTTAGACTCCCTCGTAGTGCCCCGGCGCCGAGCCCACTGCCTGGGCCGCCACGGCTCCGTTCCTTCCCATGATGACGGCGTCGGCGCCCACGTCGTCGCTGACCCGGCCGCCGGACTTGCCGCGCACCATGGCCACGCGGCCCGTGCGCATGAGCTCCAGGATGCCGAAGGGCTGCAGCAGGTCGTACAGAGCGTCGATCTTGTCCTCCTCGCCGGTGGTCTCGACCACCAGCGAACGGGCGCCCACGTCCACGACCTTGGCCCGAAACAGGTTCACCATCTCCAGGATCTCACTGCGGTTGGAGGGCGTCGCCCGAACCTTGATCAAGGCCAGTTCCCGCGCCACCACGTCCTCCTCGGATATGTTGGACACCTTCACCACGTCGATCAGCTTTTCCAGGTGGCGGGTGGCCTGCTCCACGGTGTACTGGTCGCCGGTGACGACAAAGGTCAGGCGGGACAGGCCCTTCTGCTCGCTGGCGCCCACGGCCAGGCTGGCGATGTTGAACCCGCGCCGCCGGAACAGGCCGGCCACCCGGGTCAGGACACCCGGCCGGTCCTGCACCAGAGCGATGATGGTGTGTTGTTCGGCGTTAGATGCGCTCAAAGCCCACCCCCTCAGCCTCCGGCTCTTCCAGCATCTCGTGCACCGATTCCCCGGCGGGGATCATCGGGTACACGAACTCGTCCTCTTTCACCACGAAGTCCACGACCACCGGCCCCGGCGTTTCCATGGCTTCCTGGATCGCGCCGGATACTTCCTCTTGCTTGGTGACCCGGATGCCGCGTATGCCGTAAGCCTCGGCCAGCTTCACGAAATCGGGGTTGCCGCTGTAGATGGTCGCGAAGAAGTCCTTGTCGTAGAAGAAGTCCTGCCACTGCCGGACCATTCCCAGCGATCCGTTATTAAGGATGGCGTACTTGACGTCGATGTTGTTTTCCACGGCGGTGGCCAGGTCGCACAGGGTCATCTGGAACCCGCCGTCGCCGGCGATGGACCACACGGTCTTCTCCGGCCGGCCCACCTTGGCGCCCAGCGCCGCCGGCACTTCGTACCCCATGGCTCCGCTGCCGCCCGACGTGATCAGGGAGTTCGGCTCCTTGTAGCCGTAGTGCTGCGCGGCCCACATCTGGTGCTGGCCGACGCCGGTCACGATGATGGCCTCGCCGTTGGTTTCGTCGGAAATCTGCTTCATCACCTGCTGGGGCAGCAGCACGTCCGACTTGCGGATGAACAGCGACGGATGCTCCGCCCGCAGGGTGTCGGTTTCCTTGATCCAGTCCAGGTGCACGTTGGATTCCACCATGGGGATCAGCGTGCGCAGGCTGGCCTTGAGGTCGCCCAGCACCGGCGCGTCGGCCACCACGTTCTTGTTGAACTCGGTGGGGTCGACGTCGACGTGGACGATCTTGGCTCCGGGCGCGAAGTCGCTGAGCCGTCCGGTCACGCGGTCGTCGAACCGCGCCCCCAGGCAGATGACCAGGTCGGAGCGGTCGATGGCGAGGCTGGCGTAGGCCATGCCGTGCATCCCGGGCATTCCCAGGTTCAGCACGTGCTCGGTGGACATCGCGCCGATGCCCAGCAGCGTGGTGATCACCGGGATCTGGGCCTTCTCGGCCAGCTCCCGCAGCTCGTCCCACGCCCGGGAGATGAGCACGCCGTGGCCGGCCAGGATCACCGGCCGCTCTGCGCGGTTGATCAGGTCGGCGGCGGCGCGCGCCTGCCGCGGGTCCGGCGCGCCCGGCGGGAAGTAGCCGGGCAGATCCACCTCGTCCGGCCACTGGAACTCGATCTTCTCGCCGGCGAGGACGTCCTTCGGCACGTCGATGAGGACGGGGCCGGGGCGGCCGGTGCGGGCAATGTAAAAGGCTTCCTTGATGGCGGGCGCAACGTCGCGCACATCCATCACCAGGTAGTTGTGCTTGGTGACCGGCAGGGTGATGCCGGTGATGTCGGTTTCCTGGAAGGCGTCGCGCCCGATGGCGGCGCGAGGCACCTGCCCGGTGATGCAGACGATGGGCACCGAGTCCATCTGCGCGGCCATCAGGCCGGTAACCAGGTTGGTGGCTCCGGGGCCGGAGGTGGCGGAGCAGACCCCAACCTTGCCCGTGGCGCGGGCGTAGCCGTCGGCGGCCATGGCGGCGGCCTGCTCGTGCCGTACCAGGATGTGGCGCAGCTTGGGATAGCCGGACAGCGCGCCGTAGAACGGCAGTACAGCGCCGCCGGGCAGTCCGAAAATCGTGTCCACGCCTTCCCGCAGCAGGCTTTCGCAGATGATTTCCGCGCCGGTCATTTTCATAGTAAGGCTACTCCTGTGCTCTCTGCAATTTCCGGTTCGGCTTGTTCCACGTCCGGTCGAAACATAAAAAATCCCGACCCCGAAGGGACGGGTTGTGATTCCCGCGGTACCACCCTTCTTTTCCGCGCTCCGCTCATGGGATTGAGCGCTCCACGCGAAACTCTTTGTACACAGCCATTATCGGAGCCGACCCGCTCGCCCTACTCACGCTGTCGCGCTTCAGCCGAGACGCTCCGGGGCGAGTTCAGCATTTCCGGCCCTCCGACTTCCACCAACCGTCGGTTCTCTATGCGGCCTTCCCAGCCTACTACTCCCCATCACCGCGATTTAACTGGCGGGTATGCTACCACCGCGCCTAAAGGGTGTCAACGAAAAACCGAGGCGTCCGCGGTTCGGATTTGGGGTTGGCGGGGACGAATTGGCATGGATGCACAGGATGGATGGGAACGTCAGAAATGGTCAGTCTTTCCAAGACTTGGGGATTATCAGGATTGGAACTGTTCCGCGATGGAGATCTCCCAATCTTGGCCAATCATAAAATCCCGTAAATCCTGATTCAGACAATCCCGTCCATCCTGTGCATCCATGCCAATTCGTCCTGTTTCTCTCTCGACAGGAAAGGGCGCGCGTGAGCCCATATCCAATCGTTGACACTGTGCCGGCCTGCTGGTAGTTTGTTGCGGCAAACTGTCCGGCGCAGGCCGCATACCGTACTGCCGCCGGCTGCGCAAATCGCAAATACGAGGGAGATTCCATGCACAGTTCACGCAGATTGCGTCGGTTTACCGCCGCTTCCCTGCCCTGGCGAGCGATCTTCGCCGCGGCTACCGTAGCCCTGCTGATGACGGTGGTTGCCGCCTGCGGAGGCGGGACACCGGAGCCGGCCGCTCCCGCCACGGCGCCGGCCGGCGGAGAGCAGCCCGCCACCACCGCGGCGCCCGCCGCTCCTCAGGCCGCGGCTACCCAGGAAGCGATCACCCTGCAGGTGGTGTGCATCAACCGCACCCTGCGCCCCTGCGAGCTGATCCGTGATTTCTACGCTCCCAAAGTCAGTGAGCGCACCAATGGCGAAGTCACGATAGAAATTTCGTCGTACCCCGAACTCGGTCTCGCCGGCCCCGACACCATCCGGCTGGTCAATGACCAGACGCTGGAGTTCGCCGAGATCTACTCCGGCTACGTGGGCGGCGACCTGCCCATCATCGACGTGGGCAACCTCTGGGGCCTCTCCCC
>DAOUHZ010000083.1:0-6708 GCA_034428455.1 Dehalococcoidia bacterium
GGCACCTACGACGAAGTGAACCGCCTCTGCAGCGAGGTAAGCGACAACTACCCCTGGGCCTTCGTCAACATCAACATGCGGCCCTACTACGCCGAAGGCAGCAAGACCCTCGGGTATGAGGTCGCCGAGCAGTTGGGTTGGCGGATACCGGACCACGTGGTGGTGCCGTCGGCCTCCGGCGCGATGTTCACCAAGATCTGGAAGGGATTCAACGAGTTGGCGTGCCTGGGGCTGCTGGACGGCGTGGACCCGCAACCCTTTGGGGCCGATCAGAACACCGTGCATCATCCCGCAATCACCACGCGGATGCACATGGCACAGGCCGCCGGTTGCTGCCCCATCGTCACCGCCTGGGAAAACCAGCAGAACCAGATCCGTCCCGTGCGTCCCGACAGTATCGCCAAGTCGCTGGCCATCGGCAATCCGGCAGACGGGATCTACAGCCTCCGCGTCATCCGGGAGTCGGGCGGAAGCGGCTACGCCGTGCCGGAATCCCAGGTCGTGGAAGGCATCAAGCTGCTGGCGGAAACCGAGGGCATTTTCACCGAAACCGCCGGCGGAGTAACCGTTTCCACCCTGAAGTACCTGGCGGACACAGGCGCTATCGGCGCCGACGAGCTCACGGTAGCCTACATCACCGGCAACGGCCTGAAGACCCAGGAAGCCGTGGAAGAAGTGGTCAATCCCCTCCAGGTCAAGCCGATGATGGGCTCCTTCGAGGACGCCCTGGAACATCGGCTGGCGGCTCGGGTGTAGTTGCTCATGGCCAAACAGCGCGTGCGGTTCACGTTCTCGGCCGAGATGGTGCGGGAGCCGATTATTTACCGGCTGGGGCACGACTTCGACGTCGTTACCAACATCAGGCGCGCCGACGTTCGTTCGGACGTCGGCTGGGTTATCCTGGAGTTGGAAGGCTCCGATGAGGAAATCCAACGGGGCCTCGACTGGGTTGGCAACACCGGCGTGCGGGTTGACCCCATCGCGGGAGACGTTATCGAAGACTGACGCCACTCCCGGACAGACCAATCCGGTGTCCCAACTAACATGCCGCAGCGGCGGACGCAAAGCGGCATCCCAAAATTGCAGGAGGAACAATTCCAATGGGCGTAACGGTACGCATTCCCACCCCGCTGCGACGCATGACCGGCGGCGCGGACAAGGTCGAACTGGACGTGGCCGACCTTTCGCAGATGATCGATCGATTGGAGAGCGACTATCCCGGCTTCAAGGAGCGGTTGCTGGACGAAGAGGGCGAATTGCGCTACTTCGTGAACATTTATGTAAATGGCGAGGACATCCGGTTCGACCAGGGACTGCGGACGTCTATCAAGTCCGGAGACGAAATCAGCATTGTCCCTGCGGTCGCCGGCGGACTGACCTGAATGCCCAGGGTGGCGCAGCTTCCTTGTTCCTAACACTCCCGCGCCGGCGGGAGTGTCGTCTTTTTGCACGCGCAGGGTCTCACCTGAACCCGCACTCGTATCCTGTTTCCACCGAACGGTCATTGCGAGCGAAGCGTGGCAATCTCGTTGTTGGTCTAGTCGTCGCTGTAAACGCGAGATCACCCTGTCGCTGCATTCCCAGCGATGACAAATCGGCTCCTCGTGAGGGCCTGAAGCAACTTGACAGTTCCTGCCATTGAGGGCTGGCGCAACCCGGTTGCCGCGTGAGGCGTGGCCCGGATGGCCTCGCTTGACATGATAATCGGCGTTCGTTAAATTCTGTTATCGTTGGAACGAACAGGCCCTACCTGGAAACCGCGCGCCGCGCCTACCTCGTCATCCTCACCGCAGGGCAGGCTTCGTCAATGGGTACAACACCAACAGCCTCCACGGAGGCCAGCCGGCTGAGTCGGCCGGGCAAAGACCGGGCGCGAGGAAAAGCGCCGGACTTGCCCGCCATGTTTGACCGTTACCGAGAGCACCTGGAAAACGCGCTGGCAGTCGCAGTGCCGCCTCTGGAAGATCACGCGGTCAACGCCCTGCTGCGGTACCATTTGGGATGGTCGGACCGGACGGGCGCCCCGGCAGCCACTCCTGCGTCCCAGGGCAAAGCGCTCAGGCCCACGCTCTGCATGTTCGCGTGCGACGCTCTCCAGGGAGATCCCGGCCATGCTGCCCCGGCGGCCGCCGCGCTGGAGCTCATCCACAATTTTTCGCTGGTTCACGACGACATCCAAGACCAGGGAATGGAACGGCGGCACCAACCCACGGTATGGGCGATCTGGGGCACGGAGCAGGCGCTGGTTGCCGGCGATGCCATGCAGTCGCTGGGCGACCTGAGCACCCTGGGCATCGACGGAAACGTACCGCCCGCCACCACCATTCGCGTGTCGCAGTTGCTAACGCAAAGTTATCTCGAAATGATCGAAGGCCAGTGTCGAGACCTGGAGTTCGAGCGGCGGGAAGTCATCGCATCGGACGAATACCTGGACATGATAGCCCTGAAAACGGGCGCTCTGATCCGCAGCAGCATGGTCATCGGGGCCACCATTGCCACGAATGACGGCGAGACCCTGGAAGGCGTGGCGCGGTTCGGCAGAGCCATCGGGCGATTATTTCAGATCAGGGACGACTATCTGGGCATCTGGGGCGACGAAGCCATTACCGGAAAGTCCACCGACAGCGACATCGTCCAGCGCAAAAAGAGCTACCCCATCGTGTACGCCTTCCAGCACGCTGAAGGGGTTAACCGTGACGAGTTGCTGCGCCTGTACTCTCAGGAGGAACTCGACGAGGAAGACGTGAATCGCGTCCTCGACATACTGGATGACTTGGGCGCCGACCGCCAAACCGACGAACTCACCGACGCTACTGCTGAGGAAGGCCGAATTGCTTTGGCGATGCTGGAGCTGCCCCCCTGGGCCACGGAGGACGCAAAAAACCTGATTGACTTCATGGCTTACCGCCTGTTTTAACCACCCTGGCAATGAGATACGGGGATATTGAGCATGGTACAGACGAATAAAGATACAAGGGCCGTTATCAAACCTGCCAAGCGCCCGATGGAGCTGGGCGTCCGCATGGGCTGGTACATCCTCAAGAACCGGCTGCGCGGCCGGAAGCGATTCCCGCTGGTCACCATGCTGGAACCGCTGGAAATGTGCAACCTGGCTTGCATCGGGTGCGGCCGGATACGTGAATACCGCGGCGTGCTGGACCAGATGATGCCCGTTGAGGAAGCTTTGGAAGCGGTCCACGCGTCGGGAGCGCCCATCGTGTCCATTGCCGGCGGCGAGCCAACGATTCATCCCAAAATCGACGAGATCATCAACACTCTGGTTGATGAGAAGTACTTCGTCTACTGCTGCACCAACGCGCTGCTGCTGCCGCGCATGCTGGACAAGATTCCGCCCTCCAAGTACTTCTGCTGGGTCATACACATGGACGGCATGGAGGAAAAGCACGACGAGTCGGTGGCCCGGGCCGGCGTGTTCAAGCGGGCCGTGGAAGGCATCGAAATGGCAGTGGGGCGAGGCTATCGCGTGTGCACGAACACAACGGTGTTCCGCAACAGCGACGTCGAGGATTTGCGGGAGATGTTCCGCTACGTCGGCGACCTGGGTGTCGAAGGGTCAATGATATCGCCCGGTTACGACTTTGAAGACGCTCCCGACCAGGATCTGTTCCTCACGCGGCAGGAATCCAGGAACGTGTTCCGTGACCTGTTGGATCCAACCCGGATCGAAGGAATGCGGTTCTACAACAACCCGCTCTACCTGAACTTCCTCCGGGGAGAGCGAGAATACCAGTGCACTGCCTGGTCCAATCCTACCTACACGGTGATGGGCTGGCGCAAACCCTGTTATCCACTGGCCGACGAACACGCCACTGACCTTGACGAACTCTACGAACCCCACTTGTGGGAAGAAAAATACGGTGTGGGGAGGGATCCTCGCTGCAACAACTGCATGATGCATTGCGGTTTCGAATCGGCAACGATATTCAACGCGATTGGCAAACCTCGGGAATGGGTGACGTTCATCAAATCCGGCGCGGCCCACAAAGGAGGGATCAGCGTCGGCTAGGCGCACCCTGGCATTGCTTCCGTTCGACACATCAGGTGGCGGACACCCCAAACGATACGCGAACGTTGACCAGCCGGTTCTGGTTGATCGCCTTTGTTACTTCTATGCTTGCCATAGTTGCACCCATGGCCACGGAACTCGCCGGCCTGCGCCGGGCGATTGGCGACCCGCAAGGAAGCGGCGTGACATTGCGCGTTATCGGCGTGGGCCGGCAGCGCGCCGAAGCGGGCATCGCGGCTGTGGCGGCCGAATCGCCAGCGGCGATATTGGCGGTCGGATTTTGCGGCGCAGCCGACCCCGGTTTGCTTACCGGCGACCTGCACGTCGCCGAGGAATTTCACTCTGCGGACTGCTCGGAGCCCATCGCAGCCGATCCAACGCTGGCCGGCCGGATGTGGTCGTGGGCCGACCGAAGCGCAACGCGCCTCGTGGGCGGTCCGTCGATAACAATAGCAGCCATAGCCGACGCCAACGCAAAATCTGCCTTGCACGCGGCGACCGGAGCCATGTCGGTCAACATGGAAGATTATTGGGCCGCGAGCACTGCATCCGCTTATGGGATCCCGTTCGCCTCGGTGCGAGCGGTTCTTGATACCGCACAAGATGATCTACCGGAATATCTCATCAACGCAGGCTATGGAATTTTCGGCGTACTGCGTGGACTGGTGACGCATCCGGGCAGCGTACCGGATCTGATCCGGCTCGCCCGCAAGGCGCGGGTGGCCCGGGCCAACCTGACCGACTGTGTATCCGGGTGGCTGGACAGCCTCCCCCCTCTGTTCCCGGCTGCGGCTCGGTTGGCGCCATGACCACGCTGGTAACGGGCGCCACCGGCTTCATCGGCGGAAACCTGGCGCGCGCGCTATGGGCCCGCGGCGAAGATGTCCGCGCTCTGGTGCGCCCATCCGCCAACGACCTGGCCATCCGAGAAACGGGGGTGGCCCAGGTAACCGGCGACCTGCTGGACAGCGAATCGGTGCAGCGGGCCGTTGCCGGCTGTGAGACCGTTTATCACTGCGCGGCAACTTACGCCTTCTGGTCCCCGCGCCCGTGCGAAGTGTACCGCTCCAACGTGACCGGAACGGAAAACCTCCTTGACGCCGCCCGGCGGGCCGGCGTGCGCCGGGTGGTTTTCACCAGCTCGGTGTCCACCATCGGCATCCCTGACCAAGGCTCCGACGACTCGGAGCGCCTGGGCACTGAAGAGATGCCGCCCCGACCGGCCTTGCTTATCGGCTACTATAAGCAGTCCAAGTATGCCAGCGAGCAGATTGCCCTGGCGGCCAATGACGGCGAGATGGAGGTGGTAGTAGTCAACCCTTGCGCTCCGGTAGGCGAATGGGACGTGAAACCAACGCCGACCGGGCAAATTCCCCTGTCCTTCGCCCGCGGCAAGGCTCCCGGCTACATCGCAACGGGCATGAACCTCATAGACGTGGCGGACGTCGCCGAAGGACACATACTAGCCATGGAGCGCGGCATTCCTGGAGAGCGGTACATCCTCGGATACCGCAACCTCACTCTGAAGGAGATTTTCGACATCCTGTCCAAAATCACCGGACAGCGCGCGCCCAATATTCGCATCCCGCATTGGGCCATTTTAGGGATCGCTTACCTCGACGAATTCATCGAAGGCGCCCTCCTCCGCCGTCCACCGGCAGTTCCGGTAGAAGCCATCAAAATCACCAAGCACCCGATGTACGTGAGCAGCAGTAAGGCAGTGTCGGAGCTGGGTTTGCCCCAGAGCCCGGTTGAAGTGGCCCTGGAAAAAGCGGTCCGTTGGTTCCGGGATCACGGCTACATATAGCGCTTCAAGATTTACAGGGTAAGCATCATGGTTATCCAGGAAATCGCTCGCAACAAGGCCCGCGCTCACGTTGACGCGCCTTCGCCTGAATCGCTGGACGCATCGATCTCGCGGCTTCAGAACTACTTCCGGCGGATCCAATACCCGGACGGCTACTGGTGGGGTGAGCTGGAATCGAACAACACCATGGAGGCGGAGTATGTGATGCTGTCCCGGTTCCTGGGCCATCACCACCCGGAACGCGACCGGCACATCGTCAATTATCTCCGCAGCAAGCAGCTGGACGACGGATCCTGGGCGATCTACTACGGCGCTCCCGGAGACCTCTCCGCCACCGTGGAATGCTACTTCGCGCTGAAGCTGTGCGGCGAAGACCCGCAATCGGACCACATGAGTAGGGCGCGTGAGTTCGTGC
This sequence comes from Dehalococcoidia bacterium, assembly GCA_034428455.1. Lineage (GTDB taxonomy): Bacteria > Chloroflexota > Dehalococcoidia > Lucifugimonadales > UBA3495 > Bin87. Next base: position 6,250 of record DAOUHZ010000083.1, read on the forward strand.
TACAGCAGGGGGGAGTGCCACGCACCCGGATGTTCACCCGGATCTGGCTGGCGTTGTTCGAACAATGGGAATGGCACGGCACGCCCAATCTTCCCCCGGAGCTGATGCTGATTCCCAACTGGGCGCCCCTGAGCATCTACCGCTTCGCCTGCTGGGCGCGCGGGTGCATCGTACCCTTGTCCATCGTGCTGTCACGCCGTCAGGCTCGACCCGTTGCGCCGGAGCACGGCATCGACGAGCTATTTCCCGATGGTCGCTCCGGAACCGATTACTCCATACCCACGCCACCCGGATTGAATTTGCCCCGGCTGGTGCATCTGGCCGAGCGGTTGCTGGAGAAGACTTACAATCGCCTTCCCTGGAACCCGCTGCGCAAGTTCGCGGAACGCAAGGCCATCCGTTGGATCCTCGACCGCCAGGAAGACGACGGAAGTTGGGGCGGGATTCAACCTCCCTGGG
>DAOUHZ010000084.1:0-8254 GCA_034428455.1 Dehalococcoidia bacterium
CCAGTTATATGACATAACTGCCACCCCAAGCGCCAGCCATTCCCCAAACCGGTTTCTACCAATTCAGCACCGCAACCCTGAACAGTTACAATTCGGCAAGAATGGTTGACGCGGGACACATGGGAAGATAAAATTGCGACTTCGCATCGATGAACCCCAAAAAGGCCGGATATCCGGTCGACAGTTGACCGTCGGTTGCTACTTGTATCGGGGAATGAATTTTAACGATATTCCGCTATTGGCCGCACGCAGCCGAAACATGGGAAGAAATAATCACGATTTGGCGCATTGACTGGCCGAAGTCCATCCCGCACGGATCCTGCGCCGTTTGAGGACACTATTTTGACTATCCCCCAACTTTGCGAGTGCAATGCCGGTTTGCGGGGGTTATAACCCGAACAAGCGGAAATGCCCGCAAAATCGGGAGCGTTGCGTCAGGCGATGTTTCGCCGGTGGCGGCGTCGTCATGGGCCTCGCCGCGCGGGCGATCCTGTCGGGACCGGCCACCGTCTCCGGGCGGCTCATTCCGCGCTCAAAACGCGGCGGGCCGCGGGGTTGGCCCTCCGCGCAGCAGATGTCGTGTCACTAGCAACATTAAAATGCGCAAAAGTAGCAAAGTGGAATTGACCCACCGGGTGAGATAGGCATCATCTGCGGACTTTTCGCGGAGGTGCCGCAGAGACCTTGCTAACGGTGGGAATGATGAAAGAGATCTACGAGATGAAAGGCGCGGGCCGTTCGATCCGGGAGATCGCCCGGGAGTTGGACATATCGCGCAACACGGTGCGACGGTACCCCTGCTTTCGCAGGGGCAGGCTCTGAAGTCGCCGGAGGCGATGCGGCCCAAGTCGCGGCCGCCGCGGGGATCGAAGCTGGACCCGTACACCGAGTACATTGACCAGAGGATGGCGGAGAGGTTGGAAAACTGCGTGGTGCTACCGGGAGATCAAAGCTCGGGGCTACCAGGGCTGTTACTCGACGGTGGTGCAGTACGTGAGGCCCTGGCGACGGCAGCGCCAGCCGGAGGCCACCATGCGGTTTGAGACGGGGCCGGGAGAGCAGGCCCAAGTGGACTGGGGCAGCCTGTCGTACATCGGGGAGGACGGGAAGAAGCGCAGCGTCTGGGTGTTTGTGATGACCATGGGCTACTCCCGAGCCTGCTACGTGGAGCTGGTCCGGCGGGCGGACACCTCGGCCTTCATCCAGTGCCACGTCAATGCCTTCGAGTACCTGGGCGGCGTGCCGCGCCGGTGTCTTTACGATAATGCCAAGGTGATCACCCTGGGCAAGGACGAGGCGAAGCGTCCCATCTGGAACCCACGGATGCTGGACTTCGCCATGAGGGTGGGCTTCGAGGCCCGGCTGTGTCGGGAATACCGAGCGCAGACCAAGGGCAAGGTGGAGAACGGGGTGAAGTATGTGCGGCGCAACATGTGGCCGAGCATCCGCTTCACCGACGACGCCGACCTGAACGGCCAGGCGCCGGAGTGGTGCGACGCGGTGTCCAACGCCCAGGTCCACGGTACGACCAACCGGGTGCCGTGGGAGATGCTGGGCGAGGAGCGGCCGCATCTGGGGAAGGTGCCGGACCGGGCCACTTTGGCGCCGTACCTGCGGGCGGACCGGAAGGTGTCCCGGGATGGCTTCGTCAGCTGGGAGGGCTCCCACTACGGCGTCCATTGGAAGTGGGTGGAGACCACGGTCCAGGTGGGCGAGCGACAGAGCACGGTGGAGATCTGGGCCGGCGACGAGCGTATTGCCGTGCATCCCAGAGCGCAGAAGCCCAAGCAGCGTTTCATCCTGCCGGGACAGTGGTCGGACCTGCCCAGGGGTGACCACCGGCCCCGCAAGGAGGCAGTCGCCGTGCAGGTCCCCGTGAGTGAGGTGGAACGGCGCTCCCTAGACGTGTACGAACTGGTGGCGTTTCACAGCGTGGCATGATCGCCCTGGAACAGGCCCGTCAACACCTGGAAACCCTGGGCCTCAAGCAGGCGGTGGAAGTCCTGGACAACACCCTGGATGCTGACGCCAACAGGCAGCTGCCCTATCCCGAGATGCTGGCCGAACTGCTGGGCGCCGAAAAGTCGCCACCCGGAGGGAGCGGTATCTCACCACCCGTACACGGCTAGCCCATCTGCCCTTCCAGCGCACCCTGGAACAATTGACTTCGGTTTCCAGCCCTCCATCGACGAACGGCTGGTCAAGGATCTGGCCAACCTGGCCTTCGTCTCCGAGGCCACCAATATCATCCTGCTGGGACCGCCCGGCGTGGGCAAGACCCACCTGGCCATCGCACTGGCGCTGCGGGCCATCGAGAACGGCCAAGGCGCCTACTTCGTCCGCGCCTACGATCTGATGGAGGACCTGCGCAAGGCCCGCATCGAGAATAACCTGACCGCCGGATGAAGGTGTACCTGGCTCCCAAGGTCCTGGTCGTCGATGAATTCGGCATCTGGCCCTACGACCGGGAGTCGGCCACCGCCTTCTTCACCCTGGTCTCGGCACGCTACGAGCGGGGCAGCATCATCCTCACCTCCAACAAGGGCTTCGGCGAGTGGGGCGAGCTGCTGGGCGACAGCGTGATCGCCTCGGCGGTGCTGGACCGGTTGCTGCACCACAGCCACGTGCTGAACATCCGCGGCGAGAGCTACCGGCTCAGAGAGAAACGCCAGGCCGGGCTATTCCCGTCACACCAACAACTGAGTGCAGCGCCGGAGGAGGCCGGCGACAACCGCAACCATGCTGACTGACAGAATCGCTGGACAACGACACTTGAACCGGGGCATCGCCAAAGCCGGTGAGTAGGATTGCGACGGCGCCATTGTCGACTTCGACCGCGCCATCGTGCTCAGTCCCGGCGAAGCGAACGCCCATCGTGGGCGAGGTTTTGCCAAGCGCTCAAAATGGGATTGCGACGGCGCCATTGCCGAGTTCAACCTCGCCATCGAACTCAACCGAAACACGCGGACGCCTACCACCAACGAGGCTTCGCCAAACACGTCAAGGGTGAGTACAACAACGCCATTTCCGACTTCGACCGCGTCCTCGAACTCGACCCCGGAAATGTACAGGCCTGATATTTCAGGGGTTTTGCCAAGAGCGCCGTGGAAGATTACGACGGCGCCATTGAGGACTTCGGCCTCACCATCGCGCTCTACCCGGACCAGGAGGACGCCTGTTTCCAGCGAAGTGATGCCAAGCTCCCCATAGGAAATCACGACCACGCCATCGCCGATCACAACCGTGCCATCGAACTCAACCCTGAGGAGGCGGACGGCCATTATTCGCGAGGCGTTGCCCGGGAGTTCATTGGAGATTGCGACGACGACGCCGTCGACTTCGACGGTGGCCTCGAACTCGACCCTGGGTACGCGAACGCCCACTACCGGCGCGGAGATGCTCGCAATCCACAGCCGGCTACGACGCCGCCGTTGCCGACTTTGACCGCGCCGTCGAACTCAAGGCGACGATGCGTCGGCACCGCGTTTCCGGGGCGATGCGCAGAACCAGAAGGACGATTGCGACGGGGCCATTGCGACTTCAACCGTGCCATCGGGATCGACGATGAATACACGTTTGCCCACCTGTGGCGAGGACACGCCAGGGAGGACCACCGCGGCCACAACGGCGCGATTGACTACTTCGACTGCACCATCGAAATCGACCCTGACTACACGTTTGCCGATACCGGACGAGGAGATTGCAAGCACTTTACAGGCGATTGCGACAAAGCCATTGCCGACTGCCGCCGGGCGATGGAACTCGACCCCGACTATGCCTGCGCCCATTGCCGGCGGGGCTTTACCAGGGACTTCAGAGGAGACTGCGACGGCGCCGTCGCCGACTACAACCGCGCCATTGAGTTCATCTCCGACGATGCGAATGCCGATGTCGCTCGCGGGATTTGCAAATACTGCCGAGGGGACCGCGACGACGCCTACGCAGACTGCAACCACGCCATCGAACCGGACACCAGCGGCGGGTACCCGCACTGCATACGAGCCGATGTCAAACGGCAATGTGGGGACTGTGGCGGCACCATTGCCGACCACGACCGGGCGATGGAGCTCGACCCCCAATAGGCCTATCCTATCCCCACAATAACCGGACGCTCCCAAGCGGGAACCGTGCGACTGTGAGGGTTCGTAACGGGACTTGGACGATGCTGTAGTGCTCGACCGTAATCTTGCGGACGCCTGGGCCTATCGGGGCGCCGCCAAGGTTGATGACAAGGGTGATTGCTTACCGCGGAGGGCTGTGGGATTTGGATCAAGCGGTTGCCCCCTGATCCCGAACACACTGAAGCGCACGTCAACCGCGGCAATGTCAGGTTGGAACTCAGGGACCATCGGGGAGTGGTCTCAGACAGGCTATGCCATCGCCGCCAGCCGCCCTCTGAACAACCCGGAAAAGCCGTTGTTCATCGCGGGCGAGGCGACGCTTACGCCCGCCAGGGTGAATGTAAATACGACCACGCCGTGCGGGATTGCAGCGCGGCCTTCCGGCTTGATCTGGAAAATGCGTAAACCCGGCGCGACGTGGGCGAGGTTCATTACCACGGCGACGTTCATTGCCACAACGAGCGATATGTCGACGCGCTGCGCCACTACGGCAGAGCAGTTGACGGGTAAGAATCATTCAAGGATTTCCGCGACTTGCGCGAAGAAGCGTCATCATCACCTCAAACAAGGTCTTCGGTGGGCGGAGCGAACTGCTCGGCGAAAATGTGATTGCCTCCGCGGTTGAAGCACCGGGTTGCGGCATCACCGTCACGTGCCGGAATCCCGCGGCCAGAGCTGCCGGCTCAAGGTCAGGTCGCCGCCTGGCCGCACCACCAGCCGCTTGACGCGGGAGATGACCAGGTTGGCCTGAGATGGAGCCCCACCGCCACGCTCTGCGCCAAACCGCTGGCTGAGCAGCTTGTCCATTGCGGAGGCGCCCAAGGCGCGCCAGCGGGGGAGGTCGTCCCAGATGGGAGCGAAGCGCGGCGCCGGCGGGCCGCTGGCGGTGAGGACCAGGAGGTTGCGGGCGCGGGAGAAGGCCACGTAGTGCTGGCGCATCGCATCGAAGTCACGAATGCGGCTGGGTGGTTCGAAGGGTGGGCGGTGGCTGTGGGCGTCCAACTCCCGGCCAACGTCGTCCCCTCCGCCGAGACCTTCAAGCGAACCGACCGCGACCACCGGCCATTCCATTCCCTTGCTCTGGTGGATGGTCGTAACGCATACTCTCCCCATAGGGAAGCGCGCTTCCGCCGATGACCCCTTACCCAAACTCTCCGACGCCGGGTGTTTGAGACGAGAGGAAGCCGGCGCGCGGTGACAGGGAACGCCGGCTTTGACAAAGGCGTTCAGGTAATGTTCGCAGGCTGCCTCCTTGACGCTGTGCAGCAGCAGAGCCGCCTGACTGTAGTCGGCGATCACTCCTCGCGCTTTCAGCAGCCGCAACAGCTCCGCCAGCCGCCGTGCCTCGTCCTTCGGGTCCTTGCCCAACACCGCGATGACCGACGGGTAATCCGCGTGGTGGACGGCCGCGTTGGGAATGATGGTCTTGGCGTGGCGGTATGACCGGCCGCCCGGCCTGGGATCGGTCCAGTCCGCGGAGGCCATCCAGCGGTCGTAAGCGCCTACGATGCCGGCATGAGAGCGGTAGTTGACGCTGAGGTGGAGGACCCTGGCCTGAGGAAAGCGCTTCGGGAACTCCAGCAGGTTGGCGACGGAGGCGCCGCGGAAGCGATAAATGGCCTGGTCGTCGTCGCCAACCACGGCCAGGTTTCCGTGGGTCTCAGCCAAGCGGAGGAGCACTCGCCCCTGGACGCGGCTGGTGTCCTGGTACTCGTCGACCATCAGATGTTTTACGTTGGCGCCGACACTCTGGGCGATGGCGTCATCCTGCAGCAGTGCGTCGGCTTCGACCTGGAGACGGGACAGGTCAAGGGCGCCGCGTTCCTTGAGGACATCCTGGTAACGCAGGCAGCAGCGGCCGATGGCGGAGTGGAAGGGGTCGTCGGTGTCGGACAGTTCCTCGGGGTCGATGGCCTCCTCGGCGATGCGTTCGATGTACCGGCGCGCCTGGCGCAGCGTGAACTCGCGGGTGCGCCAGCCGCGGCGGCGCAATTCGTCCCGGTCGGGTCCGAAGATTTGGTGAAAGCGAGCGTTCATCAAATCCAGTTGCTGCCAATCGTCCAGGATGTCGACGCCGGGTTTCAAACCCGCGGCCTTGGCATGTTCGCACAGCAGGCGACGGCACAGGCGGTGCACGGTGCCGATGCGCACGGCGGAGAGGTCGTCGGCGCAGCCGGCTGCCCGTGCGGCGGCGTGGAACCGCTGGCGCAACTCGTGAGCGGCTCGCTTGGAGAAGGTGCACATCACCATCTCGGCGGGGACGGCCTGGCCCAACAGCAGCAGGTTGACGGCGCGCCACACGACGGTGCGGGTCTTGCCCGAGCCAGGGCCTGCGACGACCAGCAGCGGCCCCTCCGTGTGGCCCACCACGGCCAGTTGCTGGGCGTCCAGTTGAGGCTGCAAACGGTGGATAGCGGATGAAATCAAATAATGCCTCCGGTTTTGCCCCGGCGACTTCCATTGTCGAGGTCGGGGCGAAATTGGCCCGGTGTACGACGGGCTTTGGATTAGGTTGGCGCGCGGACGGGATGACCACCCGCGCCGCCTGGTGGATGATGATGATGACGCCGGCGGCCAAGCCGGATTGCCTCGGGGAGATCCCCGGGCTGATGCGAAACACAATCCTGAGGGGTGGGAGCTTCAGGCAGCGTTCCGCCGCGGGCATCGCTGCCGATGCAACGACCATGTCGTACACGCAGGTAGCGGCAGTGCCACTGCACCGTCAGTTGCAGCGTGTGACGAGAATAGTCATGGGTCGCATCCTCTCGGCTCGGGATATCGGCCGCGGCCGGCGGGGATTTGGAACCCCCGCCGGAGATCCATAGCCGCCTCCGCGGCCGGCCGCTGGCAAACGGCGCGGACGCTAGAACCCGCAGTCGGGGGCCTGCTGCACAATCAGCCGCTCCACGTGGTGGATGGTGATGTGGGCGGCGGACAACTCCAAGTGCTCGACAGGCGGCGCGGCGGCAGCGGCGCCGTTGCCGGACTGCGCGGATTCATCCCCGTCGACAGGTTCATCGTCGGCATCGTCCTTGTCGGCAGCGTTGCCGCCGTCGGTGACGGCGCGCACCTCGTTAGCAATGTGGCTGGCCCGCGGGGGATGTTTGATCCCCACCTCCTGGGCCGCGGCCTCCAGGTCGGCCAGCAGACGCTCCGTGCCCCAGATCACCTTCACGTTGGTGCGCCGGGCGCAGCTCTCGATGGCGGCGTTCCGCTCCATGTGGGGGAAGACCACCACGGGGATGATGAACACCCAGAAGCCGGTCTTGTCATTGATTTCGTTGCGCAGGTCGATGGCGGCGTCGTCGGCCTGGCGCAGTGGGCTGGGCTTGGCCTGCTGGCCGTTCGGCGTGTGGAGATACCAGTCGGCGCCGTCCAGGGTGTAGCAGCCGCCCTTGACCTCGATGGCGAAGCGGGCTACGCTTTCCAGCCAGAGGGCGTAGTCGGTGCGATGGGGCCGTCCGGGGGCGCCCCACTCGTAGAGCGCGTGGCCGCAGTGGTCGCTTTCGGCCAAGGCGTCAAAGACGACGGCTTCGGCGCGGCGCTTGGGGTCTTTGCGGCGCTCATCGGGGAATTGTTCGGGTGTAATGATCAAGATGGAAGCTCCTTTTTGATTGCAGACCCGTCAGTGGGGCCTGTTGGGTTGGGTTGCTTTGACTGGTGGGTTGGTGGATGCGAGGTGCGACGCCGGCGGGGGCGACCTGGCTCGGCCTCTGCGGACTGCGTCGGAGTGGTGGATGAAAGGCAAGGTGTCGGAACCTCCCGTTGTGATGGTGTGATGGACTGCGTTCAGGAGCATCGAGGGTCAGGCGTGAACGCAACGTCGAGGGTGTACGGTCGGCGCAGCAGCCCCCGGCAAGCTGTCGCCGCTGACGCCAGAGGCCGGTCTCCTCGGCAATACTCGTGCAATATCCCGTCTTCCCTCCCGCTCCTCCCCTCTCCCTCTCCCTTCCATCCCCACGCTTTTCGCTCAGGCCGCCGGCCTGACCTGAGGCGCCAGCGAAGCTGCCGGAGGGAGGATCGACGCCGGCGGCAACGACAACCACGCCGGACAGCGCGCGGGCGAAATGGTGACGCTCGGCCCGCGCGAAAGTTCGCTTCGGTCGGGTAGCATGGCGCTTGGCGATAAACCA
>DAOUHZ010000085.1:0-10776 GCA_034428455.1 Dehalococcoidia bacterium
GGGTCTCACTCCGCAGGTGTGAGACCCGCCGGTTCCGTCGAATGCTGGGGCGATGATAAACATGGCCAGTCCACGCCGCCGTCCGAGGAGTTCGTCGCGGTCAGCAGCGGGTACAACCACGCCTGCGGCATCAGGGGCGACGGCAAGGTTAACTGCTGGGGCTACAACGAAGACCGTAGGATTACGCCACCGTCCGGGGAGTTCGTCTCGGTCAGCGCAGGGCACCGTCAAACCTGCGGCGTCAGGCACGACGGCATGGCTGACTGCTGGGGCTTGCAGGCTCGCATACGCCGCTGACCCATTGCATCCAACAGAGCCAAGGGACTAGCCAATTTGGTTGAGTAAGCATATCCGTCAAGGACAAACTCCATAGTGGGCGTCTGTGCCTCGCTTGGAAGTAAGGTTTAAAATAAGCCCGGTCACCTTGCAAAGATAGTTTTGCTTAACGTCCGCGAATGCCTATCTGTGAAGTAGGGAAGAGATGGCGAATTACACTATCGTCCGCGCTTGTGGCCACGAGGACCAGGTGAAAGTGCGCGGTGCAACGCCAACCAGAGAAAGGAAGCTGGACCGTGAAAGACAGCGCCTCTGCCGGCGTTGCGCAATTGAGAGCCGGAGGTTGGAAGCGGAAGTTGCGGCAGAATCAGCCTTGTTGACACGGTTTTCCGTGCCGCACGGGTACCCCAGCCGGACATCCCTACCTACTGCGTCGGCCCGTTCCAGAAGTGATCGAAGGTGTGCCAGTCGCTGACGCCGTTTGCGTTGATGGCGGCGATGCCGACTTCCCACAGCTGGCCTTCATTGTCGACATCGAATTCGACCCGTCGCGGGTTCGTACGGGTCTGGATTCCCTTGAGATTCGTACCCGTAGTTTCTGTCGTCAATTTCCATACTGCTCCATGCTGTTTGCAGTTACGGCGCACCTCGTGGAAATGCAGGCCGATCGTTTCAGGATCAGGCGCTCCGGGTACGTAGGTGTATTTGTAGAAGTCAGGGTCGGCGCCGACGGGCCGGTAGCGGATCAAGGCCCAGGAGTTGGAACCGCCATCGGCCTCAGGCTGGTCCCACGTGACCGTAACCGTGCGTCCATTGTTCTCCATTGAAGGGTTGGTCACCATGCCGGGGGCCTGCGAAGTACCAACCTCAACTTCATACGTCTCGGACCAGAATCCCCTGCCGTTATCAAGGAAGTGCTGCCCGTTGTGGCAGCTTCTGTCGCCGTCACCCACCGCGGCGACGCGTACTTCATACGTGCCGGGCGCGAGGCCCGTCCAGGTATGCTCCCTGGAGACGAACGCGGCGTATTGAGTAAGAGGTTGACCCAGTTCATCAAGCTTGTCCGATTCATCCTGGCCAGCCGCATACTCGCTAGCCGCATACTCGCTGCTGAAGTGCCCCAGATAAACTCCATCGCGTGCCCAGAAGGGATCCCACCCATCCGACGTCCAAATATAGAGAGCACTAGTATTCGATCAAACCGGCATTGGCATAAGTAGGATGAAATGAGCCATAGTCGCTACTCTGGCGGTCAAACAGTGGTGCGGGAGGTGCGGCATCCATGGCTCAGGAAAAATTTGCGGTACGGTTATCGGAGGAAGATCGAGCCCAACTGGAAGGGTTGATCCGTAAGGGCCAATGCTCCGCTCGGGTCATCAATCGGGCTCGGATCCTGCTCAAGACCGACGAAGGCTGGAGCGCATCCCAAGTGGCGGCAGCGCTGGACACGTCGCCCCGCACGGTGTTTCGCATCAAGCGGCGGTACGCCGAGGAAGGGTTGGACGGTGTATTGCACGATCACCCCCAGGCCAACCGGTATCGCAAGCTGGACGATTGCGGCGAAGCCCATCTGATTGCCCTGGCGTGCAGCGACGCTCCCGAAGGCCATGACCACTGGACCCTGCGCCTGTTGGCCGACAAGGTGGTGGAGTTGGGCTTGGTGGAGAGCCTGTCGTATGAGACGGTCAGGCTGCGGCTGAAAAAACACCCTCAAGCCCTGGCGCAAGCAGCAGTGGTGCATCGCCCAGATGAACGGGGAGTTTGGGGCCGCCATGGAGGACGTGCTGGACCTCTACGGCGAACCCTACGATCCCCAACGTCCCGTGGTGTGCTTCGACGAGACTTCCACCCAACTGCTGGCCGACGTGCGAGAACCGCTGCCAGCCCAACCGGGTCGGCCCAGGCGGCAGGACTACGAGTATCGGCGCGGCGGAACCCGCAACCTCTTCTTGTTCTGCGAACCCCTGGCCGGCTGGCGTCATGTTGCCATTACCGAACGCCGCACCATGCAGGACTTCGCCCACCAGATGCGCTGGCTGGTGGACGTGGCCTACCCCACGCCACCGTCGTCCGTGTGGTGCTCGACCACCTGAACATCCACCGCATGGCTTCCCTCTACGAGACTTTCCCTGCCGCCGAAGCCAGACGTATCGTGAAACGCCTCGAGTTTCACCTACCCCCAAGCACGCCAGTTGGCTCAACATGGCGGAGATTGAGTTCAGCGCGTTGACCCGCGCCTGTCTCAAGGGCAGAAACCCCGACGCCGACGCCCTGGAACGCGCCGTCACGGCCTACGAAACCCGCCGCAACGCCGCCAGCGTCCCCATCAACTGGCGCTTCAGCACCGACGACGCCAGGATCAAACTCCACCGTTTCTACCCCTGCCTTTCCAACGTTGACTGACTACTAGTCCGAGCGCGGCAGCATTATCCGGGAAACCGTAGATTGATCGATCGTGCTGTCCACCGTCTCGCGGCAGTAGCCTCCCGGATTGGCCGTTTCGGGCTGGAAGACAGGATCTTGGACGCAGCAATTGCGCTGGAGACCATGTACGGGCGCAATCTCGGCCATGTGGAAATCACGTACAAGTTGAGAACCCGAGCGTCATTCTTCCTCGGAACCAACCCCCAGGAACGCGCGAGCGTCTTCCGCGACATGGGAAAGTTTTATGACACACGTTCCCGTGTCGCTCACGGTTCGTCGGAAACGGACGAACTCAGAGACGATCTTGCCTTGGGATTGAATCTAGCCAAACGGACTCTGACCAAGATGATGCGGGAAGGGGAGCCATCCGACTGGCAGGATTTGATCATGTCTGCAGGAGGAAAAGAAGAGGCCTACGGTGAAGACACTGGCTCCACCGGCCAGTGAGACTGTCCTTGGGGATTTAGAGACAGCGGCGCGGAAGCTTTTGGCCGACGAGCTGGGAGTAGACGAACGAGGACTCAGGCTCGATAGCTCCGAGGGGGTGGGGTGGTCCGACGCCATCTTGGAATGCGCGCAGGAGGGTTATACCTACGCCCAGGTGATTATTCCGGTCTACAAGCTGGTCTTCGGTTTCGGAGGTACCTCCTATGCGGTCCACACCAACTCCGACGGCTCTCACATAGTGTTCTGTAGGGGGCAGTAGCACTTCAAGGCAGTTTGGTGAACGGCGGCCTGATGGTGCTGGAACGTATCGAGGTCAAAGCTGACTTTGACGTGGGCCATGCCTTGGAGCCTTCCGTTGGAGCTGGGCTGGGCGTCGGCGGTGCCCTTCTCTTGCAGACGCACGAAGGTTGGCGAAATCTGTGGCAAGATGGGCGTGGACTTCCGCAACAGCAAGTGCATCTTCACCGAACCCTATGTGGGTTACTGGATGCCCGAGAGGGAGGAACTGGAGGCGGAATGACGATGGCCGTCAGGATGGTCGCTGTGTTTGGTATTCGCGCCGCAGTCGGCACCTCGACAGCAAAATCCCAATACGAAATCCGTCGGATGAGCCGTTGATTTCCGCTTGGGCTGCACCTGGATCGGAGTAGCGAAATCGTCTCAAATTCCCTCACGTCGGTTGACACCTGGCGAGGAGATCGGATAGCCTTAGCAAGTACACCCCCTGTCCGCTTCGGCAACAGGGCGCGAGGCTGCCAAACGGCAGCCTCAGCTTTTGTGGAATGTACTCTATTCGTGCCAACATCTACATTGACGGCCTGAACCTGTACTACCGTGCCCTGCGGGGAACGCCCCATCGCTGGTTGGATCTCGGGCAACTGGCGCGTTTGCTCCTGCCAAATCACCGCATTGGTCGGATACGCTACTTCACCGCTCTGGTCGCCAACCGGCCCGGGGATCCTACTCAGGTGCAGCGTCAGCAGGCTTACCTCCGGGCTCTGGCGACCGTGCCCGACCTGACTATCCACTACGGCCACCTGTTGGCGAAGACCAAGCGGAGGCCCTTGGTACGTCCGCCGCAGTCTGGCCCGCGCACTGTGGAAATACTGGACACCGAGGAAAAAGGGTCTGACGTCAATCTGGCATCCTATCTGCTGTTGGACGGCTTCGGCGACGAGTACGATCTGGCCGTGGTGATTTCTAACGACTCCGACCTGATGCTGCCCATCGGGATGGTCAGGGACCGGTTGAGAAAGCAGGTGGGCGTCTTCGATCCCAGTCGCCGCCGGAGTTTCGAGTTGCACGGTGCGGCATCTTGGTATAGACCACTACGGCAGGGCCCCCTGAGCGCTAGCCAGTTTCCCGACACCTTCTCTGACTCGCGGGGAATTGTGTCCAAACCCACCGGTTGGTAACGGGTGTAACGACCAGTGAGAGGCTGGACGGAATGAACCACACAGCCCTTCTGGAGGCTTCGGGGAGCCTGCGCTTGGCAAGATGCAACACCCTCTCAGGATTGTCGCTTGTTGTGCTTCTCGGCGCAGTCTGGGCAGCGGGTCCTGCCGGGGACGGCGAGGTTCTTGCAATCCCGGCATAGGCCGAGTTCCTTGCGCCGTTGGCGTTCCTCGGCGGCTCGTACCCGCCTGAGCTCTCGCTTCTGCCCGTCTGTCAGCTTAGCCTTCGGAGGGCGGATGGCACTCTTGCGCTTGGTGGTGCCGGACCCCTGCTTCGGAGTCTGCTTGCTGACTGTGCGGAGGCGGGATTTGGTGTTGCCAGCGTTGGCCGGCATGGGGAGGACGAAAATATGTTGGAGGGTACTGCCTATTGTACGCGTGTGCGGGAAGAATTACACCGACCGGCTCCCGGCAAAACGCGCCGTCCGACGGTTATTCAAGGCGGCCCGAAATGGGCAGACCGGCTCGAGGCTACCTACCGGCGGAACCCAGGAATCGGGGGGCAATTCCAGCCAGCGTCTGAAGACTTCTTGAACCGGGGCATCGCCAAAGCCGGTGAGGGGGATTGCGACGGGGCCATTGCCGACTTCGACCTCGCCATCGAACTCGACCCCGGAAACGTACAGGCCCACCGTTTCAGGGGCTTTGCCCAGAGCGCCGTGGAAGATTACGACGGCTCAATTGAGGACTTTGGCCTCACCATCGCGCTCTACCCGGACCGGGGGACTCCTGTTTCCAGCGAAGTGATGCCAAGCTCTCCATAGGAAATTACGACGACACCATTGCCGACTTCAACCGTGCCATCGGGATCGACGATGAATGCACGTTTGCCCACCTGTGGCGAGGACACGCCAGGGAGGACAACCGCGACCACAACAGCGCGATTGACGACTGCCACCGAGCGACAGAACTCGACCCCGACTATGCCTACGCCCATTGCCGGCGGGGCTTTGCCAGGGACTTCGGAGGGGACTGCGTCGGCGCCATCGCCGACTACGATCGGGCGATGGAACTCGACCCCCAATGGGCCCATCCTATCCCCACAATATCCGGGGGCTCTCAAGCCGGAACCGGGCGACTGTGAGGGTACGTACCGGGACTTGGACGATGCGGTAGTGCTCGAGCGTAATCTTGCGGACGTCTGGGCCTATCGGGGCGCCGCCAAGGTTGATGACGAGGATGATTGCTTACCGCGGAGGGCTGTGGGGTTTGGGTCAAGCGGTTGCCCCTGATGCCGAACACACTGAAGCGCACGTCAACCGCGGCAATGTCAGGTTGGAACTCGGGGACCATCGGGGAGCGGTCGCAGACTACGCCAGCGCCGTCAGCCGCCCTCTGAACCCGGAACAAGCCGTTGTTCATCGTGGGCGAGGCGACGCTCACGCCCACCGGGGTGAATACGACCACGCCGTGCGGGATTGCAGCGCGGCCTTCCGGCTTGACCCGGAAAATGCGACAGCCCGGCGCGGCGCGGGCGACGTTCATTACCACGGCGACGTTCATTGCCACAACGAGCGATATGCCGGCGCGTTGCGCCACTACGGCAGAGCATTTGATGGTTAGGAATCATCCAGGGATTTCCGCGACTGGCGCGAAGAAGCGTCATCCTCACCTCAAACAAGGGCTTCGGTGAGCGGAGCGAACTGCTCGGCGAAAATGTGATTGCCTCCGCGGTTGAGGCACCGGGTTGCGGCATCACCGTCACGCGCCGGAATCCCGCGGCGAGAGCTACCGGCTCAAGGTCAGGTCGCAGCCTGGCCGCACCACCAGCCGCTTGGCGCGGGAGATGATCAGGTTGGCCTGAGATGGAGCCCCACCGCTACGCTCTGCGCCAAACCGCTGCCTTAGCAGCCGGCACCGTGCGGCGGTATCAAGGTCTGACCAGCGAGGGAGGTCGTCCCAGATGGAATCAAAGCGCGGCGCCGGCGGACCGCTGGCGGTGAGGATCAGGAGGTTGCGGGCGCGGGAGAAAGCCACGTAGTGCTGGCGCATCGCATCGAAGTCACGAATGCGGCTGAGCGGCTCAAAGGGAGGACACGGACTGTAGGCGTCCAACTCCCGGCCAACGTCGTCCCCGCCGCCGAGGCCTTCAAGCGAACCGACCGCGACCACCGGCCACTCCAGTCCCTTGCTCTGGTGGATCGTCGTAACGCATACTCTCCCTATGGGGAAGCGAGATTCCGCCGATGGCCCCTTACCCAAACTCTCCGACGCCGGGTGTTTGAGACGAGAGGAAGCCGGCGCGCGGTGACAGGGAACTCCGGCTTTGATAAAGGCGTTCAGGTAGTGTTCGCAGGCTGCCTCCTTGACGCTGTGCAGCAGCAGAGCCGCCTGACCGTAGTCGGTGATCACCCCATTGGCTTGCAACAGCCGCAGCAACTCCGCCAGCTGTGCGGACTCGTCCCTCGGGTCCTTGCCCAACACCGCGATGACCGACGGGTAATCCCCGTGGTGGACGGCATCGTTGGGGATGATGGTCTTGGGGTGGCGGAAGGGCCGGCCGCCGGGCTTGGGACTGCTCCAATCTGCCGAGGCCATCCAGCGGTCACAGGCGGAGACGATGCCGGGGTGGGAGCGGTAGTTGACGCTGAGGTTCAGGACGCTGGCCTGAGGAAAGCGCTCCGGGAACTCCAGCAGGTTGCGGACGGATGCGCCGCGAAAACGATAGATGCTCTGGTCATCGTCGCCGACGACACCAAGGTTGCCGTGGGCCTGAGCCAGGCGGAGCAGCACCCGCTCTTGAATAAAGGAAGTGTCCTGGTACTCGTCCACCATCAGATGTTTTGCGTTGGCGCCGACGCTCTGGGCGACGGCGTCATCCTGCAGCAGTGCTTCGGCTTCGACCTGGAGACGTGAGAAGTCCAGCGCGCCGCGTTCCCTGAGGACGGCCTCGTAGCGCAGGCAGCAGCGGCCGATGGCGGAATGGAAGGGGTCGTCGGCGTCGGCCAGTTCCTCCAGGTCGACGGCCTCCTCGGCGATGCGCTCGATGTACCGCCGGCCCTGGCGCACTGTGTAGTCGTGGGTGCGCCAACCGCGGCGACGCAATTCATCTCGGTCGGGGCCGAAGACGCGGTGAAAGTGAGCGCTCAGCAGGTCCAATTGCCGCCAATCGTCCAGGATGTCGAAGCCGGGTTTGAGACCGACGGCTTTACCATGTTCGCACAGCAGGCGACGGCACAGGCTGTGCACGGTGCCGATGCGCACGGCGGAGAGGTCTCCGGCGCAGCCTGCCTCCCGGGCAGCGGCGTCAAACCGCTGGCGCAGCTCGTGAGCGGCGCGCTTGGAGAAGGTGCACATCACCAGCTCGGCGGGGCTGACCGCGTCCAGCAAAAGCAGGTTGACGGCGCGCCACACGACGGTCCGGGTCTTGCCGGCGCCGGGGCCGGCGACGACCAGCAGCGGCCCCTCCAGGTGGCCCACCACGGCGCGCTGCCGGGCGTCCAGCTGCGGCTGCAGACGGTGGATGACGGGTGAAATCAAGAATACCTCCGGTTTGGCCCGATACACATCGGGCTCTGGGTGGATTGGGGAGTAGTGGGTCGCGTGGCGTCGGTGAGCCGCCAGCGTCCCGGGCGACGCCGGTGGGGCCTCCGGCCCAATGCAGGATTGACGCCGGAAGGCTCATCAGGGAATCGGCGCACGCCGACGGGTACGGCGGTTTCACTGGCGCGGGAATGTGTCTGGAGATAATCGCCGACTTTGCGCCCGCCGACCTCCATTTGTCGGATGGGTTGCGGACGACTCGCCTCTCCGCCGATGCGGATGCCAGCAGGACGTTTCCCGCGTCCACTCCGGCGGCGCGGAGCTGGGCGGGAATTGGAGCGTGTCCGGCAAAGGCTGCGTCTGAGCCTCCGGAATACACCGAGACTGAGACCTACTTCCGGAGCTGCGTCTGAGGCGGCACGGGTTTTGCTTGTGGGTGTGTGGAACACGGCTGCGTCAGTCGGCCGGCCCGCTGCATTCCGAACCCTGGTGATTTTTCGAGTGCGTTCGGTCTCAGCAAACGCCGCTGACCGCACCGTGGTCGGGATTGCCGCCGGCTTCACGGGCGAGTTCGTCCAGGCGGCGGGCGATGAAGTCCTGCTCCAGGTCCCTGACGCGGCGGCATTCGTCGCAGGGGGCATTGAGCAGCCGACTGAATGCCGTCGGGAGGGTTTCGCCGGCGAGGAGCGGAGTGCCGGAACCGTCGTAGGTGAGCGCCTCGCGGGTTTCCTGGTGAACGTAAACGAAGTGCTCTCTGAGGCAACTCCGGCAGGGGATGCGGACCGGTTCCGCACTTTCGGGTATCGGCATCTTGTTGGTCTCCTTTTGCGGTCGGTGCGCCGGCGGCGAGCCGGTTGTCGGTCGGTATCGCCGCGAGGCTGAGCACGGCCATTGGGATTGACATCGGTTGGCATCGATTGGATTGCGACGGTTTGGCATGGGCGCCATTCCAAAGGAGTGCGTTCCATTCCATTCCATTGCACTGGGTTGTATTGGTGTCCCATCCATTCCATGGGATAGGAATGGATGGCAACGGTTTCCGGTGGATTGGATGCGTCGGGGCCGGCAGGCAATGCGAAGCGGAGGCCACGGTGAACCGGAAGCGCGGAACCCGACCGTTAGAATTCCGTCGCCATCCAACTCGCCATCCCATTCACGCCGGGAAGGAGGTCACCATGCTCGCCTGCCACGCCTGCGGAGTGCAGCTCACGCCGCCGGTCCGCCAGCCCCACACCGTCTACGTCCGGAAGCTGTTTCTCCTGGGCGGCCGGCACTACTGCCGGCATCACGTCGTCGCGGCCGCCGTGGCCGCCGGACTGGTCAACGAGGTCATTGCCGGCGGGGATTTTGCAATCCCCGCCGGCAATCCGTAGCGAACGCTGATCTCCTTGGCCCGGCGGAGCCGCCGGCAACTCGCCGGCCCCTGGCAAACGGCGCAGATGCTAGAACCCGCAGTCGGGGGCCTGCTGGACAATCAGCCGCTCCACATGGTGGATGGTGATGTGGGCTCCAGCCAATTCCAGCTGCTCTACCGCCGGCTCCGCGGCGGAGTCAGCACGAGGCGGGCAGGAATCGGCTGCACCGTCGGCGTCGGCGCCCACGGTGACCGCCCGCACCTCGTTGACGATGTGGCTGGCCCGCGGGGGGTGGTCCACCACGATGCGCCGCGCCACGGCCTCCAGGTCGGCCAGCAGGTGCTCCGCGCCCCAGATCACCTTCACGTTGGTGCGGGCCGCGTGCTGCTCGATCACCGGGTCCGGCTGCATGTCGGGAAAGACCACCGCCGGAATGATGAACACCTTGAACCCGGCCTGGCGGTGGATCTCGTGGCGCAGGTCCATGGCCGCGTCGTCGGCCTGCTGCAGGGGGCTGGACTTGGCTTCCAGTCCGTCCGGCGTGCGCAGGAACCACTGGGCCCCGTCCAGGGTGTACCGGCCGCCCTTGACCTCGATGCAGAACCGGCCGATGTTTTCCAGCCAGACGGCGAAGTCGGTGCGGTGGGGACGGCCGGGGGCGCCGTACTCGTAGATGACATGGCCGCAGGCGTCGCTGCCGGCCAGGGCGTCAAAGACGGCGGCTTCAGCGCGGCGCTTGGGGTCGTCGCGGCGCTCATCAGGGAATTGTTCGGGTGTGATAATCACTTTTGAGTCTCCTTGTTGTCGCTGCCCTCGTCGACGAGGGCGCGTTGGGTTGATCGATTTGACTGGTGGGTTGACCCGCCTCTGGCGAACGGGATGCGACGCCGCCGGGGGCGACCTGGCTCGGCGTCTGCGGACTGCGTCGGAGTGGTGTATGAAAGGCAAGGTGTCGGAACCTCCCGTTGTGATGGTGTGATGGACTGCGTTCAGGAGCATCGAGGGTCAGGCCTGAACGCAACGTCGAAGGTGTACGGTCGGCGCAGCAGCCCCCGGCAAGCCGTCGCCGCTGACGCCAGAGGCCGGTCTCCTCGGCAATACTCGTGCAATATCCCGTCTTCCCTCCCGCTCCTCCCCTTCCCCTTCCTCTCCCTTCCATCCCCACGCTTTTCGCTCAGGCCGCCGGCCTGGCCTGAGGCGCCGGCGAAGCTGCCGGAGGGAGGATTGACGCCGGGGGCAACGACAGTTACGCCGGACAGCGCGCGGGCGAAATGGTGACGCTCGGCCCGCGCGAAAGTTCGCTTCGGTCGGGTAGCATGGCGCTTGGCGATAAACCA
>DAOUHZ010000086.1:0-7557 GCA_034428455.1 Dehalococcoidia bacterium
TCACCGATCTGGAAATCGCGGTCCTCCCCCTCACCGGCGGCGACACCTTCATCGAGCTGGCCCAGCCCACCAGCGCCGACTCCCCATCCGGCCGCTTCCTGGCCCGGTACGGCGAGGGCCTCTACCTCACCATCTACGAGATCGCCGACTCACTGGCCACCGACGCCTACCTCCAGACCCAGGATATCCGGTTCACCACTTCCCGCCGCACCGACAACTACGTCAACCTGGGCTTCAACAGCATCTGGCTGCACCCTGCCACCTTCAAGGGAGCCTTCACCCAGCTCTCCCAGGTTCTCGACGCCGAAAATCCCTGGCCTCCCGCCGGCGACGACTGGTTCCGCGCCTAGACCCATGCGGCAGACATCCGCACACGACCACTCCGGCCACGCCCACGCCGAGCACGACCATCTCCACGCGCCGGCCGGCGACACCCACAACCACGCCGAGCACAGCCATACCCACTCCCGGGACGGCCAGACCCACACCCACGCCGGCGCGACTCCCCAGGTCGTCTGCTTCGATGATGTCAGCGTTAGCTACGGGCCCATCCGCGCCCTGGACAACGTGTCCTTCTCCGTCGAATGCGGCAGCCTGTCCGGAGTGGTGGGGCCCAACGGCGGCGGCAAATCCTCCCTGCTCAAGGCAGTGGTCGGGCTGGTAGATCTCGATACCGGCCGCGTCCTCGTCCAGGGCCAGCCCAGCTCCCAGATGCGCAAGCACATCGGTTTCGTGCCCCAGCTGGAGCTGGTCGACTGGGACTTTCCTGTCACCGTCTGGGACGTGGCGATGATGGGCCTCACGCCCCAGCGCGGCCTGTTCCGGGGGCACAGCCGCGCCAATCGCGATGCCGCCGCCGAGGCTCTGTCCACCGTGGGCCTGATCGACCTGCGAAAGCGCGGCATTGGTGAGCTCTCCGGAGGTCAGCGCCGTCGCGCTCTCCTCGCCCGGGCCATCGCCGCTAGTCCGTCCGTGCTCCTGTTGGACGAGCCCATGAACGGACTGGATCCCACGGCCCAGCACCGCTTCCTGGACATCATCGACCGGCTGCGCGAGCAGGACGTCACCGTGATCATGAGCACCCACGACCTCACCTGCGTGTCCGCCCGCGCCAGTGACGTCGCCCTGGTCAACGTGCGCCTGATCGCCTACGGCCCCCCGGAAGAGGTCCTCCTGGAGTCGGTCCTGGCTGAAGCCTTCGGACACCAGCTGGTCGTCCACTCCGCCGGCGGCGCCTACGCCCTGCACCACCACGACCACCCCATCAACTGGCCCGGCCGCCAGTAGGCAGTGTTGGCATTTTGAGTTTTGTTCGTCATTCCGAGTTTTGTTCGTCATTCCGGCGAAAGCCGGAATCCAGAGGCTTTCAGGTATCTGATTTCCCAAACGTAGCTGTAGATTACGATGCCGGATCCCCACTTTCGCGGGAATGACGGTGAAAATGTCAACACAGCCTGGCTTCGCGTTGCCAGGCCCCTGAGTAGTCACGGTTTGCGGCAACGTCGCGCTGAGTCATGGCGCCCGGACCGCCAACCATGGTTACTGTAATTTATCTGGCGGCAATCTCCGCCAGCGTTCTTCCTGCGATGGTCGTCTGCGCCCTGGCGTCCGTGGTCGCCGCCGGCGCGTTCAATGCCCCCGTGAGTTATTGGCGCATCGCCTTCGTTGGCGCGGCTATCGGCCTGGTTTTCGGCATCGCCGACTTTTATTTGGTGAGGTTGCTGGTTTACACACTGGCCTCATCATTGCCGGACCAGTCGGATCGCCTTTTTCGTGTCGTGGTCGGCGTGGTTTTCGCGGCCCTGGCCGCCGCACTGTCCGCGACTGCGGCCTCTTCCATAGCCGCCAAACCCGGATCTGCCCCGCGACCCGTGCCAGTGCCGGCCATTGTTGGCGGCGGGTTCGGTGTGGTAGCGGGTATCGCAAACGCGGCAATAGGCATGGCCGTGCCGGGCGTCGCCGTAGAACCCACGACAGACACCGCTGTTGTGCTGGCTTTAGTCTCTTTTACCATAGCGCTATCGGTCGTTGCGATAGTCGTTGCCGACGTGATCCTCGCCGCTGTCGCCTTCCGGTTCGTCCGCCGCAGATGGGGCGCCAGGGCAATCGTGTTATAAACCGCACCACCGTCACTCCGGCGAAAGAACGTCACCCCGTACTTGATACGGGGCCGGAGTCCATACGGCCAAACGCTAACGATTCGCAGATGCAACTGAACCGTATCCTGTCCATCCGGTTCATCCTGTTTATCCCGGTAAATTCACCGTCGGCCGTTGCCACCCGCCATAGCCCCAACACCGCTCACGCGCGCCCGTTTTGCGCCCCAATCCTGACAATCCCCAAATCTCGAAAATCCTGCTTCTGACAATGTGCGAAAGCCGGCGCCCGTGAGCCAGAGCGACCCGCGCCGCCCCCCCCCGGATGTCCCGGTGCTAAAATAACCCCTGTACACCTCCAACCGACGCGCTCCCATGACCAGCATCAACAACATCGAAGATTTCATCCGGGTTCTGGACGAGCACCCCGAGTGGCTTGAAGCGGCTCGCTCCCGCCTCCTCAGCCGGGCCCTGCTCGACCTGCCGGAAGAGTTCGCCCGGTTCGCCGCCGAGGTTCGCCGGGCAGCCGCAATATCAAACCAGCGCCTGGACCGGCTGGAAGCCCACGCCGAAACAACCAACCAGCGGCTGACCGCGCTGGAGACCGGCCTGGCGCAACTCACCGAGGAAGTGCGTCAATTTGTGGCCGCTGCTAACCAGCGGCTGACCGCTCTGGAAACCGACATGCGCACTCTGAGAAACCAGATGGGCGACATCCGGGGCCGTATCGTTTATGACATCGTTCGCGATGAAGCTCCGCTGTTGGCCGGCAGTATGGGTTTTCAGTTCTCCGCTATCCTGCACCGGAGTGATCTGCAACGGCTTACCCAGGCCAACGACGTCAGCTGGATGCTCCCCCAGGCGCTCCAGAGCTTCCAGCGCGCCGATCTGGTTATCGAAGCCAATAACCCCGATGGAGAACTCCATTACATCGTCGTTGAGATCTCCTACACCGTGAACGGGCACGACACCACGCGCGCCGTCCGCAACGCCGGATACCTGTCCCGGATCACCGGCGTCCGGGCCACCCCCGCCGTCGCCGGAGTTGTCCTGGATCATCACGTCGAAGACTCCGTAGCGGCCGAAGGCATCTTCTGGTACTCAATCCCCATGGGCGATCTTCGACCGGACTGACGCTCATCCCGCCATAATCGCGCAGTGATCTGGCCGGGCCGCGAATAGGCCAAATCCGGCAGGGAAAAGAAACTATGTGCATGGGCGGCGACTGCTTTAACACCTCCGGTCTCGCGGAAGCTATCATCATTGGGCTGCTTCTCTTGGCTGGCGTCGGCGCCGGCCTCGGGGCCCTCATCGGGGCGGTCTGCTCTGCTTCTGGAAGAAAACCGCGCGGCGCCCTTACCGGTGGCATTATTGGGGCCGTTGTCGGCCCAATCGCCGGCCCCATTGCGTTGATATTTATCTTGGTTATTGGTTCAATTCTGATTTGAAGACTGCCCTCCATGTCGCCGTCTTCGCGCAGTAGCCTCGA
Organism: Dehalococcoidia bacterium; assembly: GCA_034428455.1. Taxonomy (GTDB): domain Bacteria; phylum Chloroflexota; class Dehalococcoidia; order Lucifugimonadales; family UBA3495; genus Bin87. The sequence continues at coordinate 3,586 of DAOUHZ010000086.1, forward strand.
CACGCTCCGGATCAATCCAACGGTCAGGCTATGCCTTTCGCAGCTTTCCTGCCCATCGCGCTGTATTGGGTTTTCCGCTGCGTGCTGGTGGCCATTGTTGCCGGCGCGGCGGCCGGCAGTCGAACGGCCCACTGGAAGCGCGGGCTGGTTGGCGCGCTCGTCGGAGCAGCGTTCGGGATCATCACCGGCGCTCCATTCAGCGTTGTCGGCGCGTTGATTTTCTTCCTTCTCTCTCCGTTGCCAGCTCCACTTTACCGTCTCGACCCATTCTTCACGCGTATTCTCCTGAGCATCGTAGCAGCATTCTTTGTCGGACTGGCAGTGGGTCTGCTGGAGGCGCGGTCGGTACCGGTCGTGCGCCGGTGCATCATCGTCGGGGTTTTATTCGGAGTGATCCTCAGCGTTGCCAACATTGTCGTCGGTTCCATCGTATCATTTGCTCTTCCGCCTGCCATCCCGGGCGACAGCTTCCTGTCCATCTCCATATCAATCGTTGTTTTCGGACTGCTGCCCATGATCATCAGAGCGGCAGTCGACGTAGCGCTGACTGTGGCCGCCTTCCGCTTCATCCGCCGCAGATGGGCTGCCGCGCCAATCGCATCTTCAAACTGATCGATGAACGGGCGTGATCCACTTCTCCTGATTGGATATCACGCTGCTCTTCCCCGCGCTTCAAAGCTCTGAAAACCGTGACGGCGTCCGAAAAACGATTGACCGGATCTCCACAACCGTATCCTGTCCATCCCGTTCATCCTGTTTATCCCGGTAAAACTCACCGCTGGCCGTTGCCACCCGCCATAGCTCCAGCACCGCCTGCCCCTACCCGGTTGGCTTCCCCAATCCTGATAATCCTCCAATCTTGAAAATCCTGCTTCTGACAATGCACGAAAGCGGTCGCCCATGAGCCAGGGCCGCCGCGCCCTCTGCGATCCCGACCGGAACCTGTTAAGATGTTACACGCCATTCTGTCAAACCCATTCGGAGCATCAGCCTCAACCTGAGCATTGATCCAGGCTGAAATCCGGTAAACAGGAGAAACACCATGTACGACCTCAACGGCAAGACAGCCCTCGTCACCGGCGCTGGCGGCCGCCACGGCATCGGCCGCGCCATCGCCACCCGCCTCGCCTCCGAAGGCGCCGACGTCGTGGTAACCGATGTCGAAGCATCCCTGGACGCCATCCGCACCGAGGACCGTCTCGACGGCTGGCAGGGCCTCCCCAGCGTCGTCCAGGAGATCCAGGCCATGGGCCGCCGCAGCGCGGGCCTGTACTACGACGTCGCCGACAGCGCCCAGGTTGATGCCATGGTAACGGATACCCTCGGCGAATTCGGCAAGATTGACATCCTGGTCAACAATGCGGGATCCCGCCCCGGCCGCGACCGGGTGCTCATCGTGGAGCTGGAAGAGGACGCCTTCGACGAGGTCATGCGCGTCAACGTCCGCGGCACCTATCTGGTCAGCCGCGCCGTGGCCCGCCACATGATCGACCGCGGCGGCCCGGGCAAGATCATCAACATCTCATCCGGCGCCGGCAAGCGCGGTATCGCTCGCTACGGAGCCTATTGCGCCAGCAAGTTCGCCGTCATCGGCTTCACCCAGTCCCTGGCCCACGAGATGGCGCCCTACCACGTCAACGTCAACGCCATCTGCCCCGGCCTGGTCGACACCGAGCGCGTGGACTTCATCGCCGCCGCCCTGGCCCCCGAAGGCACCTCCGGCGAGGAACACCGCGCCCTCATGGTCCGAGAGCGCGAGCTGCGCGTGCCCCTGGGCCGCATCGCCCAGGGAGACGACATTGCCCGCATGGCCGCCTTCCTCTCCTCCGCCGAGTCCGACTACATGACCGGCCTCAGCATCAGCGTCTCCGGCGGCTCCGAAATGAGCTAGCCGAAGAACCCGCCCGCTATAATAGTGAGCGAGGAGTGGCATTATGCACACCAAAGCCGACAAAGTTGCCGGGATTGCTCTGGGCATCATCTTCCTGTCAATGGGCATTGCCAGCCTTTTCATGTTGCCAGCCCATTGGGAGTGGTACATGAAGGTGCTTTACGAGATCGCAATTTTCAGCGGCAGTCTGGGATGTTTCGCAGCTGTGTTCTTTGGCGTCCCAGGTTCGCGGAAGTAGGTGCCATCCATGCCACCTCTGCACAGATTTCGGGAATGGCTTACCATAGCGGCTTTCAGTGTTGGCCTCACTACGGCTACATTCGCCGCGATTGTGGGATTTTCACTGAATCCGGTCACCGCTTTTCTGCTGGCACTCGCGGTCCTGGTTGGCAGTACCTTCGGGGAGCTCCGTGATACGTGGAGCACTGAGCGGCAGTTCAGCCTGGCCCGTGTGTTCTTCCGCACCTTCGAATGGCTCAGCCTTGCCGTCGCCGGATACATCATTCTCTCAGTAATCGGCGTCAACGGCAGCCCATCTGAGTAGGGAAACACAACCATGCCCATTGACCGAGAACAGGTAGAACACATCGCCGCCCTCGCCCGCATCGCCCTCACCGACGCGGAGAAGGAAGCCTTCGCCCGCCAGCTCTCCGACATCCTCGACCAGTTCGAGGTCCTCCAGAGCCTCGACACCACCGGCGTCGAACCCACCGCCCACGTCGCCGGCCTCGATACCGTGCTCCGCGACGATGAGCCGTCCACTAGCCTGGACGCCGAGGACACGCTGCGCAACGCTCCCCGCCGTCGTGCCGACTTCTTCCAGGTCCGCGCCGTCCTGGAGGAGTAGCGTCGTGAGTGAACCACCTACCGACCGGCTCTGGCAACTCTCCGTCGCCGAGGCGTCCCGCCTCCTGGCTCAGCGCGAGATCAGCAGCGTACAGCTGACCGAGGCTTGCCTGGAGCGCATCCAGGCGGTGGACGACCGAATATCCGCCTACGTCACCGTAACCGCGGATGTCGCCCGGCAGCAGGCGACCGAAGCCGACCGTCGCATCGCCGCGGGCGATCATACTCCCCTCACCGGCGTTCCCATGCAGATCAAGGACCTGCTCTGCACCAACGGCATTCCCACGACCTGCGCCTCCGAGATGCTGGCCGAGTACGTCCCCGTCTACGATGCCACCGCCGTGGCCCGCCTGCGCGAACAGGGCGCGGTGCTGCTGGGCAAGGGCAATATGGACGAGTTCGGCATGGGCTCGTCCACCGAGAACTCCGCCTTCTTCCCCACGCGCAACCCCTGGGACACATCCCGAGTTCCAGGCGGCAGCAGCGGCGGCTCGGCTGCGGCGGTGGCGGCCGGCGCGGCCCCTTTCGCGCTGGGCACCGACACCGGCGGCAGCATCCGCCAGCCGGCGTCCTTCTGCGGAGTCACCGGCCTCAAGCCCACCTACGGCCGCGTCAGCCGCTACGGCCTGGTGGCCTACGCATCCTCATTGGATCAGGTCGGCCCGCTCGCCCGCGACGCCGCCGACTGCGCCCTCATCCTGCAAGCCATCGCCGGCCACGACCCTCGCGATGCCACCTCGCTGCCCGATCCCGTGCCCGACTACTCCGCCGCGCTCACTGGTGACATCTCCGGCCTGCGCCTCGGCGTGCCCAGCGAGTACTTCGCCGAGAGCCCGGGGTCAGATGGAATGGATGATGGCGTCCGCGCCGCCGTCACCGCCGCCATCGAGCAACTGGCCGCCCTGGGCGCAGAGATCCGCGAGGTCTCCCTGCCCACCACCGAGTACGCCCTGGCCTGCTACTACATCATCGCCCCCTCCGAATGCTCCGCCAACCTGGCCCGCTACGACGGCGTCAAGTTCGGTCACTCGCGTGAAAAGGCGGACAGCATGTGGGATGCAATGGAGAAGACCCGGCAGGAAGGTTTCGGAGCGGAGGTGAAGAGGCGCATCATGCTCGGGGCGTACGCCCTCTCCTCGGGCTATTACGACGCCTACTACCTGAAGGCCCAGAAGGTCCGCACCCTCATATGCAGAGAGCTGGACGAGGCCTTCCAGAAATTCGATCTCCTGGTG
>DAOUHZ010000087.1:0-26001 GCA_034428455.1 Dehalococcoidia bacterium
TACGGCGGCCCCGCCGTCAACCACTTTTCGCAAAGCGGGCCCATGAGCAGGACGGTGCGGGACACCGCGATGCTGTTGCAGGTGCTGGCAGGTCCGGACTCGCGCGACCCCAACACCATGACCGACACACCGCCGGACTACATGGCGGCTCTGGAGGGCGGCGTCGAGGGCTGGCGGGTGGCATGGAGCGATGACTTTGGCTATGCCGCGGTGGACCCGGAAGTGGTTCAGATCACGCGGGGCGCGGCGCAGGTTTTCCAGGAATTGGGGGCGATAGTCGAGGAAGCGGCGCCGGAAATCGAGGGCGATCCGTTCCCGGCGTTTTCCACCGTGTTCGGCACCGCGTCATACACATCCTACGCCGATCTTTATCCGGATCGGCGGGAAGAGCTGACCCACTACGTGCAGAACACCTACGACGCAGCGTCGCAACACACGGCCGCAGATCTGTCCAGGGCATTGGCGTACGTGGACCGTCACAAGCGCCGTTTCGCTGATTTCTTCAACACCTACGACTTGCTGATCACGCCGGCCATGGCGGTGACGGCGTTCCCCATTGGCCAGCATCCGACGACCATCGCCGGCAGATCTGTCGAACCGTGGTGGGGATACCTGCCGTTCACTTTCCCGATCAACATGAGCGGGCAAACCGCTTCCAGCGTGCCTTGCGGGTTCTCTGCCGCGGGTCTGCCGGTGGGACTGCACATCGTCGGGCCAGCCGGGGCGGAAGCGCGCGTGCTGCGCGCCATGGCGGCTTTCGAAGAGGCGCGGCCGTGGGCGCACCACCGCCCGGCCGTTTGCTGACGCGCCGCCACCGGCTGCATCGGGTGGTCGTCGCCACGGGACACTGATCGCCGCTCGATTCCTGGCCTTGGCGGTCTGGCTGGCGCGCCGGCGTAGAAGGTGCCAATCCGCCCCGGGGCGGCCAAGCGTAAACCGTTTTATGGTTTCCAGCGCACTCGAAATGGCGCGTGCGAGCGGCAGCGCGCTGCGACTCAAAGCCCGTATTCCCGCGGTCCGAATCGGCCCGGTCGAGTGGGCTTTCCTGCTCGTCGCTCTCGTGGCAGCCGCCATGCGGTTGTGGGAGTTGGACGGGCGGACGATGCACTACGACGAGGCCATCCACCTCCACTTCTCCTGGAAGTTGGCGCGGGGAGTTGAATACGTTCACTCGCCGTGGATGCACGGGCCGTTTCAGATCGAGCTGGTGGCCGTGGCGCTCAAGTACCTTGGGGATACGGAATACCTGGCGCGGCTGCCCTACGCCCTTTTCGGGGTGACGCTGACGGTCTTGCCATATTTCCTGCGCCGCCTTATCGGCGACAAAGGCGCGGTGTGCGCAGCGATCATTTTGGCCTTCTCTCCGTCCCTGCTGTATTTCAGCCGGTTCGGCCGCAACGATATCCTGATGGCGGTTTGGGCGGTATTGCTGCTGATCATGCTGTGGCAGTACGGCATCGATAGCCGCAAACGCTACCTGTTCGGCGCGGCGGCAGTGACCGCGCTGATGTTGGCGACCAAGGAGACGGCTTACTTCGTCATCCTGTTCATGGGTCTTGCGGCGCTGGCTCTGGGTTGGGGGGAGTTATGGGGGTTCATCAAGACACGGCGCGGATTGTCGCGCCTGAGCGGATCGGCCGGATTTTTCATTCTACTGGCCACGCTGACGTTGCCCCAAGCGGCCGCGTTGACCGCGCTGCTTCAGTCACCGCTCGGGCTGACGATAGCATCCCGAGATACCGGGTCCACCGGGGACACCGGCGCCCCGGTATGGGAAGCTCCGTTCGTCACGTTGCCGCTGTGGGCGGCGCCGGTCTGGCTGCACGTAGTAGCGGCGGCCGCCCTGGTCGGCTTGGGGTTGATGCTGGCGATGTGGTTGTGGCGCATCAGAGGCATCGTTGACCTGCTTTCAGTCGTCGTAGCGGTGCTGGCGACCGTTGCCGCGGTGTCAGTGGTCGTTGTGGGACCCTTTCACAACCTGCTCGCAGCGTCGCAAGCGGTTGGAGGAGGATCAGCCGGATCCCTGGTGGATTTTGGCGCCGGCGCGGTCATCTTGCTCCTGGGTGTTGCCGCGCTGAGGCTGAACCTCGCGTCGGTGATCGGGTGGCGCGGTGTCATGCTGCTGCTGGGGCCTGCCATCCTGCTGACATGGGCCTGGCTAATGTTCCTGTGGGGCGGCGCCGACTTCATCGGCCAGATGCTGCCGTCGGTGGTTCCTGCGGAGGACCTGGCGACCGGACGCATGGCCGTGAACTATCTGGTACCGGTGCTGGCGCTGCTGGTTTTGCTGGCAGCGGGCGGAGCCGTGGGTATCGTCTGGGGAGGCGGACTCTGGCTGGGGTGCGCGGCGGTGTTCTACGCGATTTGGACCCTGCTTTACACCACCATGTTCACCAACTGGGCCGGCGTCTTCACCGGGTCGTGGCAGAGCCTGGGCTACTGGTTAATGCAGCAGGACGTCGCTCGCGGCAACCAACCGTGGTACTACTACTTCGTCGGGTTGAGCGTTTACGAACTGGTGGCTCTGGTTTTCGGCGCGGTTGGAGTAGTGTGGCTGATCCGGCGCAGGGACATCTATGGCGGGATGGGTCTCGTGCTGGCGGCGTGGGTGATTGCCACCCTGGTGTTGTACACCGTCGCAGCCGAAAAGATGCCGTGGCTCCTGGTCAACATAACCGTACCGTTGGCTTTGGTGGCGGGGATGTTCCTGGGCCATCTGATGGATGGAATAGACTGGATATCTCTTACGCGAAGGGCCGCGGCAGTTCTCATCCTTGGCCCAGTTTGGCTGGCGCTGGCGGTGTGGGTCGCGTGGCTGGCGGCTCGCGGAGAGGTCGGCAGTCTGGTTGTTTGGCTGGCGGTTTTGATACTGCTGCCATTGGCGGGTGGGATAGCCTATATGATCCGCGGCCACCCTCAAGCCGGTAGATCGGTGGTGTTGGGCATAGCGGCCCTGCTCCTGGTCTTCGGGGCTGCCGGAGCCGTGAGGGCGGCGTACACCTACGACGATTCCAATATCGAGATATTGGCGTATGCTCAAGGTTCTGCGGACCTGGAACGCACCTATTCTGATCTGCGCGAGACCGTCCTGGGCGACGGCGCGAGCGAAGCGGCAGTCAAGGTTGACTACGACATGTGGTATCCCTTCCAGTGGTACGTGCGACACGAGACGGAAGAGGGCAGCCTGTGGTTCGACCGATTTTGCGTCGCCACCAGTGACGATGACGATGACGAAGAAAGCGGCGATCAGAAAAAAGACTGCAAGTCAGTAGGGGAGGATAGCGGCCCCCAGATTTACCTGGCAGAGCACGGCCACGCGGTGGAGGAAGAGGACGCGCCGGGTTACCGGCGAGAAGGGCCGATGCGCAACCTGCTATGGTATCCTGAAACTTACCGTCGCCCCGGAGAGGCGCGTACCAACACCGGTTTGTGGAATCAACTGAAGGCGGATGTGTCGTTTTTCCGCAATGTGGCTTCCGACCCGGACAAACTGCAACAGGCGCTGGAATACATGGTCGCGCGTCGCCAGCAAAGTGACTGGTATACCGCGAACTATTATCTCTACGAGAAGGAATGAAATTGTGATGTCAGAGGCCGACGCATGACCACGATGCCAGCGTTGCCGGAGCCGGGTTCGGCCACGGTAGATGACCGCGTGCAGATCAGCCGGCGATTGATCCAGCAGGCTCCCGGGGAACTTGAACGGGGAGACCGTCTCCAGGCCACCGAAAAAATTTGGGGCGCCCTGGCACAGATGCTCAAGGCCCATGGGCAGCAACGGGGTTGGATGAATCTGGGAGGGCATCGCACTGTCGGCCATATCGCCAGGCAATTGGCGGCAGAGTACAACGACCTGGAGATCGTCGATGCCTACGTCGCTTCTGATAATGGCCATCGCAATTTTTACGACAATGAGATGAGTCCTCCGGAGATCGCAGACATCATAACGGCGGTCGCCGGCGTGCTGCCACGGTTGGAAAGCGCGCTGAGTGAATTGCCGCGGCCTTTCACCATTCGCGATGGCGATCTTTGGCGGGTGCAAACGCTCACCGGGAAGCAGTACCTGCAGGTTGGTGACTCCTCGCCGACTGGCTTTTCAAATACGCATTAGAAGTTGAAATATGACTACAGCACCAGCATTGCCGGAGCCGGGAGCGGCCACAGTGGAAGACCGGGTGCAGATCAGCCGGCGATTGATCCAGCAGGCTCCCGGGGAACTTGAGCGGGGAGACCGTCTTCAAGCCACCGAAAAAATTTGGGGCGCTCTGGCACAGATGCTCAAGGCCCACGGGCAACAGCGGGGTTGGATGAATCTGGGGAGCCACCGGACCGTAGGGCATATCGCACAGCACATGGACATAGAATACGATGAAATTCCCGTGCTCCGAGCCTACGTTGCGGCCGACAACGGTCATCGCAATTTCTACGACAACGAACTGAGTCCTCCGGAAATCGAGGGCATTATCACAATCGTGTCAAGCGTATTGTTGGATCTCGAGATTGCCTTGCGAGAACCGCCGCGTCCCTTCGTAATCAGCGACGTGGACCAGCGCTGGCGGGTGCGAACGCTCACCGGGAAGCAGGACCCGCAGGTTGGCGATGCGTCGCCGACGGGCTTCTCGAATACGCATTAGCGTTCTCCGATAGTGGGATATTTTTTCGGCAATTGGCGGTTCTGGGCGGGCGTGCTGGTCAGCGTGTTGGCGCTGGGCCTGCTGGTGCTGCTGGTGGACCGGAAAGATTTGGCTCACGCGCTGCTGAGTGCGAACTACTGGTACCTGGCGCCGGCCATCGTGCTGTACTTCGCGGGGCAGTGGTTTCGAGCGCTACGCTGGCAGTACCTGCTGGCGCCCGTGTCCCGCATATCCGCCCGGCGACTTTACCCGGTGATTATCATTGGGTACATGGCTAACAACGTGCTGCCGGCGCGTTTGGGGGAGTTGGTGCGCGCGGTTTACCTGTCGCAGCGAGAGAAAGAGGTGAGCGTGCCGGCGTCCATAGCCACGCTCAGCGTTGAAAGGCTTTACGACGGGCTGACCCTGCTGGCCATGGGCGCGGTGGCTGCTCCGATCCTGTTGGCTGCGGGTCTGTTCAGCGAGGCGAGCCTGGCTTACCAGTCAACGGCCGTGATCCTGATGATTGCGGTCATCGCCAGCTTCGCCGTGGCCCTGGTGGCGCTCACCGCTCTGGCGACCAGCCGTCGGGCCGTGAACTGGCTGATCGCGGCCACGGTGATCCTGCCGGCGAGGTTCCGGGTCATGGCGGCGGAGGTGATACACGGGTTCGTCGAGGGCCTGGCCACCCTCAACTCGCCCCGAAAGCACGCAATTTTATTCTTGGGTTCGCTGCCGGTTTGGCTGGCGGAAGCCGGCGTCTACCTGATAGTCGCGTACTCGTTCAACCTGGACGCCTGGTTTGACTCGTTCTGGTTGTTGGCGGCCGCGGTACTGCTGGTCACGGTGACTTCCAATTTGATCACGGCGGTGCCAGCGTCTATTGGGGGTATCGGACCGTTCGAGGTGGTAGCCCAACAAACGCTGGTGGCGCTGGGCATCGGCGCGGCTGTCGCGGCAGCATACACGGTGGCGGTGCACCTGGTCGCGTTGTGGTTGCCAGTCAACATCGCGGGTCTGCTGTTGCTGCTCTGGCACAATCTATCGTTGCGACGGCTGACCGCGCTGCCGGATCCGGAGGCCGACCGCATGTCGGAAGACGGACCACCGCCGGTGACGGCGCAACCTCGAACTGGAACCGCACAGGACGATTAGCACATGAGGGTAGGCATCATCGGCGGCGGCGCGGCCGGTCTGGCGGCGGCGCTGGAACTGACCTCGCGGGGCCACTTCGCGGAGGTTTTTGAGGCGGCGCCGTTTTTGGGGGGTCAGGCGTCAACCTTCGAAGTGGGCGGAGGTCAACTGGAACGCGGATATCACCACCTGTTCGTGAGCGACACTGATATGGTGGACCTGATCAACGAGTTGGGTCTGGGTGATTCCCTGGAGTGGCTGGAGTCCAAGGTTGGACTGTTCCACGGCGGCCGCATTTGGGATTTCGCCACGCCGATGGATCTGCTCAAGTTTTCTCCACTGCCTTTCACCCAGCGCATCAGGTTGGGTCTCTGGACGTTCCTGCTGCAGAAAACCCGGGACTGGCGCAAGTTTGAAGGAGTGACGGCCGCGGAATGGACGCGCAATCACATGGGGGAGGACGCGTACCGGGTCATCTGGGAGCCGATGTTGCGGGGCAAGTTTGGCGACTACTACGACCAGGTGAGCATGACGTGGCTGTGGGGGAAGATATATCTGCGCGTAGCGTCCCGGAAACGGATGCAGAAGGAGCGGCTGGGCTACCCCATGTGCAGCTTCGGCCGGGTGTTCGACGCCTGCGGTGAGCGAATCGAGCAGCAGGGTGGACGGGTACACATTGGCGCGCCGGTAAAGCAGTTGAACGTCGCGGACAACAGGGCGCGAGGTCTGGTTGCGTCGGTGGATGGCGAGCCGGAAGATAGCTACGATTACGACGCGGTCATCGCGACGACCCCTTCTTACATATTCACGCGGCTGGCGCCGAATCTACCTGACGACTACAGATCTGTGCTGGAGTCAGCGAGGTACCTGTCTGCGGTGCTGGTGATCCTGGTGTTGGATCGGCCGCTAACCGCCAAGTATTGGCTCAACGTGGCGGACCGATCGTTGCCGTTTGTCGGCGTGATCGAGCACACCAACATGATCGACCGCGACCTGTACGGCGGCAACCACATCGTTTACCTGACCAATTACCCGGACCGAAACAGCGAGCTATATCGCAAGGAACCGGAGGAGCTGTTGGAAGATTACGTTCCGCATCTCCGCAAGCTGAACCCGGACTTCTCGCGTGACTGGATACTGGAGTACCACCACCATCGGGTGGATGGAGCGCAGCCGATCAACGGCGTCCACTACAGCGAGCGCAATATTCCGGATCACCGCACGCCCATCGGGTCGCTGTACCTGGCGAACACCACGCAGATCTATCCGGAAGACCGGGGGACGAACTACTCGGTGCGGATGGGCCGGCGGGTGGCGCGGATGGTGCTGGAGGATTGGGATAATAGCGCATCATAATAGCGCATCAATTGATGTATAATCGTGTGTATGAACTGGAACACAGGGAGAAGTTTCAGCGTTGGAGGAGCCATGAGGACGACGGTAAACCTTGACGATGAGTTACTGGACAAGGCAAAGCGCTTCACCTCTTTGGAATCAAATTCCGCTGTAGTGAACGCGGCATTGAAGGCGCTAGTTGAAAGGGAGGCAGCCAGACGATTGGCACGAATGGGTGGTACGATGCCCGACCTACAGCCAATCCCTCGGAGGCGCAGCGAACCGGCATGATATTGGTCGACACCCCGGTATGGATAGACCATTGGCGGTCAGAAGTACCGCATCTGTCAGATTTACTTGACGGAGAACAAGTTTTGATGCACCCCATGGTGATTGGAGAACTGGCGTGCGGCAACTTGCGAGATCGGGTACAAGCGCTGGAGTTTTTGAGTGATTTGCCGGAAGTGACGATAGCGTTTTCGGACGAAGTGTTGGTGTTTATAGAGCGACGCCGGTTGATGGGGAGGGGCATCGGATACGTGGATGTTAATTTGCTCGTATCAACCGCCCTCCATGAGTCGGCGCGTCTGTGGACCGTTGACCGCCGGCTGCATAACGCTGCCGCTGAGCTGGGGATTGCCTACGAGATTGCTGAATGAGGATATGGATGTGTCCGAGCCCGCAAAGCCAGGCCCATCAAACGGGGTCTTGAACAGGAATGCGGTTCTGTCCAGCCATTCGACAGACCTGTAATCCGCTGTATGCCAATTCCTGAGGATCTATGTGCCGCCGGCTAATGCGGCTCCTGCCCCTGCATCCCATCGGCGTACCACCAGAACTTGGCAATTGACCAGCCGCCGGCCTGGGCGTCGGATTCCGGCAAAAGTTTTAGCGCGAATATCACCGTTATGACGCGGCACCGAAACTGTGCGCGCTTCTAATGTCCACTTGTCGTGACCGCCGCGCCCGCTGCCAGGAGTGAACACGAACCCAGCGGTGCGCAACGCGCGCGCAACGTCATTGCGGTTGGCTTGCCTGGGCATCGAGGGATACCGGCTAACCTGCTATGTTGAGCGGTATGGATTGGGTCCTGACACGGTAACTTTATCGAGCGTGTACGCCAGCCCTTCGTCGGCATATTCGGTGCAGGCTATTGCCATTGCATCGGGTGGGCAGACCGGGAACTGCCCTGTCGGGTAACCGGACATGAAGCATTGAATGGCGTCTTTCACCATTTCGAGGGCCTCTTCGTAAGTGCGTCCGTCAGAGGCCACACCTATCTCTGGGGCATCCGCGCACCAGCGCCAGTCACCGTTAAAGTCCTCACCGTCATAATAAGAGACCAGAACTTGAAAGGTACCCGTGTCCTCGATATCGGCTGCCGGGTCCGCGGCCGGGTCTGGCGAGCGAATATCTGCGGTTGTCATCGTTGTTTTCCTCCGATATTCCAGGAGGCAGGGTAGCACGAAAGCCGTTTTCAGCGAAAGATGATGACGGCGCAACGGGCGGGTTGGCCCGATTTTTAGTATAATCAAACAATCCGATGGCCCGTTAAAGATCATTTATTTTGCCCACCATCGCCGTCATAGCCGACGCCCGCAACGGCCATCATCCAAACCCCTCAGTCCGATCGATCGAACAGGCCGGCGGTAGCGTTCGCGTAATTGCGCCGACGATGCCAGCAACCGAAGCGTTGGATGGAGTCGGCGGTCTGCTGATGCCGGACTATGATCCGGGGCTGGCCGGCAATTTGCTGGAAGCGGCGTTGGAAGTGGATATGCCCATCCTTGCCACGGGCGACGGGATGCACGCGCTGAACCGGCACTTCGGGGGAGGCGACCCCCTGCCAGCTCCAGCGCATTATCCGGAAGACGCGACGGAGCCGCTGCGCCATCAGATCTACCTTTCGCCTGGGTCCAAGATGGCCGCGATCATCGGCAGCGCCGGGATGTTCCGGGTGAACAGTCGGCATCGCCACGGTATACGGGAGCCGCAGCGAGCCGAGCGGTTGATGACCATCGCATACCAGTTGGATGACGGCCTCATAGAGGGTCTGGAGAGCAAGAAACACAGCTGGGTAATTGGCGTGCAATTTCAGCCGGAGCGCGGCGACGAAGTGCCGGCCAGTTTCAACAACCTGTTCCTGGGGTTGGTGGAACGCGCTGACGCCTTTGCCACCGGCAAGATAAGTTAGCCATAGCAATTTTCTGGATTCCGGCTTTCGCCGGAATGACGAGAGTAAAGCCGGAATGACGAGAGTAAAGCCGGATAGACGAGTGCAAGCAAGGAGAGATACACGATGACTACGGCGCCCCCACAGCAGCCCGGCGGAGAATTCACGCTGCGACCCATCGAGGACGAGATGCGCGAGTCGTATTTGTCCTACGCGATGTCGGTCATCGTGGCCAGGGCATTGCCGGACGTGCGGGACGGGTTGAAGCCGGTGCAGCGGCGGATCCTTTACGCCATGCACGACATGGGGATACGACCGGGCAGCCAGTACCGCAAGAGCGCGCGCATCGTCGGTGAGGTGCTGGGCAAGTTCCACCCGCACGGCGACGGGTCGGTGTACGACGCGCTGGTGCGAATGGCGCAGTTGTTCTCCATGCGTGCGCCGCTGATTGACGGGCAGGGCAACTTCGGCAGCATCGACGGCGACCCGCCGGCCGCCATGCGCTACACCGAGGCCAGGCTCGCCGCCATTGCCGATGAAATGCTGGCAGACATTGACCAGCAGACCGTGGACTTCTCCGATAACTTCGACGATTCTCTGAAAGAGCCGCAGGTTCTACCGGGCCGAATGCCCAACCTGCTGGTCAATGGGTCGTCCGGGATCGCCGTGGGCATGGCGACCAACATGCCGCCGCACAACCTGGGCGAGATCTGCGACGCCATCAACTACGTCATCGACCATCCGACCTGCAACGTCGACCAGTTGATGGAAATCGTACCCGCGCCCGACTTTCCCACCTCCGGCAGGATCCGCGGCGTGGCCGGGGTGCGCGATATGTACGCCACCGGCCGCGGGCGCGTCGTCATGGAGGCGGTGACCGAGATTGAGGATATGCCGGGCCGCAACTCCAACCGGCAGCGGATAATCATCAGCGAGTTGCCTTACCAGGTCAACAAGGCGACCCTGGTCGAGAAAATCGCCAGCCTGGTGCGGGACAAAACCCTGGTCGGCATCACCGAGATTCGGGACGAGTCGGACCGACGGGGCATCCGGGTCGTGATTGAGCTGGCGCGCAGCGCACAGCCCACGGTGATCCTGAACAATTTATACAAGCGAACGGCGTTGCGGTCATCCTTCAACGCGATCATGCTGGCGCTGGTGGACGGACAGCCGCAGGAACTGCCGCTGAAAGACCTGATCAACCATTTCATCACGCACCGCGAAGACGTCATCCGGCGTCGCACCGAGTACCAGTTGGGGCGGGCCCGTGACCGGGCACACATCGTCGAGGGTCTGCTCAAAGCCCTGGACGCCATCGATGCGATAATCGAAACCATCCGCAACAGCCAGGACGTCGAGACTGCGCGCAACAACCTGGTGCAGCAGTTTGACCTGTCGGAGATCCAGGCCCAGGCGATTCTGGATATGCAGTTGCGTCGGTTGGCCGCCCTGGAGCGTCAGCGCCTGGACGAGGAATACAACGACCTGCTGGCGACCATTTCCCGGCTGGAGGACCTGCTGCAGAACCCACAGAAGATCCGGGCTGAGATCAAGCGCGAGACCCGAGAGGTCAAGCGCAAGCACGCCGACCCTCGGCGCACCGAAATCATCCGCGAGGAATTGCAGGAACAGTCCATTGAGCAGTTCATCGTGCAGGAGGACGTGGTCGTCACGCTGAGCCAGCGCGGGTACATCAAGCGTGTGCCCATCAGCACCTACCGCAACCAGCGGAGGGGTGGCAAGGGGGTGCGCGGCGCGAACAACCGGGACGACGACGCGATCATGCAGATCGCAGTCGTGAACACCCACGAGCAGTTGTTGTTCTTCACCAACAAGGGTCGAGTTTACCCGCTGAGCGTCTACGAGACGCCCAACGACACCGGCCGTACGGCCCGGGGTACCCTGCTGGTGAACCTCATTCCCCTGCAGCCGGGCGAGCACGTGCAGACCATGCTGCCGGCGAGCCGCGACGAATACAACAGGCTGTACGTTTTCGCCACGCGAAACGGCCGCGTGAACGCGCTGCGCCCCGGCCAGTTGCAGAACCTGAGGAAATCCGGCCTCATCGCCATGAAGGTGCTGGACGGCGACGAGTTGGTCGCGGTGCGTCCGGCGCACAGTGACGCGTCCATCGTGCTGGTGACTGAGCAGGGCCAGGCTCTGCTGTGTCCCGTCACCAGCATACCCGAGCGCAACCGCAACGCCACGGGTGTCATCGGCATCAAGTTCAAGGACGAGTTCAGTGGCAAGGACCGGGTGGTCGCGCTGGACGTGGTCAACGATCCCGAGGACGAGTACCTGCTGGTGGTCAGCGAAAAGGGTTACGGGAAGGCTACCCCGCTGTGCAACAGCAAAGGCGAAGCCGTTTATCGCGAAACCAACCGCGGTGGCATGGGCGTCAAAACCTTTGCCGTGGACCAGAGCGACAAGCCCACCGGCCCGGTGGTGGACGCCAAGATCGTGACCTCCGCCGAAATGAATGACGAGGAAGGGCATGAGGTGTTCATCATCTCGGCGCGTGGTCAGGTGGTACGCATCGACCTGGCCGAGATCAAGGTCGTGAACACTCGACAAACCAAGGGAGTCATCGTCTGGCGCGAGCGTGGCGGCGACGACAGCGTGGTGTCCATCTACTGCTTCCGGGCCACAGACTACAGCCAAGACGACCCGGCGGTTCAGGACGGCGCAGCGAGCACGGCTCTTGAGCAGGCGGAAGAGGTCGCCGCTCAGGCCGACAGCCAGTACGAGGACGATGACGACGAAAACGAAGCGCCCGATGAGGACACGCCGGATGACGACATCGACGGCGACGATGACCCGGACACTCACGTAAACGGCCAAGGACAGTTGTTGTAACTGAGCGATAAGGTCCAATAGCTGCGGATCAGCGCATGGGAAGTCGCCGAGATCCCGCTGGTTTCACACGAATGGCACTGCGGACAGTTGCACGAGGTGCGCGATGGCTGATACTACTGTTGGCGCTATACACCGTCGCTCTGTCCTTGCCCCGGTTGGAAGTCTGGCCGGACGGATGGGCAATTCCAGCCAGTGGCTTCATCCAAGATCGCATTGGGGTCGGAGACGAAACCGCAGCCGGCATAGCACTCGCTTCGCTGGTGTTGAGCTATTGGGGAGCGCGAGAGGGCAAAGAAGCTACGGCTGATTTGATCAGAATAGTCAGCTTCCTGTCTGGCTTGCCTTGGTTGGCCACGCTGGCGGATTGGTTTGCCAAAGGAGTTGCAGTGATGTTCAAGACCATCAGGCAAAGAGCCATGAATATAATACGAGAAGAGGCACGGGCCGAAGGACTTGCCGAAGGACTTGCCGAAGGACTGGCGGAGGGCCGAACGAAGGGGCGAACCGAGGGCTTGGCGGAGGGGCGAACCGAGGGCCTGGCGGAGGGGCGAACCGAGGGCCTGGCGGAGGGCCGTACTGAGGGCCGTACTGAAGAAGCGGCTCGGTGGCAGGCCTGGTTGGAACGGCGCATTGTATCCAACCCGGAGTTGCTGAACGATGACGATCCGCCGCCGTCACCGCCCCGAGAGTAAATGTGGGTGGTAGCCGTCTGCGCCGAGGCTTTGGCTGCCATTGACAATCGGATTTACAGGATCAAATGATATGCAACTGGTGATGGTTCATGGTTCCGGCCAGAACGAATTGACCTACCACTACCAGACCGCGCGGTTCGCAAATGCCGACGCTGTCAATCTCCCCGGCCATCCGGACGGCGAGCCCAGGGACAGCATCGGAGGGTACGTTGACTGGCTGCGGGATTACGTGCGTGGGAAGGGTTATTCGCCCTTTGTCCTGTTCGGTCACTCCATGGGCGGTGCCATTGCGCTGGACTACGCGTTGCGGTTCCCCGAGGACCTGTCCGGACTGGTGCTGATCGGCACCGGGGCGCGATTGCGCGTGCACCCCGACTACCTGAGCCGCTGTCTGGACGATGGCCAGTGGCGCGCCGAGGCGCCAGCGTACTACGAGGCCATCAACCGGGAATTGGCGCCTCAACTTGCTGCCCGTGCGCTGCAATCCGGCCCTATGGTCGAACACAACGACCTCTCGTGCTGCGATAAATTCGACGTTATGGAACGGGTTAAGGAAATCGCCCTGCCGTCCCTGGTCATCGTGGGTGCGGATGACATAATGACCCCGATACGGTATGCGGAATACCTCGGGCGGGAGTTACAGGACGCCGAGGTCGTGGTTGTGCCTGCCTCCGGTCATTTCGTGACACTGGAACAACCGGAGGCGGTAAACGATGCCATCGCGGGTTTCCTGGACCGGTTGGTAGACCCGGCAGGCTAGACGAGGATTTCGGGCTACCATTGTTTCCGCCCGGTCATTGGCCGGGCTTCCTCGTTATTGAGGACTTGTGCAGCCGACTATGCTGGTATCATGGGGCCAACCTCACCCGGGCCCAGTTTCACCAGCCATGGCAACGGCGCACACTTACACGCCTGACGGGCACCGCCTGGACGCGTTCCTGGTGGGTATGTACGTCGGCCATCCGGATGCCCAGGGATTGTCCGCAGCCCGAAGAGTGGCGGCGATTGCTGCTGAACTCCTCGAGTCTTGCGACTTGGATCTTGATGCGACGGTGGTGAACACGGCGGCTCTACTGCATCTGTTGGGTCGGCCGGATGATCGGGACCGCGCGGAAGGGTCGGTTGGCCTGGGTGTTGCATGGCTGCGTGGCGCGGGGGCGCCGGAACCATACGTGGCGGCGGTGGCCAGGGCGATCGCGGGAGCGTGGTCGCAAGCTCCTGTACTTGACCTCGAATTCCGGCAAGACGACAACGGCAAGTTGCTGCGGGACGCCGCGCTGCTGGACCTGGTCAGCATAGAACGGCACGCCGACTACCTGAGGGATGTCCCTCCTCTAGGACGTCTTCGGGAGACATATTTGGCGGAATACCGTCGCGAGTGCCTCACACCGGCGTTGCAACTCCGCGACATGCTGACCATTCCTGCAGCGTTGGATATGTACTCGGAGCGCGTGCCGAGACTGGCGGCCTGGCTGGATGAGCAGCCAGCCAGCCAGGTTCCTCCGGACTGGCGGCGGCTGGTGGAAGTTGCGGAGATCGAAAGCGGCGTGGGTAGACTGCTGGCCGGCGATGATCCGGCCGCCGTTCGAGCCGAGATGCCCGTTGGGGGATTGCCGTACGCAGAGTATCGGGGGCGGCAACGGGCCATCATCTCTGGAAGCCACGATCGCATCCTGGAACTGACCCACGCCCGCATCGAGGCGTCGCGGAACGTGGCAGCCGAGAAGTATTTGGAGAGCGACACCATCCACAAGCCGGCGGTGGAAGAGAACCTATTCGTGGGCGCGCGGCGTCGTGCGCGTCAGCTGGGCTTGTCCGCGGAAACGGCGGAGGACATCGCCAGGCTGCTGCTATCCAACGCCCGGGAGGCGCAGGAGCGAACCCTCAACGAGATAGCCCAGCGATTGAGCAGATTGCACGGCCAGATCCTGGATGCGGAATCGCCGGAATCTCGCACCGACGAGGCTGACATAGCGATCCCTTCCCTGGTGGTTCGCACCGGAGACCAGCCGTTGGCCCGCGAGAACGAACTGATCAAGGAGTTGCGCGTCACCGGGCTGAACGAGGCTTACCCGGAGCAACGCCGCCGCTTCATGGAGTGGTTCGAGGCACCGCATCCCTACATGGCAACCGGGATGACGGTGGGCAGCAGGGATGCTGACATCTTCATGCAGTCGCTGACCGACGGACAGCGGTGCAAGGTCGTAATGGCGGTCGGCATCGACGGACCGCCGCACCTTGGCCACGGAACCTTTGCCAGTGTGCTGGCCCACTTCCAGGCGATGGGCGCCGAGGTAATCATCGGTTTTCGCGATGAACTCGGCGATCTCAACAAGGCCCGCGAGCAGATGCACGAACATCTGATGTCAATGGCGGCCGGCGGCCTGGATCTGGATAGAACCGGCGCCTACCTCCAGCAAGACAGCCCGCCGATCATTAGAACCGCATTCGAACTCGGGGAAGCGATCCCGCTTAGCGTGCTGAACTCGGCATTGGGCCTGCGCCTGCGGGACAGCGCGACCGACACCTTCCGCCCGCTGCTGCGGCTGGCGGATATCCTGCACGTGCAGCAACCGGAGGCCGGCGGGACGTGCCGGACGCTGGTTTTGGACAACATCGGCGGCGACGTGTACGTGCGCATGGCCCGCAACGTGGCCGAACGGTTCGGATTTCTGAAGCCGTCCGCCTTATACCTGAGACCGGTGCGGAATCTGACGACCTACGAAGATCCCCGGACCGGAGGGGTGGTGGAGGTGATGACCAACCGGGTCCCGCCGGGCCGCATATCCTATGACGACGATCCCGCTGATATCCGGCGACGAATTGGTCGGGCGTACACCGGGGGACGGGGGACGCTGGAAGAACAGCGGGAAAAGGGCGGCAACCCCGATCCGCGGGTTTGCTCGGTATCCAGTCTGCACGCCTTTTACGCTACGCCTGATCCGCAGTCGTACGCGGAGTTGCAATCCCGATGTCGCGCGGGCGAGTTATTGTGTGGCGAGTGCAAAGTAGCGGCTGCCGACCGCCTGCTAGAATATTTCGACCGGCATCGGAGCCAACGAGAGGGTCTCTCGGACGAGAGGGAAGCCCGGGCTGGATTCGTAGCCGGCGTGTAAACGTCCAGGGAGGCTGTCTCCAACATGGCAAACCAGCAACGAATTTTGACCGGCATGCGTCCCACTGGGCAGCTGCACTTGGGGCACTACCTGGGCGCGCTGGAAAACTGGATACAGATGCAGCACGAGTACGAGTGCTTCTTCCTCATCGCGGACTACCAGGCGATGGGTGACCACCTGGATGACATCGGCTTGATCCAGCGCTCGGTGCTGGAGGTTGCCACGGACTGGCTGGCGGTTGGCCTGGATCCGGAAAAGTCGTCCTTCGTGATCCAGAGCTACGTGCCGGAGCACGCTGAGCTGACCATGTTCTTCTCCATGCTCATGCCGTTGAACCAGCACCAGCGGAACCCGACGCTGCGGGCCGAGACCGCGCAACTGGAAGCCGAAAACCAGTCCATCACCTTGGGGTTTTTCAACTATCCCATCAGCCAGGCCGCCGACATCCTGCTGCCCAAGGCGCACCTGGTGCCGGTGGGGGAGGACCAGGTGGCTCACATCGAGTACACGCGGGATGTGGCCCGACGGTTCAATCGTCTGTACGGCGAGGTGTTTCCCGTCCCCCGGGCCAGGGTGGGCCGCGTACCCCGATTGGTCGGCACCGACGGCCAGGCAAAGATGAGCAAGAGCCTGAACAATGCCATCTACCTGGCCGACGATCCGGAAGCGGTGGAAGACCGGGTGCGTAGAATGGTCACCGATATCACCGGCCAGAATCCGCGATTGCGGGCTACGGACCCGGGCGTGGTGGAATACAACCCGGCGTTTCTGTACCACGACGCGTTCAACGACAACGCCGACGAGGTGGCCGAGCTCAAGGAGCGGTACACCGCCGGAACGGTGAGCGACCGCGAGGTAAAGGAACGCCTCACGGCCGCGCTCAACCAGTTCCTGGAGCCGATCCGCGAGAAGCGGTCTTGGTACGAGGAACACCCCGACTTCGTGCGAGACGTGCTGAAGGCGGGCACAGAGCGGGAACGAGCCATTGCCCAGCAGACAATCGAGGACGTTCGCCAGGCGATGCAGGTGGTTTACACTTAACCGGCACCGGTGAAACCGATATGGCTACTGAAGAAATCATCACCTTTGACGACCTGGTCCGGCTGTTGGAGCGCCACCCGGAACACCGGGAGCGGTTGCGTCAGCAGATTCTGGACAACGAATTCCGCCGATTGCCGGCGCAGGTGATTACCCTGACGGAGCGGGTGGATACGCTGGCCGAGCAGATGCAGGCGCTGACGGAGCGGGTGGAGGCCTTGGCCGAGCAGATGCAGGCGCTGACCGTCCAGATGCGGGAGGTGGTAAGACGGTTGGACCACCACGACGTGCAGCTGGCCAGGTTGATTGGTGACGAGGCAGAACGCCGGGTGCAACGGAACGCGCACGCCTATTTCGGGAATATGCTCAGGCGCATCAGAGTGCTTTCATCCTCCGAACTTGCGGATTTGATCGACGATGCAATTGACGCTGGCAGTCTTGACGAGAGGCACCGCGCTTCGCTCCTGGCGCTAGACGTGGCTGTGCGTGGCCTCGACCGCAGGACCCGGGAACGAGCGTGCTTGGCTGTGGAGGTATCGGCCGGTATCGGCGAAAGCGACATTGTACGTGCTGTCGATCGGGCCCGGCTGTTGGAAAGGCTGACCGGGTATCCGACCCGGCCGGTGGTTGCCGGTTACTCCATAGCCCCCGCATATCACTATATGGCAGCCGAACAGGGTGTAGCCGTGACCATAGTCGTGCCACCCGACCCAGGCCAGCCGGAACTGCCCACCGACATCAAGGCAGACCCGCTGCCGTAATCGGGATCGGTGAGGAATCTATGACGAACCCGATGCGCTAGCCGGTTTAATTTGACGCCTGATCTGTGCGCAGCTAACTACCTTTAAAATTCACCCGTGTATCTGTCCTACACTCATTGCCAACCGGAGGGACAATATGGCAGGCAATCCACGAGACAAGTATTGCGTCGTCGGGGTGGGCGAAACCGAGTATAGCCGGGCTTCGGGGCGCACCACCCGCGCCCTGGGCGCGGAGGCCATCCGCAACGCCATGAACGATGCCGGCCTGACGCCCGACCAGGTGGACGGGATGCTCAGCTACCACGGCGGCGATTCCACGCCGTCGACATCGATCCAGTACGACCTGGGCATCCGACCGAATTTCTACATGGACTGCTCCGGCGGTGGGTCCTCGACTGAGGCGCTGGTGGGCTTGGCCATTGGCGCGATTGAGGCCGGCATGTGCGACGTGGTGGCCATCTTCCGCTCGATGAACGGCTACTCCAACGTGCGCATCGGCGGCACCGGCGCGCGGGCATCTGCGCCCATCGGCGGGCTCGACCTGATGAAGCGACCCTACGGTCTCATCAGCGCGGTGCAGCAATTCGCCTACACCTTCACTCGCCACATGGCCGAGTACGGGGTCAAGAGCGAGGACCTGGCGGCCATCAAGGTGGCTCACTCCATTCACGCCTCTAACAACCCCAAAGCGCTGATGAAACACCGGGTGACCGTGGACGACGTGATGAACTCCCGCTGGATCATTCGGCCAGTGGCCCACCTGTTGGACTGCTGCCTGGAAACCGATAACGCTACTTGCGTCATCGTAACTTCAGCAGAACGGGCCCGGGACCTGAAGCACAAGCCCATCTACATTAAGGGCGTGCAGGGTCGCGGAACCAAGCCTGGTGGCGACTTCCACTACCAGCACGGGCCGATCTCGCGAGTGGCCGGGCACTACGTCGCGCCGCGCATTTTTGACCTCGCCGGCGTCAAGCACGCGGACGTCGATTTGACCGGCTGCTACGACGCCTTTACCTACACCGTACTGCTTCAGTTCGAGGATTACGGCTGGTGCGAGAAGGGCGAGGGGAAGGACTACGTGACCAGCGGCATAATCAACCTGGGCGGGAGGCGCCCCAACAACCTCAGCGGCGGTCACCTCTGCGAGGGCTACACCCACGGCATGAATATGGTGATCGAAAACGTGCGCCAACTGCGCGGCACCGTGGACGACTACTGCCCCGGCGCCACCGAGGGCGACCACTCCTACGACTACGCCGAGGGAGGTTGCCGCCAGGTGAAGGACGCCAAGATCAGCATGAACATGGGTTGGGGAACGCCGGCGGTCGGCAGCGCGCTCATCATGGGCAACGTGCTCAGCTAGACGCTGGATTCCGGCTTTCGCCGGAATGACGATAACAGTAGGGAGTAACACAATGCCGAACTACACCTACCGGGGCATCACCCTGAGCATCCCCGAGAACGATTCTGAATACAAGGGATATTTCGAGGCGGCCGCCGAAGGTCGCCTCGTAGTCAAGAAGTGCGCCGACTGCGGGCTGCTGCGCGGCGAGCCCGGCCCGGGGTGCCCGTGGTGCACCTCCCTGAACTGGGAGTGGCAGCAGGTGTCGGGCAAGGGCACCATCTACTCGTACCAGGTAGTGGCCCACACGGTGATTCCCAGCTTCCGGGATTTGACCCCCTTCGCCATAGTGCTGGTGGAACTGGACGAGCAGAAGGGACAGCCCACTGAGTTCGATGGCCTCCGAATGACCGGCAACCTGGTCGATGGTGACTTCAACATGGAGAAGGAGGAGAACGTCGGTATCGGCAAGCGAGTGGAAGCGGTGTTCCAGCCGGTGGAAGACGGGTTCATGTTGCCGCAGTGGAAGCTCATCGACGAGCCGGATCAGGGATTTACCTGGGCGCACGAGGTTCCGGCGCCGGCGTCGTCCTGATGGACGCCGGCCGTGCGGCAGATTTGGCAGACAGCGTCTGCGGAAAGAGTATCGGGCAAGTGAGTAGCGACAATGAGCTTGCAGCCGACAAACGACGACAATCTCCCGGCAATCTATGACGCAGCGTTGACCGACGTTGCGGACATCTTGGACGCTGCACGGCGCGCGTCTGCCCGCTCGGTGAACTCTATTATGACGGCGGCTTACTGGCTGGTAGGCCGCCGCATCGTGGAGTACGAACAGGGTGGCGAGGCGCGGGCCGAATACGGCGCGGAGCTGATACGGCGGCTGTCCGTTGACTTGACGGAACGCTATGGACGGGGGTTTTCGGTCAGCAATCTCCGCCAGATGCGGGCATTCTATCTAGCCCGGTCAATTCACCAGACAGCGTCTGGTGAAAGTGTATTACAGATACTGCCGACAGCGTCCTTAGGAGGTGGCTCGCCAATTCACCAGACAGCGTCTGGTGAAAGTGCGTCAATAGACACCATTCTGTCTGCAATCGCACCACATTTCCCGTTGCCTTGGTCCGCATATGTTCAATTGCTTTTGGTGAAAAACGAGGCGGCGAGAGAGTTTTACGAAGCTGAGGCCATGGCCGGCGGCTGGACAATACGCCAACTCAGGCGGCAGATCGACACCCAGTTTTACGAGCGAACCGCCCTTTCTCGAAATAAAGAGGCGATGCTGTTGCGGGGCCGCCAACCGGAATCCAGCGACATCATCAGCCCGTCGGAAGCGTTCAAAGACCCTTACTTGCTGGAGTTCCTGGGGTTGAAGGACGAGTACTCCGAAAACGACTTGGAAGAAGCGTTAATCCACCACCTGGAAGAGTTCCTGATGGAGCTAGGCAGCGATTTCTGCTTTGTGGGGCGCCAGAGGCGTTTGCGTATTGGCGACGAGTGGTATCGGGTCGACTTACTCTTTTACAATCGCCGCCTGCGCTGCCTGGTGGTAATCGACCTGAAGCTCGGTCGGTTCACCCACGCCGACGCCGGGCAAATGAACCTATACCTCAACTACGCACGGGAAAACTGGATGATGCACGGCGAAAAACCACCAGTGGGCCTGATACTATGTGCCCACCGGGACGAGGATGTGGCGCGCTACGCGCTGGCCGGACTCGGAAACACGATACTTCCCGCCGAGTACCGCACCGTCCTGCCTGCCGAGGAAACCCTGATTGCCGAAATTAACCGGGCGCGGGAAATGTTGCGTCTCAGACAAGGCGCAGTAGAACAAGACAATGACGACTAGCCCGCCGCGCTCCACATCTCGTACCCAATCTCCTTGCTGATCAGCCCGTCGCGCATCTCGAAGATGTGCACCAGCCGCATCTCCACCTGCGTCCCCGGCGACAGCGGCAGGTAGCCCTCTCCCATCAGGCGGAAGCGCACCACGCTGTCATCCACCACCCGGTCCTCGGTGGCGAAGCGCTGGAGGTTCTCGAACTCCACGTCCTCCATTTTGGCGAACATCGTGGTGTAGTTGTCGGCCACGGCGCGCTTGCCCTCGAAGCGCAGGCCGCGGGCGGGGGCTTCCCACACCACGTCGTCGGTGTAGAGGTCCAGGGCGGCCTCGACTTCGTTGGTGGCTTCCGAATGGAAGTGGGCCTCGACGGCGGCCAGGTTCGCGGCGATAAGGTCGGGGTTCTGGTTGGACAAGGACATGGCGGCTCCCCCTCTCGTTGATTTCTTGACACTCTATGAGGCTGTCGATAGCATCCCGGCAGGCGGCTGTAGGCAGAAGACATGGCCGCGGAGGGACATTCTAATGCAGAGCATCACGATTGATCGCAGCAGGCCGCTGCGCGAGGAGTCTAACACGGGCCATAACCGCTGGCACCCGGACCTACCGGCCGTCATCGAGGTGGACGAAGGTGAGGAAGTGGTGCTGGAAACGAGGGACGCCTTCGACGGCCAGATGCAACCGGGAGTCACAGAAGCAGATTTCGCCGGAATGGACGCCGGCGTCATCCATCCGCTCACCGGCCCGGTGGCGGTCAAAGGCGCAGAACCGGGCGACCTGTTGGAAGTGGAGTTCGTGGACATCCAGCCGCAGCCCTACGCTTTCAGCGTGATCTTCCCGGGGTTCGGCTTTCTGCGCGACGTGTTCACCGATCCTTTCATGGTGCACTGGAGCATCGCCGACGGATACGCCACGTCGGACCAGATACCGGGGGTCCGCGTGCCCGGCGCGTCATTCATGGGTGTTTCGGGCTTGGCGCCGTCCCATGCGCAACTCGACGCATGGACACAGCGGGAAGCGGAGTTGGCGTCGCGCGGTGGTGTGGCCTTGCCGCCCGACGAGGCGGGAGCGGTTCCGATCAACGGCGCCGGCGCGACCCATGGGATTCGGACGCTGCCGCCCAGGGAGAACGGCGGTAATTTCGACGTGAAGCAGCTTTCCACCGGATCGAAGCTGTTTTTGCCGGTGGCAGTCGACGGCGCGCTGTTCTCCACCGGGGACGGTCATTTCGCCCAGGGCGACGGTGAGGTTTGCGTCACCGCCGTCGAGATGGGCGCGACGTGCACCGTCCGGTTCCGGGTGCTGAAGGGTGAGGCGGAACGGCACAACATCCGTTGGCCTCGTTTCAGTCGGGAGGACTATTACATCGCGCCGGAATGGGCCGCGCCGCGCCGGTTCGTAGCCACCATGGGGATGCCGGTGCGCGACGACGGCGTGAACGAGGGCGAGAACCTGACCCTGGCCTGCCGCAACGCCATCCTGAACATGATCGACCTGCTACAGGAGCGGGGGTTCTCCCGCAACCAGGCCTACGTCATTTGCAGCGTAGCGGTGGACCTGAAGGTGAGCAACGTGGTGGACGTGCCCAACTACACCGTGTCGGCATTCCTGCCGGAGGATTTGTTCGTCGGGTAGATAGCTGACCATCCGACGATCCAGGTTGGGTCAGGGTATCAAATCGTCCTGGCTCAGCCACATCTCGATTCGGTCGCGGTAGAGGCGAGCGATGAATGGAGCGGGGTTCTGGCGCAGGAAGTCACTGATCTGTTCGCGCAGGTTCAGGAAAATCTGGGCCATCTCTGCATGGGTCGTCCCACTTCTGATCACTATCACACGCAACCCGGATTCCATGATCGCATCACGTTCAATGTTGCTGTAGCGCACCCGCAGGTCGTGAGTGAGGGCTACCCATCCACGTTGAGCAACGACTGGGATCCAGCTCACATCGTCGGTCCCGTTGGGGAAATGATCGGCGAGGATTTCTACCTGTAATCCCTGAGCCCGCAGGGGTAGGGGAAAGGCTCGAGCGCCAAGGTCTTCGTCAGCGAAGAAAGTGGAATCAGTGGATGCGTTCGTAGCGGATAGCCTCTTGGATCTGCTCGGGTCGGAGCCGGTATTCGTCAGCTAACTCCTCAACGGTTTCGCCTCCCCTGGAAAACCTCGCAACAGCGGAAGTGCTGACGCCTGATCCATCAATCACCGGTCTTCCAAACCGGACCTTGGGGTTAATCACAATCAGCTTGGGGTCATCTTCTCCGTATCCGCGGGTGAACGGAAAATAACGGCGTGGCAACCCGTCATGATCCAACTCAACCCGTTGATCGCCACTCAATGCCAACAACTCCCGACTTGCCAAGGGAGTTTCAGACTTGCCTGATCTTTTCAGTCCGGCAATTCTTGTACGAATTTCAAGCAATGGCACTTTGTTTTTGCGCCGCAGCAAAGCGAGCACATGCAACTCCACCAAGTTGGTGAAGGACAAAGCAGTGGGGTCTGACCCCGCCGGTTTCACCAACCGCCTCCCGTCGTTCTCGCGGTCAGGTTTGGGTGCGGCAATCCAACCTCGTACTGTCGATACCGGAAGGCCCAGGTACCGGGCACATTCCGGTATCGAGTAGAGTGGGACGTGGCGCAGGTCGTCCACTAGATAACCCCGCCTTCCGCCAGCAGCAGCATCCGGGAGTTGGTGACGCCCAGTTCGCCCTGCAGTATCTCCGAGTTGTGCTCGCCGATGAGCGGCGCGCGGCGGCTGATGCGCCACGGCGACCCGTTGAACAGCATGGCCGGCCCCGGGTAGGTGAAGGTGCGGCCCAGTTCGGGGTGTTCCACCTCTTTGAAGAACTCGCGGTCGGTGAGATGGTCGTCGCCGACCAGTTCGTCCATGCTGCGGATGGCGCCCCAGGGGAAGTCGCGTTGCTGCCCGCCGTGGAAGGCGTCCATCAGCGTGGAGTTCATGAAGAAGTTCTTCATCACGGATACGATGTGATCGTTTTCCGCCGCGATGACCTCGGGGTCCTGGTAGCGGTCGTCGGTCAGGTCCTCGGCCATGCCGGACTGGTCGAACCATTCGGCGAGCAACTTGAGCCGCGCCGGGGTCAGATTGGTGCCGGAGCGCGTGGTGTTGAGCCAGCCGCCGTCGCCCGTGGGGAACTGGATGGCCGGCGACATGTCCGGAGCGGCGTGGCGGCCGGTATGGCGCTGCACGACTTCGCCGGTGGACAGGTAGATGGCGATGGCTCCCTCGGTGGTTAGGGCGCAGGCCTCGTGGATGGAGGCGTCGATGTACTGGCCCTCGCCCGTTAGGAAACGATAGTACAAGGCGGCCATGAGCCCGATGTAGGCGTAGTGGGCGCCGATGTGCCAGGAGTTGCCGCCGCCGGGAGCGATGGGCGGCGCGTTGGGCACGTCGATCTCGTCGTATCCCGACGACGCCATCTGCCCGCCGCCGGCCATCTGGGTGATGTCGCTGGTGATGTAGTCACGCCACGGGCCGGTCTGTCCGTAGGGTGTCAGCGAGCACATGATGAGCCCGGGGTTGTCGGCGGACAATGCGTCGTAGCCCAGTCCCAACGAGTCCAGGTAACCGGGCTTGCGGCTCTCCAGCACGATGTCGGCGGTGGACGCCAACTGCTTGAAGAGTTCCTGACCCTGCTGGGTTTCCAGGTTCAGGGTGATGCCCCGCTTGGACGTGTTGTAGTGCCAGAAGGACAGGCTGCGCTCCCGGTGGGGGATATCATCGAGGAAGGGGCCGAAGCTGCGGCAGGCCTCCCCGCCGGGCGGCTCGATCTTGATGAGGTCGGCGCCGTTGTCGGCCATGAGCTTGCCGCAGAACTGGCCCTTCTCGTCGCAGATTTCCAGCACGCGCAGGCCGTCGAGCGCGCCGGGCAGGCTGAGGTCGGCGGGACGCGCGCCGCCGAGGTCCACGCCATCTTGTTGGTTGCCGTTGGCGGATGTCATCGCAGGGCCTCCTCGATGTAGGGGTAGCGGTCCATGGTGGTGGGCCAAAGGACGCCGTTCTCGTAACCGTTCAGCACGTCCTCATGGGTCTCGCCTAGCAGGTCTTCCAGAACCTCTCGGTTGTGCTGTCCAATCAGGGGCGGCGGGTTGGCGATGCGGGCCGGCGACTTGGACATCTTGAATGGAGCATTCTGGAACTTCCAGGGGCCGAGCATGGGGTGATCCATGGGCACGTACATGTCGCGGTGCCGGAGTTGCGGGTCGTTGTCCACGCGGTCCTGGCTGCTCTGGACCGCCATGGCGCGGATGCCGGCGGCCTGGCACTTCTCGGTGAGCTCGTACTTGCCCATCGTCTTGGTCCACTTTTCGATGTGACCGTCCATCTCTTCCTGGTGTTCCAGGCGGCCGTCGATGGTGTCGAAGCGATCGTCGGCCCAGGCGGGGCTGCCCATCAGCTTGACCAGTCCGTGCCATTCATCATCGGACAGACAGGCGATGACGGCCCAGTCGTTATAGCCGCCGGGATCGGTGCGGTAGGCGTTGTGGGGCGCGGCGATTGGGCCGCGGTAGTTGTTGACCACCTCGGCGCCGGGCCACACGGTGCGGTTGCCCGGCGGGAAGCCCTCGCGGCGGGCTTGGCGTCCGTTGACAGTCTTGTCCAGGAACGCGGAGCCGGTGAGGGTGATGCCCGTGATCATCTGGGAGAGGTCAACGTGCTGGCCCTTGCCGGTGGCGGAGCGATGGCGGAGCGCGGTGAGCGCGCTGATCGCGCCGTACATGCCGCCGGTGTCGTCGAGGTACGACCAGCCCCAGCCGGCCGGCGGCGCGCCGGGCAGGCCGGACAAGTGGGTGAGGCCGCTGAGCGCCTGGGCCGCCGGACCCATGGTGCCGTACCAGTGGTAGCGCCCGGTGTGTCCGAAGCCGGCCATGGACACGTAGATGATGTCGGGACGGATTTTCTTTAGCTGGTCATAGCCCAGGCCCCAGCGCTGCATGATCCGGCTGCTGAAATTCTCGATAACCACGTCGGAGACCGAGATGAGCCGCTTGACCAGTTCGAGACCCTCTTCCGTGCGGGTGTTGACGCTGATGCCGCGTTTGTTGGCGTTGGTGTCAGCGAACTGGCCGGTGGAGTTGG
>DAOUHZ010000088.1:0-100705 GCA_034428455.1 Dehalococcoidia bacterium
ATTCCGGCACCTCCGTGCCGGAAGGTTTTACCCCACCTCAACCGGCAAAAATAGTCAGCGCAAGAGGCATTCCTTATTGTCGTTAATCACCACTCTACGGATTGACCTGCTGATCGATCAGCAGGTCAATCTCCTTGCTTCGCTCCACCAAATGGGCCCGCTCATCACGGAGCACCTCCATGTTATCGTGAGGATCGTTCATGAGCGTCTCCACATGATCTCGAAAATCCAGGAACCGATCTAGCGGCCATGTGCGGTTTTCCCACTCGACCCCGTGGGCACTGACGACGCCGACACGCCAGTGGTTTCCATACGTCGCTGACCCAACGGGAATTTGACCTGTACCCTCACGGTATCCGCCATCGCTGTCCTCCTTGTAATATGCTTCCAGTAAATTATAGCGTGCGCACGTTCTGGGACTATTTCGGACTTTAATCCTGATGAAGCGATCTGGGGCTAGGTGCGCCAGGAAGTGACGGCCAACCTGTGCTTGGGAACTGGTGGTACAGTGCGAGAGAAGGTGCACAGCTTTTTCGTGACTTTGGTGCATCGTCGTGAGGAAGCCAAACGTCGCTGCCGCACCGAGCTTCAGGCTCGGGCGTAGAAATGCACTGCCCATGTCCAAACCCAAGCTCATTCTCCCCGCATTGACCATGTAGATTTCACATTGGCATCGGTTTAGACGATGACGCGCGTTCGTTGCAAACGTGAAACGCTTCGCGTCAGCGGTCGCCGATCGGCTCCAGTGGCAACAGTGTTCCAACGGTATAGGGATTGGTATAAGAACAGACCAATCCGGCATTGCCGCGCGATTTGCAAGTTCAGTATAGCACCAAACATGACGGACGCCCTCTCCGCCATTTTTACGTAGCAAATCCCTGGGGATCTGTTGACATTTCATCGTCATTCCCGCGAAAGCGGGAATCCAGTGATCGAGACGGTAAGCAATCCTTCCCGTTCCTTCACATCACAACTCATGGATTCCGGCTCAAGGGCGGAATGACGGGAAGGGGTTTTAGAATGTCAACATTACCTTGAACGCCTGCGGGGCAGCCTTCGCAGCTGCCCCGAGAGATTCACTGCGGTAAACGGCGGACTACAGCGGCAGGTAAACAGCCTCGCCGCGTTGCGCGCTCGTGGTCACGGCTTCCGTCCACTCCATGTAATGCACGCCGATGTTGAACGGGGTGCGCATTACCGGAGCGCCGTCGCGGATGGAGGCGATGAATTCCTGCTCGACGGACCACGAGTAACGGCGTTCGGGCGGGTTGGCGATTTCCTGCAGCTCGGCGTCGCCCCGCTTGCCGCCGAAGACGCGCATCTGGCCGTCCACGTGGATCGTTCCGTCGGTGCCGTAGAGCCAGACGGAGTTTCCCGGTGACAATCCGGCGCACGCGCTGAACTTCAGCCGGGCCGTAGCCCCGTTGGCCAGGCGGCACAGGATGTCCACGGTGTCGGGGACTGTGACCGAGCGCCAGTTGCCATCGTCGTCCTTGCGGTGGGGAACCGTGATCTGGCTCATGGCAGTCACCTGCGTGGCGCGACCGACCCACCGGATCATGGCCTCGTACCAGATGCCCATGTTCAGGATGTTGAACCCGCTCATGTCGCGGTCCTGCCGCCAGTGGAGCGTGGAGTCGCGGTCGGCGAAGCCGGTCTGCGATTGAACGTCCACGGAAACGAGGTCGCCCAGGAAGCCTTCGGAAATCAGGCGGATTATCAGGTCGTCAATACCGAAGGACATCGGCGAGGGCACGATCTGGGTCACCAGGTTGGGAGACGCCTGGGAGGCGGCAAGCATCTCGTGGGCCTCGGCGGAGTTCATGGCCATCCGCGCCTCGCAGAGCACGTGCTTGCCGGCCGCCAGCGACGCAATGGTCAGGGTGCGGTGCATGTAGGGCCAGGTGCCGATGCAGACGGCGTCCAGGCCCTCATCTTCCAGCAGTTCTTCCCAGTTGTCGTACACGGTGGGAATGTTGAAAGCGTCGGCAACGCGTTGGCCCGACTCGCGGGACCGGTTGGCGACGGCGCCGATCTCCACGCCGGGGGTGTCGTTGAACCCCGGAATGTGTCGATCACGGGTGTTGCGGCCGGCGCCGATCAGGCCGACCCGGACGGATTCGATTGCCACAGTGGTACCTCCTGAAGATACTTGGCAGCGCGCCAGGGTGCGGAAATGAGGGCGCGGCGCGAGCGATTATAGGGTAAGCCTCCCGGCACGGTCAAAACGACAACGGCCCCTTACGCGCCCTCTCGCCATCCGTCTGTCATTGCAAGCGCAACGCGGCAATCCCGCTGTGGAGGGGGTTATTCTTCAGGTAACGAGATCCCCGCGTCGCGCCGCTCCTCGCGATGACAATCCAGGTACACGTGAAGCGGTGGCGTCCGATTGACGCTCTACCCGATGGCGCCGCGGCGGATTTGCTGCAAGGCCATCTGCGCGTGCCACTCCATGGCCCCCAGGCCGACTACGCGCACGCCAACATCGAAGTAGCGTCTGGCCGAGGCTGCCATGGCGTCGAAGTCCGGCGAGTCCAGGCCCATGTTGTACATGATGGCCGCGCCGTGACTCTCCGCGGTCTTTACCGCGGTCTCCAGCAACCGCATGACCTTGGGGTCTTCGTACTTGAAGGGCACGCCCAGGATCTTGGTCACGTCGCCGGCGGCCAACCACACCAACCTGATGCCGTCAATGGCCAGGATGTCGTCCAAGTCGCGCAGGCCGCCCTCGCTCTCCACGGTTGGCACGACCAGAGTCCCCTCCCGGGTCTTGCGGTTGAACTCCGGGAAGTCCTCCGCGGTGTCGAAACGACGCAGGTGTATGAGCCGGTGCCAGTCGTCCCGCAGACCCATCAATTCCTGAACCTCCTCCCTGGAGCCTACCGAAACCGTGACGGCGGTGGCCCCAAGAGCAAAGGCGCGGGCGGCATCGGAAACGGTGCGCCGGTCGGTGCCGGTGGCCCATGGAAACGCCTGGACCCGGATCATGGGGGAGATGCCGGTGCCCCGGGCCGCCCGGATCAGGTGGGCGATGTTATCCCAATCGTGAGCGGTGAACATCATGTCGGCCATGAAACAGTCCATGCCCGCCAGGCCGGCTACTTCCACCAGGTTCGGGTGGCTGAACACGTAGGCGCACAGGGAGGGTTGTCCCGAATCAAGATTGGCCAGCAGCCGATCGCTCGATGGGTCAGGGAAGAGCACGGGTCACCTCGTATGCAATTGATGTGTTGGGGGTATCGT
The DNA here is from genome assembly GCA_034428455.1 of Dehalococcoidia bacterium. Classification (GTDB taxonomy): domain Bacteria; phylum Chloroflexota; class Dehalococcoidia; order Lucifugimonadales; family UBA3495; genus Bin87. The sequence goes on from DAOUHZ010000088.1 coordinate 3,244, forward strand.
ACCAGAGGTCGGTCCACACCCCGCTGTGCAACTCGACTGGGAACATGGTGGATGGCATGACCCGAACGGTTACCTATCCACGACGCGGTAAATGGTCGTCCCGTCGTTGGCGTAGGCCAGTTCGAGGGTGCCGTCCACCACCATCCGGGGGAATTTATCAATACCGTGCGGCAGATAATAGATTCGCTCCAGCTCGCCCACCACGACGTAGCGCACACCGTACCGGTCGATCAGCTCCAGCGCCTCATGCTTGTTGATCGTGTTGTAGATGCTGGACACGTCCCGCGCGCGCGCCTGGATCAGGTCCCAGTCGTTGCGCTGCTGGGTCTGGTGCCACGGCCAGCCGATCACCGTGGGCAAGCCGGTGTACACCGACATTCGTCCATTCCAGCGGTACTGGTCGCCGTGCGCCTCCAGGATCACCGGCGACCCGGAGACGTTGTCCTGCAACCACCGGATGGCGTCGGCGTCCCAGCGCATTTCGATGAGCTCGTCGCGCTCGTAATGCACGGCGTCCGGCATCCATGCCGCTCCGTCCAGGGTCAACGGCGTGGAGTGGAAGCGGTCCTGGATACGGACGGGAGTTGCCAGCACCGGGTATATCATCGCGCCGACCGCAACAATGACAACGATCTGGGCGAACGACAGGCGGATCAATCTTCTGAAGTATCCCTCGTGGAAACGCCACGCGTTCCAGCCCCGCCAGAAACCGTATGCTCCGGCTACTCCGAATAGGACCCATGCGACCAGATAATATTTGAACAGAGTGTTCATGCGGGCGATGTCGCCTTCGACACGGACGAAGTCCACACCGATGCCTATGGCCAGGGCGACGGCCAACAGGCCCAGGGCGGCCACATCGGAGGGTGCGGTCGACTCCTGGCCGTTGAGCAACGTGGCTGCCAGTGACCAACAGGCAAGCGTCAGCAGTATCATGAGCACGCCGGCGGTCAGAAACCCGGCGGCCAAGAAGTAATACGCCAGCGCCAACCCAGCCAGCGCTCCCACCAAGAGCCATTGGTGCGCCGCCGGAACCTCAGTCCCCGCTCTGACCCTCGCCAACAGCGGCGTGACCGCTCCCGGCAGCGTAGCCGAAAGCAGGGCCAACGCCCCCAGCAGCGGCAGCGCGTGGATCAGCAGGTAGTTGGACAAGGGGCTGCGCCACCGGGTCGGTTCAATGCCTGTGCCGAACGTTTCCGTCGCGCCGTGGAACGGCAGGAAAGCGACGTAGCTGACCGCGGCGGCCAACAATGCGAGGGCAATCCCGAGGGCAACCCGAACCCTGAACTCGCCGGGCATCAGCCATGCGGCGGACGCCGCGAAACCTGCCATGAGCAGCGCGTATGCCGGGTACTCCCAGGAGTTGATGGTCCACAGACTGCCAACCGCCAGCCCCAGCAACGCGACGCACCCCCAGGTCCAGATGCTCTTCGGGCCGCTCCGAGATACGCCGAGCAGGGCGGCAAACCCCAAGGCCAGCGCCAGCAACGCAAAGGGCATGGTCATCATGTGGGCGTGGAGGTCGGCGAAGAGGAAGGTGAAGTACGGAAACTCGGTGATGTGAAAACCGAGATCGACACGATCTGTCGACTCCAGCCACGGGGTCAGCGCACTGGGTTCAAAGCTGGGGATTTCGGGTATGGCCCGGCTGCTTCGCCAGAAGTCGAAAGCCGACAGGGGCACGGGTATCCCGTTTACGCGAGCAGACAGGATGTGAAACAGCTGGACCACTCCGTCCAGGTTTCCGGCAACCGCCACCATCACCGCGCCGCCGAGACCGACCACTGCTGCACTGCCGGGCAGCCATCGCGCGATACGTCGCCATGGAACCACCCATCCCCTGGTACGTTCCGCCTGATCGGCCGGTGAGACGGCCACACGATTTCCACCGGCGGCCTTGACCAAGTAGTATGCCAGCGCGCCGGCGCCGGTTGCGGTCAAGGCAAAGAACGTGGGCACGGCCAGGTTGAACGCAGTTGCCGGCGGTATTCCGGTGAGGCGTGTGGGAATGGACAGGATGAAGTAACCCCAGTAGTAGTAGTTCAGATACCCGCCGGCGAACCACGGATCAAACGGTGGCAGAACCGAGGAGCGCACCACCGCGGTGAAATAGGCCAGCTCCATGGGTTTCTCCCCGCCGCGCCACGGATGCCACAGGTCCGGATTGGCCGCGCGGATCAGCACGAAGGCGAGGTAGGCCAGCACGAACAATGCTTCGGCGGCCAGCGCCATCCGCCAGTGTCGTCGCAGCCACCCGGCTATATCGCGCCAACTTACTGCCAGCACCACGGCCGATGGTATCGCCACGACCAGCATCGCCAACGCAATGGCGGCAATCGAAAACTCTACCGCACCGGAGTTGACAAGCAGCCACGCAACCCATGCCACCAGCAGCAGCCCGACCACGCGGGAGAACAGCAAGCCGCGGTCGTGCAGCGGTCGCAGCACCCACCACGTCAGCGGGAACGCGATCAGGCAGATCAGCTCCAGCGCCAGGAACCAGCTGAGCCACGGCGCCCGGCTGGGCCAGCCGTCTGGCCGAAACACGTGTGACCAGGTGCCTCCGTCTTGCTGCGCCTCCAGCGCATCGGGAGTCAGCATGAGCGGCGGGGTTTCCTGGGAACCCCCCGTACCATCGTCGATACGAGAGCGAACCTCGCTACGGGTCAGTCGGTCCGCGTTCCGGAACACCAGCGCCTGCGGGTGGTCATACCCGATGACGTTTTCGTCGGCGTATCCCAGGTTCAGCCCGTGGTGGCGCCCCGGCCGCCACGATGACTCCTCGGTGCGAATCGGTGCGGGCAGGCCGGCGCGCCCATACGGGTCGTCGCGCAGCTCAAAGTAGGCCAACGTGGGATACGAGGAGAACGACTGCTCCAGTCGGTAGCCTAAGTCTCCTCCGAACAACAGGCGAAGGAACGCAGAGCTTTGCGGGTATTCGCCCGGCAACCGGGCCACCGATCCATAGGCCCTGTTGGAATAGAAGACCACGTAGTCGCTGGAGGACAGTCGGTCGACGAGGTCGGGAATCTTGTTTGGGTCGCTGTCCTGATGGTAGGCCGGGAACGTCCAGACGTCATACCTGCCCAGATCGGGAATGCGCTCGTCCCAAAAGGAACCGCCGTTGATGATGGTCGCATTGGACGGTACATTGGCATTGATCCATTCCGCGGCGGCGACTGCGGTGTGGGGACGGCTGTAGATGCCGGAGAAAGCGAGGGCGTAAAGGACGGTGGACGCAACGACCACCAGCATCACCACGATACTTGCCGGATAAGCGTACCGCCGGCTCATCTCCACAACCCTTTGCCAACCCGAAAGCTGGTGGTCTGCGCGGTCGTTGGGTTCTACCGGCCGTCCGGTCGCGGACACAACCATACCGCCGGTGGGAGGGGTCGCGTGCCATTCCTCGGAAAACGGCGCGTCGTCGCCGAGGAGCGGCTCGTCGAAGATCAGGTCATCGCCGATGGTAGGCGGGGTCGCGTGCCACTCCTCCGAAAATGGCGCATCGTCGAGCAGCAGGACTGCGTCCCGAGAGCCTTCGTTACGCCATGCCTGCGCCCACTCGACGAACCACACCAGCATCCGCGCCCCCATCAACACGTAGAAGGGCATGAGCGGGAAGACGTAGCGCAGGAACTTGACCTCGAACAGCTCCAGGAACACGAAAGCGGGAACCGCCGAGGCCAGCAGCAATAGGTCAGAGCGTTGTGCCAGCCCGCCTCGCCATGCCATCCACGCGGTGAACGGGGCGGCCAGCCAGGCGACGATGCCCAGCGGAATGCCCAATCCCCAAACCGAGGTCTGCCTGATCTGGTACCAGAAGGCCGGCGTGTCGGCGTATTGCCAGGTGAACGGCCAGTGTCCGGCCTCCCGGGCCATTCCGGCCTGGGCCCTTATATCGGACACGAAGGTCCCGAAATCCAGAAATGCATAAGGTGTAGTGACAAAAAACGCCGCCAAAGCCAGCAACGCAGCCAACATGACGGTTGGCGCGAACCTCACCGCCGACCATACCGTCAGATCAGCCCATCGGCCGCCGGCGCGGTCCTTCCAGGCCCATAGAAACACCAGGGCCAGCGGCGCCAGGATAGGCGCAACCGACACCTTGGGCGCCATCGCCAAGCCCACCAGCAGGCCCAACAGGGCGGCGTCGCGGATCCGGGCGGTGTCTGCGAATCGGAGCATCGCCCACAGCGCCGCCAGTGACGTGAGCACGGTGAAGGGTTCTGGGCGATAGAAGTGCGCGTGCTGGATGTGGATGACGGCAAAGGCGGTCAAAGCGGCTGCCAGCAACCCCGTCCAGCGGCCGTACATCCGGCGCCCGATGACGAACATCAGGGCAATCGACGCCGTGTCCGCCAGGGCGGCCAGCGTCCGGCCGGCGAACCGCATATCCATCGCGCCCCAGTCGGTGAACAGTTCGGCCACCGAGCGGATCAGCACCAGCGCGTAGATGAGGATGCTGCCCAGCGGGAACCAGTGCGGGTTGAGGGGACTATGCTCCGCGGACAGGGCGGTCCCAATGCCGGGCAAGCCGGTCCGCATTTCGGGCCACTGGGCCAGCCAGGTCTCGTGTCCCGGGGCCTGGGTGAGCACGCGGAACATGTCGTCCGCGCGCAGGTAGAAGGACCGCTCGTCGGGATGGAAGCCGTGGCCGTCGTCCCAATCGATGCCGTACAGGCGCAGGGCCAGCGCGGCGACCAACAGGACGGGCAGCAGAAAATTAGGCCCCCACAGCCTGCGCAGGGGGGCGAGGAAACCAAGCCGTTGGGCGTTCATAGGCAGTGAGCGCATCAACCGCCAGGAACTGCTACGAAATCAGGCAGCACAGGTCAGCCGTGCGGCAGGAGTATCCCCACTCGTTGTCGTACCAACCGAGGATCTTGACCATGCTGTCGTCCAGCACCATGGTGCTCAGGCCGTCGAAGATGCAGCTATGTGTATTCCCGCGAATGTCGGAGCTGACGATGGGGTCCTCAGTGTACTCCAGTATGCCCTTCAAGGGACCCTCGGCCGCGGCCTTGAAGGCGGCGTTGACGTCGTCCTTAGTGACATTCTGCTTGAGGTCGGCCACGAAGTCGGTAGCGGAACCGATGGACGTGGGAATGCGATAGGCGATGCCGTGGAGCTTGCCATTCAGCTCGGGCAGAACCACGCCAACGGAACGGGCCGCGCCGGTGCTGGTCGGAATGATGTTCTGCGCCGCCGCCCGGGCCCGCCGCAGGTCCCGGTGGTTGCGGTCCAGAATGCTCTGGTCGTTGGTGTAGGCGTGGATGGTGGACATCAGGCCGCGCTCTACGCCGAAAGCGTCGTGCAGCACCTTGACCATGGGCGCAAAGCAGTTGGTGGTGCAGGACGCGTTGGAGATGATCCGGTGCTCATCGCCCTTGTAGGCCTCGTCGTTGACCCCTAAAACTATGGTGGCGTCGGCTCCCTGTGCCGGAGCGGAAATGATGACCTTCTCGGCGCCGCCACTGTCGATATGAGCTGCGGCCTTGGCGGCGTCGGTGAAGCGGCCGGTGCATTCCACGACGATGTCGACGCCCATCTCGGACCAGGGAATATTGGCGGGATCGGACTCCTGGAACATGCGGATGGGCTTGTCATCAATGACCAGGTTGCCGTTGTCGGTGCCCACGGTTCCGGCGTAGGGCCCATAGGTGCTGTCGTATTTGAACAGATGCGCGGCGGTATCGGGATCTCCCAGGCCGTTTACGGCGGCCAGATCCAGGCGGTCGTGGTAGGTGGGTGAAAGAGCCGCCCGGGCGACCAGTCGTCCAATCCTCCCGAACCCATTGATACCGATGCGCGTCGCCATCGTGGAGTGCCTCCCCTCAGTTCAAAACGTGGCCCAAAGACGCTCAGGCAGTCGAACCGTCGCGCAACGTGCCTGGCGGGGCGGATTATACCACCGAAAGGGCGGATTCGGGCCGGCCGCCGACAGCACGAAGGCACGGTTGAGCTAACGGGATCCCAGCCCTCCGTAAACCTCCGGGCCCGCGTACCGGGCCGCGTCGCCCAACTCCGCCTCGATGCGCAGCAGGCGGTTGTACTTGGCCACGCGCTCGGACCGCGCCGGGGCGCCGGTCTTGATCTGCCCGACGTTCCAGGCCACGGCCAGGTCGGCGATGGTGGTGTCCTCGGTTTCGCCGGAGCGGTGGCTCATGACGGCGGTCCAGCCGGCGTCGCGGGCCATGCCCAACGCGGCGGCGGTCTCGGACAGCGTGCCGATCTGGTTGGGCTTGAGCAGAATGGCGTTGCCGGCTTTCTCATCGATGCCGCGTCTGAGCCGGCCAATGTTGGTAACCAGCAGATCGTCGCCGACCAATTGCACGGACTTGCCGAGCCGTTGGGTCATGGTTGACCAGCCGGCCCAGTCGTCCTCGAACAGGCCATCCTCAATGCTGATTATGGGATATTCGGCGCACCACTGGGCATACAGGTCAACCAGTTCTCCGGCGTCCAGGGATACGCCTTCCCGCTCGAGATGGTAGTGCGACGCCTCGGCGTCCCAAAGCTCCGACGCCGCCACGTCCAGTGCGATGTGAGCCTGCTCACCCGGGCGGTATCCGGCAGACTCGATGGCCCGCAGCACCACCTCGATGGCGTCGCGGTTGGACGGCAGGGTTGGCGCGAAACCTCCCTCGTCGCCCACGTTCAGGTTGTGTCCGCCGTTTCTCAGGATGGACTTGAGCGCCTGGTAGATCTCCACGCCGGCGCGCAGCGCGTCGGAAAAGCGGTCGAACCCGGCGGGTGCGACCATGAACTCCTGCACGTCGGCGGAGTTGGAGGCGTGCCGACCCCCGTTGAGGATGTTCAGCAGCGGCACCGGCAGGCTCACTTCGCCACCGCTTGACAGGTGTCGCCACAGGGATCCGCCGGTTGCGGACGCGGCGGCGGCGCGGGCGGTCGCCATGGAAACGGCCAGCACCGCGTTGGCGCCCAATCCGCTCTTGTCGTCGGTACCGTCCAGTTCGTTCAGCCGCTGGTCGATGGCAGCCTGATCGAATGGCGACGCACTTGCCAGCGCGGGGCCGATGCGGCCGTTCACGTTGGCCACGGCGGTCAACGTGCCGCTGCCGCCGAACCGGGTCCGGTCGCCGTCCCGCAACTCCAGGGCCTCGTAGCTGCCCGTGCTCGCGCCCGAGGGTACGAGCGAAAGGCCCACGCTGCCGTCGGACAGCGTTACCTCCGCCTCAACCGTGGGGTTGCCCCGGGAGTCTAGAGCTTCCCGTCCGATCACGGACACGATAGTGGCATCAGCCATTGGGCACCTCCGGCAGGGGTTCGGAGAAGGCGACGGTCTGGGTTTCATCGGTCCGGGCCAGGGCCGCGGCGACCGCCTTGTCCACGGCGTCGGCGGGATCATCGGCGATGATGTAGTTATCGCCCACGGGCAGGCCGTCGCCGCGCAGGGTCAGCGGCCAACTGTTCAGCGAGACCACCGGAATGCCGTAGCTGAGGGCGTAGGCGATTTCCGAGAGGGTGCCAAAGGCCCCGCCCACGGCGATGACCGCCTGGCCGGTGCTGACCACGGCCACATTCCGCGCGAACCCCATGTTGGTGGCGACGGGGAAGTCCACCCACTCATTGGCCGTGTGCGGCGACCCGCCGGGCAGAATACCTATGGTGGTGCCGTACTCCGACTTGGCCCCCTTGCACACCGCCTCCATGACGCCGGTGAGACCGCCGCAGACCAGCGTGATCCCCCGGCGTGCCAGTTCCTTGCCCACCCCTTCGGCCAGCGCGTACACGTGCGGCGGTGGGTCGTAGTTGCCGATAACTGCGATGATCATCAGGTTTGCACCTCTGCTCGAATTGAAATTCTAACCCTAGGGAAGCGGGAATCCTGGCAGCGAGTAATCACCAAAAACGCCGGGAACATTCTATCCCCGGCGTAATTGGCCGCGCATCATCAGCGCTTTGCGCCGGCGCGGTTACAGGGTCTGGGCAAGGTACTCCAGTTCATCCAAGACTTCAGGGAAAGTGGGAAACTGGTAGCGGTGGAGGGTTTCGTGAAGTATCTCTTCGCCGGTGGCCGGGTCATAGACGCGGTGGACGTATTCGTCGGGGTCGGCGTGGAGGTTGTGGTACTTGAGGAGCAGATGGCGGCCGGGGACGAAGCCGACGTAATTGTAACTATAGCAGCGGACGTACATTCTGCCCCGGCTGTCGTATCTGATGTCGAACTTCTTCATGACCTGCAACATCACTCCGTTTCCGCACTCCACGAACCCGTCCAAGCGAAATGAAATCTGCCCTTCGGGTGTTTCGAAGCGTAGCGAATCACGGAAACCGACGACGAAAGGATGTTCGCTCAGTCGTCGGTCGTGGATGTTTCGGTAGTTGTCCCAGGAGTTCCAGTCGTGGGGGTCATTTCGAGGAAGAATTTGAGACCGTCGTAGGCTTGATACCAAGTCATTACCTCAATGGTGGGCACGATGGCGTCGTTGTCAACCAGGGCGGCCATTTCTTCGCTGGACATCCCGTAACGCTGCTCGCACTCTGCGACGATAGCCCGCTTCTCGGCGATGAACACCTCGCGGGGCGCGACGCGGACGGGGATGCGTTCTATCTTTTTGGTAGACATCGGGAGCCTCCCGCCGGGACGTCGGTTCGGATAATGACGATGGACAATAGACGAAAGAACAGGCGAACGCGGCGTTCGCCCATTGCGTCACGGTGGTGCCTTCGATCCCCGCGGGTGCGGGACAGCGTGACTACAGCCATGGTACGCCGGCTACCCAAGAGGTGCAACTCTCGGGCACCGGACTTCTAATCGCAGAACGGCAACCCCAACCTCGCAAAGTCGTTGTGGCGAACGTTCCGTTAATGTGCTTTTATCAGTTCGATTGTGACAGTCCAGTCTTGAGTGCTGTCAGTGGCATCGACCGCCAGTATGTACTCGCCGGCTTGCAACCTAAAGCTGCTGTCGTCGTTGTAAATCGTCTCGAGTTCAGAGCCGCCGCTATTGCCTCTGCCATAGATGCCCACAGACCTTTCTCTACCACTACTCAGCTCCACTATGTCAACGAACACATTCTTGTCTGTGTTCTGTCGTGAGGTGGTAAAGCGATAGATACCGGCAGACATCCGAATCACGTTGTCCGTATTGTCACCTGCACCACTGAAAGCGCCAATGTCCTGAATGGGCAAATAGTTTCCCGGTGGAGTGGAAGATGCCGGCTCGCATGCAATCCCGTCCCGGTCCGAGTCAAGGGCGGAGCGGTAAATCGGGCTGCTACGGGTCGCTCCTCCGGGGTAGTGCGCCTGCACGGCGGCGCAGTTCGGGTACAGGCTGACATGCGAAATTTCGAGTTCAAACACTTCGACGTCCCACACGGCAGCACGGCCCGTGCTATCCGCCGCGCAGATGTGATTGACTCTACCCGGCTTGAACATGGGCTCGGTAACCTCGAACGTAACAGACACCCTCCCGTCGGTGCCAACGCGGGCACTACCGGCGGCCGTTCCTTCGGCGACAACCGCTTGGCACGCGCCTTCATTACGAACTTTTTCTGCGTAGGTAGGGGGACGATTCAACACATAGACAGTGGCAGTAGCACCGCGATTGAAACCTGCTCCGGTCACAGTGAGCTGGTAACCGCGTGTGTTATCCACATCCGACAAGGCGATCTTGGCGCCAACGTCAGGTGTTACCGGAGTCTGACTCCCCGGACAATTCATTGGGCAAGCTCCGCCCCGGTCTGCGACCGTGTGGAACTGCCACCGCGGGTTGCTCGGCCAGGAAAATTCGCTGCTGACGCTGCCGCCGGCTCCAGTATCGACGAAGTTGCTGCTGGTCAACACCGTGAAGGCGTGGCGGACGTCCTGTTCCAGCCGCCTCACCGTATATTCTGCCTGCCCGTTGGAAACCGGGATGTTGCGGGCATTTTCATCAACATAGATGAAAGCATTGATCCAGTCGCCGGTCACGCTGGCTTTGGCCAACGGGTAATCCGTAACCATGTTGACGTAGCCGATGCGGTAGTGGGTGGCTCCGGGCACGGCGTCCCAGGACACCACAGCCTCACCCGGATTTATACCGTCGCGGACGGCAATGTTGCCGGTAGCCGGCGCGCTGGATTGAGCAAGGGCGATACTGCCTACTATGAGAACTGCGGTTGCCATAATCAGCGCGGCAACGACCAGTTTCAGCGATTTCACGAATTCTCCGATTACGACGGTTTCTGGTTCCCATTTACCCGGTTAGTACCGCAGCAGGTTAGTCGGTATCAGTCGTCCCTCCAAGGGGTCCACGGCCAGCGCCGCCTCCTCCAGAGAAACTACGCCCAGCAAGCTGGGCTCGCCCGGTTCGGCGAATATGACCGGCGTGGGGAACCTCAGGCCCTCCAGCCGTATGGTCGTGTATCCGATGTTGACGGGAACGATTCGGCCGTCGGCCGTCTTGGAAGGGAGGGACCTTTCCACCGGCACCCCCAGCCTTTGCAGCATCGCTCGGGGCACCGCCGTGTAGGTTGAGCCGGTATCGACCGTGACCTCGAGTTCCTCGAACTGCCGTCCCTGGGGATCACCAACTCCTATAGTCAATTCTACCGTTCCCATGGTGTTTCTCCTGTGGCTGATCTGTTGATTGCTTTGCGCCCGGTCACGACTCCAGTTTTACGGATCACGGGACGTTTGTCCATGCTAATCCGAGCCTTGTTACCCCATCGGAACAATCGCCGCGCTGGCCGCGTCGATCAGGCCCAGCAGCGGCGCCGGGTAGACGCCCAACCAGGTCACCACCAGGAGCCCGACGCCCATGGTGGCGGTGAGCAACAGCGACGGACGGGGCATCGGCGCAACGGGCGTTTCGTCGTGGCCGCCGTGGCCGTGGGCGTCTCCGTGATCGCCGGCGGGTTGGTGCTCCCCGCTCTCATGCTCAGAGTTAGGCGGCCGCTCGATGTACATCTGGCGGAGCACCTGCAGGTAGTAGTAGAGGGAGATGAGACTGGCGAAGATGGCGACGCCGGCCAGCCACAGGAACCCGCCGTCGGCCACGGCCGCGAACAGGTAGAACTTGGCGGTGAACCCGGCGAATATGGGCAGTCCGGCCAGGGAGAACAGTCCGATGGCGATAGCGGCGGCCACGAAGGGCTGACGGTCCGCCAGCCCGGCCAGGTCCGCGATGTTGTCCTGACCAGTGCGGTTGTAGTAGGCGGTTACGCCGGCGAACACCACGAGATTCGTCACCGCATACACTACCAAGTAGAACACCACCGACTTGGCGGCCAGGGCGAAGTCGCTGCCCAGCACTGCGATGCCGGCCAACGCGTAGCCCACGTGTCCGATGCTGCTGTAGGCCATGAGTCGTTTCAGATTCCGCTGGGCCAGGGCTACCAAGTTGCCCAGCAGCATCGTGACGGCCGCCAGTACGGCTATGACCAGTTGCCACTCGTCCCAGCGGGCGGCGGCCGGCGCAATGGCTTCAGCGAACAGGCGCAGGGTCAGGGCGAAGGCGGCGGCTTTGGACCCAATCGCGAGATACGCCGTCACCGGCAGGGGCGCCCCTTCGTAGGCGTCGGGCGCCCACATGTGGAAGGGAACCGCTGAGAGCTTGAACCCCAGCCCCACCACCAGCAGCGCCACCCCCACCCAAAGGACCGGGCTGAGCGTGCCGGGCGACGCCAGTTCCTCGGCGATGCCGGCGAAGAATGTCGTGCCCAGGGCCGCGTAGATGTTGCTCAGCCCGTAGAGCATGATGGCCGACGACAGCGCCCCGATGATGATGTACTTGATGCCAGCCTCGTTGGAACGAGCCTCGCGCAACCCGTAGGCCACCATGACGTAGAGGCTGAAGGACAGCAGTTCCAGTGCGATGTACGCGGTGAGCAGTTCCCGGGACATGGCCATCAGGTTCATGCCGAGGATGGAAAACAGCAGCAGCCCGTAAAACTCGCCGCGGTGATCCAGACGGTCACGCCCGTACTCCACGGACAGGGCGATGATGCCCACGCCGATGGCCAGGAAGAATATCTTGAAGAACAGCCCGAACCCGTCGACGACGATCAGGCCGCCGTAGAGTTCCACCGAACCCGCCGGCCGCATCAGAATGGCGATGACCATGACGGCTACGAGGCTCACCACCGACAGGCCGGCCAGCCACTCCTTTCTGCTCTCGGGCAGGAACAGGTCCACCGTGAACACCAGGAACGCCAGCGCCGTTAGGACGAACTCCGGCGTCAGCAGGTGCAGGTTGGCGGTGTAGTCGATTGGCATTCCGATAACCGCCTAAAACACGGCCAGCGCGCTTGCGACGCCGGTGTTGATGACGCGCAGCAGCGGGGCGGGCCAGACACCCACCGCGATGAGGATCAGGACGAAGGCCGCGCCCACGCTCTTTTCCACCGGGCTGGCGTCGGTGAGATGGTCCCATTGCGGGTCGCCCTCGCCGAAGAAGGAGCGGGCCAGCAGGCGCAGGATGTACACGGCCGTGATCGCCGCGCCAATGACCCCCAGCACCGCCAGTGGCAGGTAGGTGCGGAACGCCCCGGTGAACACCATGAACTCCGCGATGAAGCCGCTCAGGCCGGGGAGGCCCAGCGAGGCCAGCCCGGCGATGGCGAAGAAGAAGGTGGTCGTGCCCATGCGCTTGATCAGACCGTTGAGGATCATGCTGTCGCGGATGTGCGCCCGTTCGTAAATCGCTCCCACCATGGCGAACATGAGGGCCGTCATTATGCCGTGGGAGAACATTTGGAGTACCGCTCCGGCCAGACCCACCGGGTGCAGCGTGGCGATGCCCATGAGCACGTAACCCATGTGGCTGACGCTGGAATAGCCGATGACGTACTTGAGATCGTTCTGCGACAGGGCCGAAATCGCACCGTAGATGACGTTCACCGTGCCCAGGCCGATCAGCACCGGCATCCAAACCTCCGCGCCCTGGGGCGTCAGAAGCATACCGACCTGGATTATGCCGAAAGCCCCCAGCTTCATCAGGACGCCGGCGTGCAGCATGCTGACGCCCGTGGGCGCGGCGACGTGGCCGTCAGGCGACCAGGTGTGGAAGGGCCACAGGCCGGCCAGGGTGCCGAATCCCACCGCGAAGAAGGGGAATACCCACATCTGCGTGACGCGCGAAACTGCTCCGCTCTGCTGGAGCGCGGCCAGTTTGTCGATGTTGAAGGTCGGGTCTCCCGCCTGCGACGATGCCACGTACAGAGCCAGGATCCCGATCCAGATCAGGATGCTGCCGGCGACGAGCATCAGCATCAGCTTCATCGCGCCGTATTCCTTGGTGCGCAGGAAGGTGCCGAAGTCGGTGCTGCTGCCCCACACGCCGATGAGCAGGTACATGGGCAGCACGGCCAGTTCGTAGAAGAAGAACAGGAAGAACAGGTCGCGCACCACGAAAACGCCATACACGCCCGCGCCCAGGGCCAGCAGCAGCACAAAGAAGTCCCGCGTCCGCCGGGTGATGGTCTGGCTGATCAGCACCGCGCCGAGAAGCACGATGCCGTTGAGCAGCACCAGGGGCGCGCCGATCCCGTTGAGCCCGAAGTGGAGCGTTATGTTGACCGGATGCCCGATCCAGGGGTACTCGCGCACCATCTGGACACCGCCGGCCCCGTAGTCGTAGCGCAAGAACACGATGACCGACAGCACGAAACTGATCGCCGCCACAAAGATGGCAAACTGCCACGCATCCCGGGGCCGGTCCTTGGGCAACACCATGGCCAGGACTGCGCCGGCCAGGGGCACCAGCACCAAGAGCAGCAGGGATACCTGGTCGAAATTGCCCATCATCGAATGTAACGACCGTCATTCCGGCGAAAGCCGGAATCCAGAATCCCGTTGAGCCAAGACGCTATGGATTCCCGCTTTCGCGGAAATGACGAGGTGGCGCGGGGATAGCTGCGTTGCATAATGCCGGCAAACCCTAAACTGACCGGAGCCACCAGAATATCGCCAGGCCGATTACGCCCAGGGCCACCGCGAGGGCATAGGTATAGACGTGTCCGGTGACGTGCAGCCGCAGCGCGACTCCGGCTTTGCGCACCACGTCGGCGGGCCCGTTGATGGCGACGTCGTTGACCACCGCGCGGTCGAAGAACGCCAGCGCTGCGGAGACGGTCAGCACCACCCGGTCGATGGTCCACTGGTATGCCTCATCCACGTAATAACGGCGTTCGACAATCCGCAATATCCCCGCGAACCGCGCCCGCCACGGCTCATGGGAGATGGAACGACGGACGTAGACCAGCCATGCCAGCACGAACGCGCCCACGGCCAGAACGATCGAGATCGCGCCGAGCACCGGGCCAAAGTGGAACTTTTCCGCGTGATCGTAAAACACGAAGCTGCCGAAACCGTCGAAACTGCCCGGCCAGTTGAAGGCGATCCAGCCGAACCCCACGGCCAACACCGCCAGCACGGACAACACGCCGGTCATCAGCAGCGGCGATTCGTGAGCGTGATGGCTATCTTCGCCTTCGGGTCCGAAGAACACTACGAACATGGCGCGGGCCATGTACAGCGCGCTCAGGAAGGCGGTGAGCATGGTCAGCACAATGAAAATGACGGGCAGGTTGTGCTCGACGGCCAGCAGGATCTCGTCCTTGCTCCAGAAGCCGGACAGGATCGGTATGCCGCCCAGGGAAAGCGCTCCAATGGAGAATGCGACGGCGGTGACCGGCATGGCTCGACGCAGCCCGCCGACGCGCCGGATGTCCACGTCGCCGTGCGCGCCCACGCCGTGCATCACGCTGCCGGCGCCGAGGAACAGCAGCGCCTTGGCAAATCCGTGGGCCATCAGGTGGAACACCGCCGCCGTCCAACCAAAGGCGCCCAGCGAGAGCATCATCAGACCCAGGTGGGACACGGTGGAGTACGCGAGGATGCGTTTCAAGTCGGTGGACACCAGCGCGATGGTGGCCGCGCCCAAGGCGGTGATAAGGCCGACGATGGCCACGACCATCATCGCTTCGGGTGACGCGGCGAAGATGGGATAGGCGCGGGCCACCAGGTACACGCCGGCGATCACCATGGTGGCGGCGTGGATCAGCGCGCTCACCGGCGTCGGGCCCTCCATAGCATCGGGCAGCCACACGTGGAAGGGGAACTGCGCCGACTTGCCCATGGCTCCCAGCAGCAGCAGGATGGCCGCGGCCGTCGTGACCCCGCTGCCCAGCTCGCCCGAGGCGGCGGCGGCGAACGCGTCAGTCATGCTGAAGCTGCCCACGTTGACCCACAACAGCAGGATGCCCACCAGC
Source organism: Dehalococcoidia bacterium (assembly GCA_034428455.1). Taxonomy (GTDB): domain Bacteria; phylum Chloroflexota; class Dehalococcoidia; order Lucifugimonadales; family UBA3495; genus Bin87. The sequence continues at coordinate 18,465 of DAOUHZ010000088.1, forward strand.
AGCCCCACATCGCCGATGCGGGTCACTACGAACGCTTTCTTGGCGGCCTCCCGGGGGCCGGGGTTTTCGAACCAGAACCCGATTAGCAGGTACGAACACAGGCCCACCAGCTCCCACGCGATGTACAGCAGCAGGAAGTTGTCCGCCAGCGCTAACGTGAGCATCGCCGCCACGAACAGGGCCTGCCACGCGAAGTACCAGCCGAAACGCGGGTCGCCCTTCATGTACTCCAGCGAATAAAGCTGCACCCCCAGGGCGACGAAGGTGATCAAACCCAGAAGCACCACCGTCAGCGGGTCGATGATGATGCCCCAATCCAGGTGAATGGCCTGGTCAACGGTCGCGGCGACTCCGGGTATGCCGGCCTCAAACCACGAAGTTGAGAAGTGACAAGTCAACGCGCCGGTGATCCCGCTGACATCGCAGGCCGGGTTGTCGGCACTTGCGCCCAGGAAATTCACCGCCGTCAGCGCCCACACGACGAAACCGGCGCCGATGGCCAGGATCGCCAGCGGCGCGCCGCGCAGCGGCAGCCATCGCTGGAACAGGATGATCAGCGGGCAGGCGGCGAAAGAGAAGACTGGGATCAGGAATGCCAGCGGCATGTCACCACTTGAGCAGGTTGATTTCGTCGACGTTGACGGTTCCCCGGTTGCGATACATCCGCAGGATGATCGCAAAGGCCAGCCCGACCTCCGCCGCGGCCACGGTGATGACGAAGATCGCGATGATCTGCCCGTCAAACGCGGCGAAACGGCCCGTCCCGTTCAGGTAAGAAGCCGCCGCGATCAAGTTGATGTTGACGGCGTTCAGCATCAGCTCGATGGACAGCACGATGAGCACTGCGCTCCGGCGCGCAAGGACTCCGTAGAAACCGATCCCGAACAGGGCGGCGCCAAGGAGCTGGAAGTACAGGAGCGGCACCATCGCGCGGCTAGACCTCGCCTTCCGCACTCGCGTCGCCTTGCGCCGTTGCACTCTGCGTCCGGGCGATGATGATGGCTCCTATCAGGGCGACCAGCAGCACCAGGGACGCGATCTCGAAGGGCAGCGCCCACTTGGTGAACAGGGCGGCGCCCAGTTCCGTGAAGGCGGGAGCCTGGGGTTCCGCGGCAACATCGGGAGCCAGCCAGAAAGCCGCGCCCAGCACCACTGCCAGCACGGTTGCCGTGATCAAACCCAGCGGCCACTGTTTGTTGTCCGTGATGCGCGGATATTCCGATGATCGAGTGAGCATCACCGCGAACAGCACGACGATGGTAACCGCGCCACCGTATATGAGCACTTGCACCAACGCCAGGAACTCGGCGAACATCAGCAGGTACGCGCCGGCCGCGCCCAGCAGAGACAGCAGCAGGAACAATGCCGCGTGGACCACATTGCGAGTCGCTACGACACCCACGGCGCCGCCGAGGGTGAAGATGGCCACAATGGCGAAGAGGGCCAGCGCCACGGGTCTATGCGTCCCCGTTCACCGGGCTCATCCTGAAAATTCCCGGTGTGCTGCCAAAGTACGAGCCGCCCCGTTGGCGGCTCCGGTGGTGAGGGTTTGGTGTTGGCTTCCGCATCGTCGAATAGGCTAACCGGCCTTGGACTGCTGGTAGAACAACACCTAGATGGACCTTAGAAGGGTACAGGTCGCGCATTCGCAATCGGCCTTGTGCTTTCGCACGGGCTCGGCTACCGCCTGCGTTCGGCCGCGGGCCTTACCTGAGCCGCCGGTCTTGCCCCGCTTTTTGCCCTTACCCATTTTTCCGGCTTTCGCGGCTTTGCCGGCAATTTTGCCCACAAGACCGCCGACCTTGCCGGTGACGGTGGCGTTCTGCCCGGATTTCCTCTGCTCGACGCACTCAACGCAGGTGCAGTACTGCGGGTGCCGCGGCGACAGATTGCGGAAACGTTCGTCTTCTCTGGGCACGGTCAGCCTCGGTTCAGCTCTCGGCTTCGGCGGCCGCTTTAGCCGCGTCGGCTTTCTGCTTGGCCAGCACGGTTGGTGGGATCCAGGCCGTATCGTCCTGATACTTCTTGCCGATGTCCAGCAATGCGGGCAGGTCCACTCGGTCCCCGTTGCGCGCGTAGGTGCTCATCTCGTGCTCGTGGCTCATGACGATGGCGTCGAAATTACAGTACTCGACGCAGATGCCGCACAATATACAACGGTTCAAATTGATTTCAAAGTAATCGACGATCTTGCGTCGGCTGCTTTCGCCGTCGGCGTGCTTGGGGTTGTCCATCATGCTGGCGGACATGCACTGCGTCGGGCAGTTGCGGATGCAGACCATGCAGCCGGTGCAGTAGGGTTCGCTGATTTCGCCATCCCATGTAAGCGCCGGGAACCCCATGAAGCGCGGGCGCACCGGGGTCGCCTGCTTGGGATACTGCTGGGTAACCGGCCGGCGCAGTCCGGAGACCGTGGACGCCAGGGTGAGCATCATTCCTTTCAGGCTTTCCAACATTGCTAGACGCCCTCCACTCGCAGTGCGGCCGCGCGGTCCAAGCCGGAGAAAATTTCAGCCACGGAGCATGAAAACCCGGGCAAAACCGGCTCTCCGGTGAGTATATCGTCCGTGGCGAGAACGCGAGTTTCGCCGGTAGCCTGCCGCACGGTTACTTCCCTGTTGTAAGCGTCAACCAGCAAAACCGTGGCGACCCCCTGTCTGAGGTAAAGCCGAGCTTTATCGATGACCTCCACGTAGGTATCAGTGGGTGACACCACCTCTATGGCAATGTCGGGCGCCCCTTCCCACACGCCGGGTTCATCTTCAATCGACGGCGTTCCCGGTCGTTCCGCAGCTACGCATAAGTCCGGGATCCTGAAGTTCGCGCTTGACAGGCCCAGCCGAAACGAGGCGGCAATACCCACCCAGAAAGGGAGGTTCTCCTCTTCAATGTGCTGTATGAAAAGGCGATAAACTTTGCCTGTGACTATTGATATCCCTCTTCTCATCGGCGGCAGCTCCACCAACTCGCCATCGACCATCTCGTACCGCCGGTCGTCGGGGCGGTTGCGCCAATCGTTTTCGGCATGGACAGCTTCCTCGTGAATGGGAAGGGAAGTTGCAGTGGTCATCATGGCCTCCCACTTTGGGTGGCATCAGTTGCCGACGGTGCTCCGTGGTCCAGCACCGCGAAAATGTCGGCGACGGCGCAGGAAAAACCGGGTATCTCAGGATCACCGATGAGCATGTCCTCCGGCCCGTACACCTCATCAGCAGCACCGGGACGCCGGATCATCACCGTACGCGGGTCAGGGTCGACGATCCAAACGGCGCTGGAGCCACCGGCAAAGTACTCCGCAGTTTTTCGCTCCAAAGCCGCCTGCGTGTTGCTGGCCGAAACCACCTCAATCGCTACATCCGGAGCTAGGCGCGGCCAACCCGGCGCACTCTCATCGTATTCTGCCAGTCGCTCCCAGGAAGTCACGTGGACGTCGGGGAAACGCAGAGTGGTTTCACTCATCACAAACCCCGTATTGACGCCAACATCCAGCGGCAGCCCTGCGTCAAACACGCGATCTTGAATCAAGGAGCCGATGCGCGCGGTAACCCTGCCGTGCCTGGGCTTGCCGTCCATATCAACCAGTTCTCCATCAACGAGTTCATAGCGGTGGCCGGGATCGGCGGCCATCGCCTCGAATTCGGCGACGGTGATTTTCCGGGTGCGAGTGGTCATAGCTGGAACGCCTCACAAAGCTGCCAATATGATACCAGCATACCCGGTTACGTGCCTGCTCCGGTTGCCGCCCGCCGCGCGGCAAGCTGTCGCTGGACTTCCGCCACCCGTCGAGCCGGCCCGGTCATGCGCCGGTAGATGATCCACCCCGCAACCGCCAGCCCGGCCGCGGACATGACGGTCAGGCTCCACCAGGGCAGTTCGTAGAACCGGTACACGGCGGCGATGATAACCGTGTAGAACGACAGGGGAACCATCACCTTCCAAGCGAAGGCCATCAGCTGGTCGATGCGGAGACGCGGGAAGGTGCCCCGCACCCAGAACACCACCAACACCACGGCGTAGGTCTTGAAGAGGAACCACACCACGTCGGGTAGGGCCGGACCGCCCCAGCCACCCAGGAAAAGCAGTGTCGTCAGGGCGGCGATGGCGAAAGTGTTGATGTACTCGGCCAGGAAGAACACCGACCAGTGGGCTCCGCTGTATTCGACAAACGGGCCACCCACCACCTCGCTCTCGGCGTGATAGATGTCGAAAGGCGTGCGGCCCACCTCGGCCAGCCCGGCGATGAAAAAGATCACGAAGCCAAGGGGCAGCACCACCAAGTAAGGGTAGGTCGACTGCTGCGACACGATTTCCCGCATGTCCAGGGATTGGGCCAGTATTGCCACGGCGGCGGCCACCAGCACCACCGGGATCTCGTAGGAAATCAGTTGCGCGGCAGATCGCAACCCGCCCATGATGCCGTATTTGTTCGCTGAACCCCAGCCGGCCAGAACCAAGCCCAGGATGCCGATCACCGCAAAGGCGATGATGTAGAACAATCCCAGGGGCAGATGACGGATCACCACGTTATCGCCGCCGGGTATGGTCACCCAGATGACGAAGGCGGATACCACGACAATCACCGGAGCGATCCAGAAGATCGCCTTTTCCGAATCATCGGGGATGATGTCCTCTTTTATGATCAGCTTCACCGCGTCGGCGATGGGCTGCATCAGGCCGAACAATCCGGTGCGGGTAGGCCCGTAGCGCAGTTGCAGGCGGCCCAGCGCCTTGCGCTCGAGCCAGACCATAGACAGAACTACCACCGACAGGACGGCGAACATAATCGCCAGACCCAGCGCGCTCCAACCCAAGCTGATGAGGAAACTCACCGGTCCACCTCGCCCAGCACGATGTCCAGCGAACCCAGCACCACTACACTATCCGCCAGCCAGGTGTCCACCAGCAGCCGGCGCAGCGCGGAGAGGTTGCAGAAAGACGGCGGGCGCACCTTCACCCGATAGGGCCGGTCGGTGCCGTCGCTGACCAGATACACGCCGATCTCGCCCCTGGGGTTCTCGGCGCGGACGTAGACTTCACCGGCGGCCGGGCGGATCAGGCGGCGGCCCAGCGATGACGCCACCGGCCCTTCGGGCAACTGCGCCATCGCCTGTTCCACGATCCGCAGGGACTGGTACATCTCCTGAACCCGCACCCAGTGCCGGTCCCAGCAGTCCCCGTCCAGTCCCACCGGGATCTCGAAGTCGAAGCGGTCGTAGATGGAGTAGGGCTGCGCTTTGCGCACGTCGTACTCGTACCCGCACGCTCGCAGCAGCGGGCCGGTAAGGCCCAGAGCGATGGCTTCGTCGGCGCTGATGGGGCTCACGTCCTTGAGGCGGGACAGGAATATCTCGTTGAAGGTCAGTATTCGGTCGCTCTGCTCCACGTCCTCACGAAGCAGCGGCATCAACTCATTCACCAATTGCCGGAAATTATCCGGCACGTCCTCCTTGAGGCCACCGATGCGGAAATAGTTGTGCATCATGCGCGCGCCGGACACGGCTTCAAACAGCGCCTGCACCCGCTCCCGGCCGCGGAAGGAAAACATCACCGGGGTCATGGCGCCGGCGTCCAGGCCCATGGTGCCAACGTACAGCAGGTGGCTGGCGATGCGGTTCAACTCGCACAGGATCACGCGGATGTATTCGGCCCGCTCCGGGACCTCCAGGCCCATCAGCTTCTCGACGGCCATGCAGTACGCCAGCTCGTTGTTGAAGTTCCCGATATAGTCCATCCGGTCGAACAGGGTGACCACCTGATGGTACTGCTCGCCCTCGCACAGCTTTTCGGATCCCCGGTGCAGGTACCCGATGTGCGGCTCGACGTCGACGACCTTCTCGCCGTCCACCCATAGAACCATGCGGAACACGCCGTGAGTGGACGGGTGCTGCGGCCCCATGTTGAGCAGCATCTCCACCGGCTGAGTGCCTTCGGGGACGCCCTCCGGGACTTGGGTGGTCATGGCGGTTGGATCAGTCATGGTTCGTCGGATCGCCAACGGCAATCGGATCTTCAGTCCGACGGCTCGCGGGTTTCGGGAAATGGAGAGCCGATGAAACGCAGGCTGGGCTGCGGCGGCTCCACGCGGGCGCTCTTCCAGGCTTCCCCGTTGTCGTAGAAGCCGGCTTCGATGAGAACGTCCTCCAGGACGCCCATTTCCTCGCAGTCTTCGAGGTAGTCCGACACCTGTCGTCGGAGGGCGGTGCGGGCATCGCCCTGGGTGTCTCCGTACGCCGTCACTTCAAGCTCCGGACACCGCGCTTCCCAGCCCGAGGCGACTCGCGCGGCTTCGATCTCGTAGATGATACGATCCATGATTACCCGCGAAAAGTGTATACGCTTACGCTGGTTTCCCATTCGACATCGTAAGCTCTATCGGCCGGCAGGGGGCGTCTGGTTACCATGTCAGAGCGACGCCGGTCTGCCTCTGCCGGGTCAACGAACTGTAGAGTAACCTCGGTCTCTTCGGAAAGGCCCTCAACGCCTAATGAATCCGCCAGTTTGCCGGCGGTATCCTGCCGTTCCAGCCAGCTGCGCATCGCCCGGACCAAATCGTCTTGCGCCTGAGGCGCTGTACTGCCTCTGCCTTTCAATTCCATACCGTTCACCATGGCTATGAACGGATTGCCATCCGAATCTTCGAGTTCCATGCCGTCCATGATTGCCGTGAACTCGTTTCCCTCCGGGATCACGTGAGCCGTTAACTTAACGCTATCAGTCACCGCGGTTAAGCGCCGCTCATTGTCGGCGGCAAGATAGACCGTGAACCCTTCGGGAACATCGTCGTTTTGGTTTTGATGGCTTGCTGGCATCGAAAGCTCCCTAAAACTCCCGGTACTCGTAGAAGTCATAGGATTTGCGTCCGGGGAACCCGTCGAACTCCGGATACAGGAGCAAAGGGGACAGGTCGGGATGACCGTCGAACGCCACGCCGAACAGGTCGTGCGCCTCGCGCTCATACCAGTCCGCAGCCGGCCAGACCGCACACACCGAGGGGAGGACAGGATCGTCGTAGGACACTTCGGTCTTCAACACCAGCGATTGCTCCCGGGCCAGAGACTGGAGGAAGTAGACCAGCTCGAAACGCTCCTCGTAGTCCACGCACGCCAGGCACAGCAGCATTCGGCAATCCAGGGAAACGTCGTCCCGGCAGGCAGCGCAGGCCGAATCGATGTCGGCAGCGGGCACGGTCACCTGTGGCAAATCACCCAAGGCGCCGGGTACCGGGGAGTAATCAGCCAGAACCGCCACGGCACGCTCCAGGGTTTCACGTCGCGCCGGCGCCAACAGATCGATGGGGTCTGGCGGCGGCTCCGCTTCCGCCTCTGGGGCGTTACGCCGAGGCCGCGGCACTGCCGTCTCCCGCGTCGGCCATGATTTTTTCCTGGAGCTTCAATATGCCGTACAGCAGCGCTTCCGGGCGTGGCGGGCAGCCCGGCACGTACACGTCCACGGGGATGATGTGGTCGACGCCCATCACCACAGAGTAAGATCGGTAGTAGGGGCCGCCGTTGGTGGCGCAACTCCCCATGGCGATGACCCATTTCGGTTCCGGCATCTGCTCGTAGAGCAAGCGGATGGGCTCAGCCATCTTCTTGACCACGGTGCCGGCAACGATCATGACATCCGATTGCCGGGGCGACGGCCAGGTCACCACGCCGAAGCGGTCGAAATCGTGGTGGGCCATGTACGTGGAAATCATCTCGATGGCGCAGCAGGCCAATCCAAAGCTCAGCGTCCACAAGGACGACTTGCGCGCCATGGCGAAAAGCTGATCGGTGGTGGTCGTGATGACGCCGGGCACGCGCCCCTCTGTGGCCTGGTTGAGCAGGCTCGGGCCGGGCCGATTCCCGGCGCCCAGGACGATTTCAGTGGCGCGAGGCGGCAATGCCAACGGAGAATCCGCCGAGAGGCCGCCGGACGCTGCGGACGGGTTTACTTCTGCCAATCCAGGACCCCCTTGCGCCAGCCGTAGATTATGGCGAAGAACAGCATCGCCAGGAACAGCAGCATGGCATAGAACGGTATCGGGTTGCCGGCGGCTTTTTCCTGTATGAACACCACGGCCCACGGGAAAAGGAATACGGCCTCCACGTCGAATATCAGGAACAGGATGGCGAAAATGTAGAAGCGGATGTTGATGTTCGACCACGCAAAGGGGGTCGGGGGTATGCCGCACTCGTAGGTAGTCAGCTTGACGTCCGAACGGCGCCGCGCTGACAGCAGCTGCGACCCCGCGAACATTGCGCCAATAGCAGCCAGGGCGATGACGACGGCGATGACCACCGCCAACCAGTTTCCGGCGTAGTCGGCCGGGTTGAAGGTTTGGAGCAGGGGAACTGTAAATTCCATGAGGATGATCGCGGATTATGCTGCTATGCAAGCTGGAGCGCCAGGTTGTCGACTGTTTCCTGAATCGCCAGACCTTCGACGAAATTGCGAAGGATATCCAAGTCAACGCCAAACGCAGCAACAGATCCATCGTCGGTTGGGTCACGACGATGGATCTCCAGTCCAACCTCCGCCCCGGCACTCATGGTGAAAAAGGCGAGGTCTTCGATTTCCAGCCCTACCGCCGCGCCGCTGTCGTCGAGATCAACCACCAAGCCATCGCAAAGCTCGTAAGATTCTACACTGGCAGAGTTCTTCAGCTCGATGTACAGGCTGTCTGTCTCGGGATAATAGTTCACTTTCATGTTGAACTTCGTTCGCGAAAGCCGCTGTCGATAAATGCCGTATGAATTGTTTCGCCGTCTTCGAGCAGGACAACACGAACGACACGTGGGGTCGTCTCATCCGGTAAAGTAACCTCGCCCCAAACACGAAACCGACCATTCGGCTGCTCTTCTTGGTGGATTGAATTGGCCAGTACTGTAATGCAGATGGCCAAAGTGATCTCAGGACGTCTGGGCAGCACTCGATTGTCAAAGTACCAAGTCGTCTTCAACTAGGGAATCATCCTAACAACGGCCCCCATCAGTGTCAATTGAGGCCCTGGTTCTCCCGAATCGCCGTCGAAGACAGATCGCGGCGGAAGTCGGCTTCGCGTATTTCCGTGAACATGGGGCGGAACCCATCCGGGATGTCCACGTCCGACAGCGACCGGAACGCTCCGCCGTCATCGGTGCGCCCGCCCACTGCGAAACGGCTGCCACGCCCCCATATTTCCGCCAGGGCCTGCAGCATTGCCGTCTGAGAATCTCCGTAGTATCGGGGTTGGATCAACCGGGTCACGGTATCCCACCCGATGGCGAATCCGCACCCGGGGAACAGCTCCGACTTCTTGATGAAGGTCTCCGCCCGGGTGAGCACCACCGTGCCCACGCCTGGGAACTGCTCCAAGCGACGGTGTACTTCTGCAACGGCCAGGGGCGGCTTATCCACGTTGGACACCGAAAGTTCGTAGGCAACCGTCGCTCCCAGCACGTCGCCCGCCACATGCGCCAGTTCGGTATGACCGGCGTGCAGGGGGTTGAACGAACCGGGGAGCAGGGCCTGCGGCGCGTCTCCATCCACCACCATCCGCCCGTCGGGATGAACCGTGACCCAACTGGCATCTCCGTCCAGCAGGCGTTGTACCGGATCGGCGTGCCGCGTCGTTTCTGTCTCGAGGCGCTCGGAAGATGCGAGTCCCAAATCAAGCTCCGCCGAGACCCCGCAGGCGCGGGCAACGGCGGCGATGACCAACCTGCTGACCACGTCCTCCTCGCCGGCGCGGTCCCGAAGGCCTTTTTCAAGCACGACTGCGTCAGTAGTCGCCATGTCGTCGTCCCAAGTGGCGATGAACGCGCGGTGGTCACCGCGCTTGGTGCGGTCAGTGGCGATGGTCGCGGTGCACGCCAGCCCCACAATGGGCGCGTCCTGCTCGCGCAGCGACATGCCCCGAGCCCACGCCGCCCGGGCCATCCGTCGCGCAGTATCAGCGGAGACAGTCTGCTCGGGAGCATATCCGCCGAGAAAGTCAGTCATCGCCAGATACCCATAGGGTACTCGGGTCTCCAATACGGTGCGTGACGCTCCCCCGACCCCGAGCAGCCAGGCGAGGGCGTAATTTCCCGCGCCGGCCACGGCCAGCACCGATTGCTGCGGCGTGTCGTGGATGCGGGCTACGATTTCAGCAATATCAGCATCCATGTTAACGCTCTCTTTTATCACCCTTACCGTCCAGGAAGTCGGTAGCTTCCTGCGGCAGCGTCACGCCCCATTTACGCAACTCTTCACGCAAGGTTTTCACGTTCTTGGCGGCGGCCCTGGTCAAGCCACCTTTGCCGGCGCTTGGCCCGGATTTCCGACATCTTCTCAAACATTTTGCCCATCCCTTTGCTCGCCGGGATTGTCCGGTTCATCGAGCAGAGAGGCCACAATCTCTGGGGAAAGGGCGTCGCCGAGCCGTTGCACCTCCGCTCGCACCCGCTCTCGCTCCTGACGGCGGCCCTCACGCTGCCCTTCACGCCGCCCTTCGTCGAGCCACCTTTGTCGGCGCTTGGCCCGGATTTCCGACATCTTCTCAAACATTTTGCGCGCTCCGTCAAACAGGCCTGCCAGCGGTATCACCAAGGCCCAGTACAACCTGGTTGCTGCAATCTCGAAGTAGATGAACACCCGGTGATCCGAACCGGCAAATTCAGCCAGGATCGCTACGCTGGCGCAGGCCACCAACAGGAATCCGGCAATTTGCCAATAGATGCCGCGATCAACCAGTTCATTGGGCAGATCCGATGAACGCATTGTAGCATTCCAGCGGCTTCAGGGACCTGGGTGGCCCGACCACGCTGCCGGATCAATGGCGCCCATAGTTCTCAAGGAAACGTCGATCTCCCCGGCGATCTTGCGGTCCCATTCGTCAGCCCACCGACGCGGGAGACGCTGCTCGCCTCCCGCCAGGTTATTCGCTCGCCCCCGTTGGTCCGGGCGGCCACCGCTTCCACCAGGAAGGCGGTCATGTCGCCGCCGTCCATGGCGTTGACCACACGGCAATCCAGGAAACCGAAGCATCCCTCAAGCAAGGGGCTGCCCGTTGCGCCGGTGGTATAGCTGACGCCCTCAAACTTGTCTCTGTCGCGACCCGAATGCATGCCCAGCTGCCAGATGAGCGGCAGCTGGGAGGTTTCCAGGAAGTTGACCGCCAGTACGCCGCTGGACGCGATGAGACCGTGGGTGAAGTTGGTGTGGTAGATCTGAACGATCAGCCGGGGCCGCTGGGGAACTATGGAAGCGGCGGTGATGGCCACGGCGATCTGCGCGTTGCTGACGTCGCCGGCACGTGTCGAGACTGCCGCCAGCGGGGCGCTGAGGCCGCCCAGCAACGGGCCAAGGTCGGCGGGGTCAAGATCCGGGGCTGAGTGGGCCATGGGGTGCGGAGGGTTGCTCGGCCCAGTTACCAGTCGGGGTGGGTGTCCATTGCGTCGTTGACGGTCAACCGCATCTGTTCCGTTCCATCAGCGTTCATGTAGAGAATCTCGGCGTTGCCGTAGGCATAGGAGACGAACGCTATGCGATCCTCGTTCGCCGACCAGACGGGCATCAAATCGTCCGCCGTATTCTGCGTCAACTGCCGCCGTTCCGAGCCATCCACGAGGACAGAAAAGACCTCAGACTGATCATCGAAGCGAACCACGAAAGCCAGCCGCCGACCATCAGCGGACCAAGCCGCCGAAAACTCGTCGTGCTCCTCCTCTGCCACGGCTACTTCGTCGGTATCGTCGGCCCAGTTGTCCGACCTGGTTGGCCGGAGAACATACACATCGCGAGCGCCATCGGAGCTGCGGAGGAAGGCTATCCTGTCTCCTTTGGGCGACCAGACCGGGTCCGAGTCAGGCCCGTCGGTCAATTCGATACGGTTCACCCCGTTGGGATTGCGCAGGAACAATCCTTCTTTTCCATGCTCGGTAAACACCAGCCACTCGCCGTCGGGCGACCAGTCTCCGACGCGTTCTCGCTCCGGGCTGAAGGTCAACCGTGTTTTTCGCCTGCCTTCCAGCGCCACCATGTAGATGTCGGGATCGCCATCTTCGTCCGACACATACGAGATCCGGTCCGACTCGGGAGCCCAGATTGGGGGTTGGTCGGCGTCCACGTTTGACACCAGCGTAGTGACCCCTTCGCTGTCTACGTCGTACAGCATCAGGGCGGTCTTATTGCCGACCGATATCCAGGCGATTTTAGTATGGTCCGGCGACCACCGCGGCATCTTTGCGTCCGCGCTCAACGACGAAATGCGTGATGCTTCGTCGTCACCGGGCTGCTGAACCCAAGCCTGGGCGCCGTCATCATCCGATACAACGTAAGCGATGGCCGGCAGATCACCGCCAAACAGATTACCGACGAAACATCCGCCCAAGGACAATGCCACGGCCAAACAGAAAGTCAGGCACAAAAAACGAGATTTGCCCGCGACCAGTCCCATCAACGTTCTTTCCAGATCCAGCTTATTGACTGGCCATGATTATATCGCAGCGAACCTGCTGTACACTCGGCGTCCTCTGACCGGTTACGCGGTTTATGTTTCTTGACATCGGCTGGAGCCCAAATTAGCATCGCTCCACCGCAGCAACATCCCGGCGCCGTTGACGGGCCGCCCGGTCCACTGCACATTTGGCAAAAGTGAGAGGTCGATCATGCTGGCAATAGTTGGAGGGAATCTCATTGACGGCTCGGGCAGACCCGCGGTGGAGAATGCCGCGGTGCTGATCGACGGCGACCGCATCGTGGAGGTCGGTCCTCGGGCGGCGGTGCCCATCCCCGAAGGGGCCGAGGTGCTGGATGCCGGCGGCCATACGATAATGCCCGGCCTCATCGACGTGCACGATCACCTGGCCTCCGGTGGATATGGCCTGACCGGCCGTTGGGGTATGGACGAACCGCTGTCGCTGTTCAACATCCGCACCGCCCAGGTCATCGAAGACACGCTGGCGGCCGGCTACACCACGGTGCGCGATGCGGGTGGCCTGGACGCCGGCTTCAAGATGGCCGTGGAACAGGGCCTGATAAAAGGACCTCGCCTCATCATCTCGGTCAACATCATGTCCCCCACCGGCGGCATCGAAGACAAGGTCAGCGGCAGCGGCCACCGCAAGGTCATCCTGGGCCACGACCCGCTGTCCCCCGACGGCGTAGCCGACGGGGTGGAGGGCGTGCGGGCCAAGGTTCGCGAGCTGGTCCGCTGCGGGGCCGACCAGATCAAATTCGCGACCACCGGCGGCGCTTCCGGTCGCCCCGGCAACGGCCCGCTGGATCAGGCCTACGCGCTGGACGAGGCCAAGGCGCTGGTCGATGAGGCTGCCGCCCTGGGTCGCAGTACGCTTTGCCACGCGGTGGGCGGCACCGGCCTCCCCATCGCCATCAGGGCGGGCGCAGGCTCCATTGAGCACGGCTGTTACCTGGCCACCGACCCCGACATGCTGAAGATGATGGCCGACCAAGGCACCTTCTTTACCCCAACTTTCGAGGTGTACGATTTCCACAGCAAGGTCAGCGCCCCCCACATCAGGGTGCGCGCGCAGGCGCTGATGGACATCCACATCCAGAGCACCGAACTGGCCATCAAAGAGGGCGTCCGAATCGTGGCCGGCACCGACGCGGGCGGTTTCGTCCACGGCGACAACGCCCGCGAGCTGGAGCTGATGGTCGAGAAGGGCATGAGCACCATGCTGGCCATCCAGGCCGCCACCGGCCACGCGGCCGAGTGCTGCGGTATCGGCAACGAGGTTGGCACCATCGAGGCCGGCAAGCAGGCGGATGTCCTCGTGGTGGACGGTGACCCGCTACAGAACATTTCAGTTCTCCGTGACCGCGAACGCCTGCTGCTGATCATGAAGAGCGGAGAAGCGTACACCAACCGCCTGGCCACGCGGGAGCTTCAGCCCGCCTAGCGCCGTTTCGGGCCTACCCAAAGCACGCTGGCGGCACGGGCACGATGACCGGCCCTGTGCCGCCCACCCGTCCCTTAGATGCGCTTCACCGTCCTGACGCTGTTCCCGGACGCCTTTCGCTTCATCGAAGAGTACAGCGTGCTGGGACGCGCCATACGCAGCGGGCTGGTCTCCCTGGATACCGTCGATATACGGGAGTATGCCACCGACCGGCACGGCACCGCCGACGACTACCAGTTCGGCGGTGGCCCGGGTATGGTGATGAAGCCGGACCCGATCTTCGCGGCGGGGGAATCTGCGCTGGCTGACATCCCTCTTGCGGAGCGGACGACGACTCCCGTTGTCCTCACCTCTCCCCAAGGCGAGATCCTGAACCAGGACCTGGTGAACCAGTTTGCCGACGCGCCGGGCTTGATTCTCATCTGCGGTCACTACGCCGGCGTTGACGAGCGCATTCGGGAAGGCTTGATCACCCACGAAGTTTCCATCGGCGACTACGTGCTCACCGGCGGGGAACTGGCAGCAATGGTCATCATCGACGCGGTGTCCCGCTTTATACCGGAGGTTGTGGGTTCGGCGGAGAATGTGGAACACGACAGCATCACGTCGGGTCTGTTGCAGCACCCGCTGTTCACGCGTCCCGCCGAATTTCGTGGGATGGCCGTGCCCGAGATACTGCGGTCCGGCAACCACGCGGACATCGAGCGTTGGCGGCGGCGGCAATCCCTGGAACGGACGTTGCGCCTGCGCCCCGACCTGCTGGACACGGCGCCGCTGACCAATTCCGACCGGGTTTTTCTGGCCAGCCTGGGATGGAGCGGAACGCCGGGCTAATATGACGCAACTGCGCTCCGACTACCGGTTCGGCATGGACGTCCGCGTGCGCTGGCAGGAATGCGACGCTCAGGGCATCGCGTTCAACGGCAGCTATCTCGGCTGGCTCGAAATCGCCCAAGCCGAATACTTCCGCAACCTGGGATTCGGCATCTACCGCGTCGCGGCGGCGGGGTACTTCGACCTCGCCGTCGCCAAAGTGACCATCGAGTACAAGGCGCCGGTCCGGGTGGACGAGATGCTGGACTTGCGCGCCCGGGTCGCCCGCATCGGCAACACCAGTCTCGCGCTGGAAGTTGCCATTTTCATAGAGGGCGGAGCGCCTGACGATTCCCCCTTCACGACCATTGAGGCGATCTACGTCGGCTTCAACGCGGACACCGGGCAAACCAGGCGCGTGCCCGATGCGATCCGGGAACTGGTGGATAGCTGGGAAACGGCTGGCGAAGTGCTCCCGCTGGAAAGGTTCCCCGAACTGGCCGCAGCGCAGGGGTAATTACGGAGTGTCATTCGCCCTGGCGACGCGGAGTCTGTGATCCGCTTTCCTCCTGTTCCGCGCCATTGATTGCGGCGATGGCCTGCAATTTGGCGGCATCCGTCAGACCGGGGGCTGCCATAATAGCCGCAATATTCCGGCGTCGTTCTGCCGCGTGACCTTCTTCGCGGCCCTCCTCGCGGCCCTCTTCGCGCCCTTCCTCCCGCCACTCCCGGCGACGACGCAGGGCGAAATCTATCATCGTCATAACTACTCCTACAGTGAATGGCACAGCGCCGATGACGGCTTGAGAGATGACGCCGCAGACGAAAGCCAGCAGAAGCATCCGAATATACGAAATGCGCGTCAACGCTTCTACAATCGTGTGCCCTTCCCGGATTCCCAGCGCAGCCTCGTTGAGGATTAGCGACGCCATGAAAAGGAGCGTCACCCAGACCCGCCAGCCGTTGATCGCCCGATAGATTGCCTGAGGCAGTTCCGCTATCCGCATCGTAACACAGGCCGGATTTACCTGTGCCTACACCATGAAGACCGGGGCATCGTCCCGGTTGATGCGAGTTTCCGAGGCGATGCCGTCACGAATGTGCCTGGGCAGAGCGAACATGGCTTCGTGGCTCTGCCCGTCGTAGTGCCGCAACGTTTTGGCGACTCGCTCTGCGATGCGCCGATCCATATCAGAGGCATCCAGGTAAGGCAGGGGTGCGTCGGATGCGACGGTAAACCCCCAAAGCGTGATGAAGGACGGGATGTGGACCTGGTAGGGGACGGAATGGGCGAAGATGCTTTCCAGCGTTTTGTATATGGTCGTGAAACACTCGTGCAGGCTCAGGAAGCCGGCCGGACCGGACTGGGTTACCAGGATTCCGCCGGGGTTCAACCGAGCGCGGGCGATTTTGTAGTACTCCTCGGTGTACAGGAGATACGCCGGCCCGCCCTCCAGCGGGTCCACCAGATCCATGATCATCACGTCAAAGGTCTGGTCGGTGGACTGGAGAAATCCCCGGGCATCGTCGAACACCAATTCGGTTCGCCGGTCGTCGAACGCTCCCCCGTGATGCTGAGGGAGGTGCTCCCGACACAGCTCAACCACCTGTTGGTCCAGGTCAACCATTGTCACCTTTTCCACCGACCGGTGCGCCAGCGTTTCCCGCAACGTTCCGCCTTCGCCGCCGCCCCCGATGAACACCCGGCGCGGGTCGGGATGCAGCAACATGGCCGGATGAACCAGGCTCTCGTGGTAGATGTGCTCGTCCCGTTCGGTCGACTGTGTCTTGCCGTCAAGCAGCAGGCTGCGCCCATACACCTCGGAATGGACCACTTCCACTCGTTGGTATCCCGTGTGACCCGAATAGAGGACCTCGTCGACCTTGAGCATGATCGCCAAATCGGGCATCACGGTCTCGATCACCCACTTGCCGGTGATCTCTTCCATCGGGTAGCTGGCCATCGGGACTCCTTGGGCGGCAGGGGGAACTGGCTGACGCGGTCGCACACCACCCAACCGGCCGGAAGAGCCGGCCGTTGCTCCGATTCGAGCGTTGAGTAGGCGTCAGTTGCGGCGGTGCGCCGGTTGCAGTTCTACAACATGCGCGCCGGTAAGCCCGCGGCGGATCTGGGTGATTTCGGGATCCCGGCAGCACAGGGCTTCTATTATCACCGCCGCCGCGCGTTCCGGCATGGTTTGATCGCCGCAAGTAAAGATGTCCGCCGCCGCGTAGCCGTGCTCCGGCCAAGTGTGAATGGAAATGTGGGATTCGGCGATGGACAGAATGCCCGTTACGCCCTGGGGCGTAAATTGGTGAAACGACTCCCCAACAACGTGCGCATCAACCGAGGACGCGGCCCGCAGCATCTCCTGCCGAATATGGACCAGGTCGTCCAGCAACCGGGGGTCGCAGTTTCTAAGTTCCAGGAGCACGTGAGTACCTAGTACATCCAATCACCCTTTCCTCCGTGTGGATTGGCTCCCCCGGCCGAGCAACGAACGAGCGCGGTACCTGGGAACAACAGGCGACGATTCTACCCAATCCCGGCTGCTGATACAAGTACGTGCACGCTCTCACCAGGGTCTTTCGATTATTTGCTGATGGCGCCGACCAAGGCCAGGGGCCGTGATGGGTGAACGGCGTGGCGACGCAGGGCGGCTGCGATGTTGGTTTCGCCAGCCCTGGCAGAAGGCCCAGCTCCTGCTGGTGGGCACGACCCTGCCACGGGCCAGCGCACCGTGGCCGCCGCCCTGCGGGTCGTGGGACGCAGTGACCAAGGCGACTATGCCCGCTACCACGAGGCGCTGAACCGAGCGGTGTGGTCACTCCGTGCGGCCTCCCGCATCTTGCTCTTGCTCCTGGTTCAACACTTGGACCGCGGCGACGGTTCGTTGATCTTCGGCATCGACGAGACTCTGGAGCGGCGTCGGGGCGCTAAGATCCAGGCCCGAGGCATCTACCGGGACACGGTTCGCTGCAGTCGCCAACAGCTGGTCAAGGCCAGCGGGTTGCGCTGGATATCCCTGATGTGGCTGGGCCACGTCCCCTGGGCTGGCAGGCGCTGGGCCCTTCCGGTACTCACCCGTGCTGGCGCCCTCGTCGCGCTACCACCAAAAGCAGGGACGCCAGCACAAGAAGATCGCCGACTGGGCTCGGCAGATGATCATGCTGCTGCGCCGCCGGCTGCCCCACCGGCCCCTGGTGTTGGTGGGCGACAACGGCTGCGCCGTGCTGGATCTGCTCCACCGCTGCCAGTCCCTGCGTGAGCCCGGCACCCTGATCGCCAGACTGCGCCAGGACGCGGCGCTCTCCCTTTGGGGCAGTTGGAACAGCCTTCGCCAGTGCCTGCGGGAATGGCTCTACGACTACAGCGATCGGGCGCGACCATGTCGGACGGAACTGGACGTGAGCCTTTGCTTCGCGCCACTGCTGAAATGGGTACTGTCCTGGTGGCGTGGCAACCCCTTGGCTTTGGTGGTTGACCCGACACTGAAACGGGACGACACCGCCGCCATCGTGATCAGCGTGCTCTACCCTGAATCCACCAAGAGGCTGCGCCATTCCCGTGGCCTGGCGCATCCTGCGCGCCAAACGACCGGGAGCCTGGATGGATCCGATAGTGGAGCTGCTGCAAGCCCTGGCGCCCGCGGTGACTGAAGAGATGACCGTAATCGTGCTGTGCGACCGGGGCCTGACCAGTCCCAAATTGTGGCGCCAAATCCGAGCACAAGGCTGGCATCCCTGCGTCAGATATCACAAAACATCACCTTCTGTGCCGAGGGTGGTCGGCGACTGCCCGCCCAATCCTTCGTCCCCCGTCCTGATGCCGCTTGGGTCGGAAGCGGAACTGCCTTCAAGAGCCTGCCCGGTACTGGATACGGGGGCAGAGCCAAACGCCGTTGCACCCTGCGGGTGGTCTGGTGCGACGACCAGCCGGAACCCTGGATCATACTGACCAGCCAACCTCCGGAGACGGTTGGCGTGAGTTGGCACGCCCTGCGGTTCTGGATCGAACTGGGCTTCAAGGCCATCAAGAGCCTGGGCTGGCAATGGCATAAGACCCGGCGGACCGACCCAGACCGCGTCTCCCGCCATTGGCTGGTGCTGTCGGTGGCCACGCCGCTGGCCTATGGAACCCGGGTGGAGGACGCCAATGACCGGAAGCTGGCTCCCAGCAATCTCAGAGCCCACCAAGATACCGTCTCCCCAGCACGGCTACCCCCACCACCAGCCGGTAAGCCCCAATCCACCGAATGGATGAATGTGGTGGCGCGCTGAAGGGATGAGAAAGTGCTCCCGGCTTCGAGGATAATGGTTTTTGACAAAGAAAACCCACCCCGAAATAGGAGCACCCAATGGGTGCTACCACGCAATGACCCTGACCGCATCCAAATCGCCTTCGACGATCACCGTCTGGTGGCCAATGCTGGGCTGATCCTGGACCATCATCTGGGACTGGGCGAGCTGGTGGACCGCCACGTTGACCTGGGGGATGCGCCGGGTCGGGCGAATGCTGGCGACAAGATGCTGACGTTGGTGGCGTCGGCATTGGCCGGGGGCGACTGCATCGATGACGCCGACGCGCTGCGCGCTGGTGGGACCGCGCCGGCGCTGGGCTGCGTGGTCAAGGCGCCGTCCACATTGGGAACCTTCCTGAGGAGCTTCCGGTGGGGCCACGTGCGCCAACTGGATCGGGGGAGCCGGGAGGTGATGGCTCGAGCCTGGGCGGCCGGCGCCGGACCGGGCGATGAGCCGCTGACCATCGACCTGGACTCCACCGTCTGCGAGACCTACGGGCTCACCAAGGAGGGTGCACTGCGGCACAACTACGCTGGTCACCGGGGCTATCATCCGCTGTTCGCCATCGCCGCGGGAGACGGTGAGCCGAGTGCGCCATGCCGGAGCCACGGGCCAACTCACCGTGAGGGCTGACAGCGGCTTCTACAGCCGCGACATCGCCGCCTGCCGCGACAAGGGTGTCCGCTTCTCCATCACCATCCGCCAGCATCAGAGCGTGCGCAACATCATCGAGGCCATCTCCGATGCAAACTGGACGCCCATCGCCGGTCCGCCCAGCCTTATTGCATCCTTTCGGTGGATTTGGGGCAATGTAACACAGCGCAGAGGGTCTCGCGAAAAGAATGGCGTCAGGGCTCCGCCTCCGCCGTCAGCGCGAAGCAGGTTAGGCCGGGGCCGTGATCCCAGATGGCTTCAGAGAAGGGACGGCGCTCGTCCTGGCGCTCCGGGCTTTCAGCGTTGAACACGGCGCACAGCTCGTAGTCCACGCCGCCTACGAGATGGTACCCGTAGGGCCGGCCCGTGTCCGGGTCTTCGATAGACGGGACGGAGTACTGGGGGCCCTGCAGGTCGAACAGGTTGGCGGGCATCTCGTCGTTGAGCTCGTAGTAGCGGTCGATGTTGTGGGAGATGCTGCGCAAGTGCTGAATCCTCTCCTGATCCAGACGTATGTTACGCTGCTGGCCGGGCGTGCCGACCACATAGATCGAGTAGCCCACGGTGGCCACGACCACTACCACGGCGGCGATCACCAGCGCGCGCAGAATGGGCGCCGCCCGCGCGGCGGACCCGGCCACTTCGTCCTCGGCCTGGCGCATGTCCCACAGGTAGTAGCCGAAGATGGGGGCAACGATCAGCAGCACCGCCGCCACCTTCAGGAAGAAACTGATCGTAGGGTCGCCGGTGAGCAGGCTGGCCAGCAGGGCGATGATGTCACCCAGGATGATGCCCGCGCCCACCACCAGGGTCAGGTAGGTCAGCCAGCGGCGCACCAATGACTGCCGGCGCTCGGGGTCAGCTGCGACGGCCACCGCCAAACGACGCATCAGGAAGAGGTACAGCGGGAAGGCGACGATCACCGCGGCCAATGCGGTGGCGTCCGCGGCGGACGCCGGTGACCGATACCGGATTAGCGTATCGGGGAAGGTGTAGTCGATGAGCCCGAAGAGCACCGCCCCCAGGCTGAAGGCGAAGACGTACAGGGAGATGAACGAGACCAGGTAAAGGAACGCTTCTCTCGCGTGCAGGTAGGGACGCGGACGGGGCACCGCCACCGGGAAGTCCACGTCGGCGTAAGCGGACAGGGCGCTGCGCACGTCACGCTCCTGCCAGCCGGCCTCCAGCAGCACGGCGCGGATGTTCTCCCGGTCGATGCCCCTCTCCAGCGATTCCTTGATGAATCGGCGCAGTTCTTCGTTCATGGTGGTTATTCTCGTCAGAAAAGCGGCCGCTGCGGGTCCGGCTCGGCGTGGGGGGCGACCTGTCGGACGGCTTCGAACCACGCCTCGAAATCGTGGAAGGTGCGGTGGTTGAAGTTGCGCAGGAAGGGGTGGTCCAGCCCGCCGTCGGACGGGTCGGCGTACATCAGCACGGGGCGCGCCGGCTCGGCCGTGTGGGAGGCGTACATCAGCTCCGAGTACATGCCGGTGGAGAGCCGCCCGCCCATGGTGATGCGGTACGCTGCGACGCACTGGGCCTGCTCCACCATGGTCAGGTCACGGTGCCGCACCTGATTCTCCATGTCGTCCCACACCTCCAGAGCCTCCCGGGGGTCCAGGGTCATGGGATACGGGTCGACCCGGCCCTCGGTGAGCGCCCCGATCGTGTCCAGAGGCCAGCGGGCCTCGTCGGCGGTGATGGTGATCTCCGGCACGGCGTCGGCGCAGGCGGCCCTGGCCTTCTCGAACACCTGGGGCGTACCCTCGTCCAGCGTCAGCGGATCGAACACGATGAACCGCCGGTGCAACTCGGCGCGAATGTCGTCGACGGCCGCCCGCAGCTCGGCGTAGTAGCGGATGGCGGTGATGGGGAAGCTGGAGTAGACCAGCGGATACTGCCGGCGGGCGAAGATCAGGCGGTACAGCATCTCTGCGGGGTGCTTGACGCTGACCACGTAGTGGGGCACCGCGCGCTCGGGATACAGGTTGCGGGCCAGCAGGTCGGCCATGGCGATCTCGGCAGAACGCCAGGCCAGTATCTCCCGCAGCCGCAGCCGGAAGTTGGTGTGTCGCTGGGCGTCCCTTTGCGCCAGGGCGCTGTGGATGTCCAGCATGTCGTCCACCAGCGTGATGATGCAGTCGGGACGCCACCGCCGGATGGTGGGCAGGTCGATCAGTGAGAACTGCCGGCCGCTGGTGTAGTAGGTCAGATGGGCGGCGATGAGGCTATGGCGCGGGTCGGCGGCCTCGATCTGCTCCGCGATGGCCTCGCCGGCCCGCTTCCACGCTGCCAACTGGTACGCGGGGCGGAAAGCGGCGAGGACGCCGGCCAGCTCGTTGCCCTGGGCGGCCAGGGCGTCCTCAATGCTGGCGGTGAGCAGCTCGGCGGGGTCGGCGGCCTGAGCATCTGAACCGGATGGCGCGCTCACCTCACGGTGAGCGCGGAGGCGGGCCAGCAGGTTGGCGACGACGATGTTTTTATTGACGCCGGAGATGCCGGCCAGCAGCGCGCGCATGCATCAACGATGCCCGGCCGACCCGGGTATGTCAAGCCAACTGGCCGCCCGTAACTGTTCGGTTCAGTTCGACAGGCTCACCATGAGCGGATGTAAAAGGATTTTGCAATCGTCACTCTCCGGGCCTCGCTCCTTGATAGAATTGAAATGGTTAGCAGGACCATGCTCGGTAAGTCAGCCGCGCCCGGTGGGCTGCTTGACCACGTTAACCAGTGCGCCCAAGACATGGGAGGCCCCATGACAGCAGCAGAAATATTGAGTCCCGAGGCTGAACAGAGCGTAGCCCAGATCGTCCTCCAGGACTTGGAGCACATAGCCACCGAGGGCATCTCGATCAACGAAGTCAGGATCATTCCCGGCGAGGACCAATACGGAGACCCGTACCACCACATCGTGGTCGTCTATTCCGGAAACGGCGACCTGCTGGACCCGACGTGGCTGAATGGTTTCAAGCGACGGAACCGGGACGATCTCGCCAAGTGGGGCGTCCACCTCACTATACAATCTTACGTCGAAGCCACCGAGTACAGAGAGTGGTTAGAGATGTCAAACCCTGAATACTGCTAGGAGTAGCAACGCATGAACTGGGAGCAGCTGCTCGAACTGGCTGAGATGCTGGCCGTGGCGCCGCAATACGGTGAGGCCAGAGGCCGGCCGCAGCAGACCCACCTCCGAAAAGCGAACAGCGCCGCCTACTACGCCATGTTCCACGCGCTCGCCAACAGCAATGCGGACACGTTGATCGGATCAGCAGCAGCCATTCGCAGAAGCGAAGAATGGACTGCCACCCAAAGGGCGCTCAATCACGGTACGGCCCGGAACCAGATGCTCAACGCGAGCCGGATGGCGACCTTCCCCGCCCACATTCAGGACTTCGCCGAAACCTTCATCGAACTGCAAGCCCAACGCCAGGAGGCCGATTACAACCCCAATCCGGCCACCCCGTTGACCCGAACGCAGACCATGCGGAATATCCGGCGCGCCCGCGACGCCATTGAAGCGTTCCTGACAGCGCCGCCCCAAGAACGCAGACGGTTCGCCACGCACCTGCTGTTCGTGCGCCGGGGCTGAACAACCGGGTCAAAATGTTCAACCCGCCTGGTTCCATCAGACCAAATCGCCGGAAATTTCAGCAGCGAAATTTCCGCTGCTCTTTAGATACTACCCGCCGAAGGGCCACCACCACCGCTTCTTCGGCGGCTCCGCGGCTACCGGAGTCGCCATTACCAGCGGGCGCTCGCTGAGGGAATCCAGCTGCGCCACTGCCGAGTCGAAACGGTGCACTTCGATAGGCTTGCGACAGAATCGTCCGGGGGAGATGTTGAACGACCAGAGCAGGCTCTGCTCCGCCGCGGTTCCGGTGAGGATCATCACCGGGATGTTGCGCAGGTTGGCGTCCTCGTTGATCTCGGCCAGGACCTCCTGCCCGGTTTTCTTGGGCAGCATCAGGTCCAGCAGCACCAGGTCGGGCCGGGGAGTGTAGGCGTACTCGCCCTGGCGGCGGAGATAGGTCATGGCCGCCTCTCCGTCCTCGACCACCGAGAGGTTCACCGCGTAATCCGAGTCCTTGAGAATTTCTTCGGTCAGCCTGGCGTCCGCGGGGTTGTCCTCGACGAGCAGCACCTCAATGGGGTTTTCCGGGGAACGTGTAGTCATGGCGCTGTGCCTCCTTTTTCGTACCTCGTGGTGGCTCTGTCGTTACGGTGACTCACGATGTGGAAGGGCAGGCTCGTCCCATGGGTTGCCGGCGTGCCGGATGGTTCGCTAACGGATCACTCCGCCGGCAATTTGGCGACGGTGAGCCAGAACCCCTCAATCTTGCTGACCACGTCAATGAAGCGATCCAGGTCGACGGGCTTGGTGACGTACGCGTTGGCGTGGTGGTAGTAGGAGTTGAGGATGTCCCCTTCCGCTTCGGAGGTTGTCATGACCACGATGGGAATGGACAGCAGCTCGGGATCGCTCTTGACGTCTTCCAGCACCTCCCGGCCGCTCTTGCGGGGAAGGTTCAGGTCCAGGAGGATCAGGTCGGGTCGCGGCGCGCCGGCATAATCGCCCTGGCGTCTCAGAAAGGCCATGGCCTGCTCGCCGTCGCCCACCACGGTCAGGTGGTTGGACACGTTTGCGTCGGCAAAGGCTTCACGGGTGAGTCGCGCGTCACCGGGATTGTCTTCGACCAGGAGAATTTCAATGGCCTTGCGGCGTGATTGCTGTGTCATCGCCTTCCTCTCCTGCGCTGCGTGTGGGGGTTGTCAATGGCGGAACAGTCAATCGTCCGGCCCGCCTGTTGTTGCCGCCAGGCCGGATTCCACAAGGGAATTGAGGTTCATTGGGATGGTGAAGAAGAAGGTCGCGCCGGCGTCGGGCTGGGATTCGACCCAGATGGCGCCGTGGTGCCGCTCTACGATCTTCTTGCAGACGGCCAGGCCGATGCCGGTGCCGGGGTACTGCCCGATGCCGTGGAGCCGCTGGAATACCTGGAAGATGCGCTCCGAGTACTGGGGGTCGATGCCGATGCCGTTGTCCTGCACCGAGAACAGCCAGTCATCGTCCCGCTGGGTCGCTGCGACCTGAACCTGGGGTGGGCTCTCGCCTCGGAACTTGATGGCGTTGCCGATGAGGTTCTGCAGCAGTTGTGCCAGTTGCGAGGCGTCGGCGGACAGGCTGGGCAGCGAGCCGAAGTCGATCTGGGTGTCGCTTTCGGCGATGGCGACCTCGAGGTTTTGCAGCACCTGTTCCAAGACCGCCTGGCAGTCCGTGGGCTCGAAGGACGCGCCCCGGGTGCCCACGCGGGAGTAGGTGAGCAGGTCCTGGATCAGGGTCTGCATCCGGGCCGCCCCATCAACGGCAAAGGCGATGAAGTCGCTGGCGTCCTCGTCCAGGTTCGCCTTGTAGCGACGCTCCAGCAGCTGCAAGTAGCTGGTGACCATGCGCAATGGTTCCTGGAGGTCATGGGAGGCCACGTAAGCGAACTGCTCCAGCTCGGCGTTGGAGCGGCGCAGTTCCCGCGTGGCCTGCCGTAGCGCCCCGGTCAGCCGGCGCAGGTCCTCGTACACGTACTGCAGCTCAAAGGTAGCGGTGTAGAACCTGGCCAACTGCACCAGTTGGTCCTCGTCACCCTGGTCGAATTCGCCCTCGAACTTGTCGCTGAGCTGCACCACGCCGATGAGCCCGCCGTCGCGACGCAGCACGGGCACCGCCAGCCAGCCCGGCAGGGGCGGGTGTTCCAGGCCCTGGTCGGTCTTGAGGCTGCTGAATTCCTTGAACTCGGGATTGGAATACAATTCTTCCCGGGTCATCCGGATCGGCGCGCGTTCCCGTACCACCAGGCCCCAGATGCCGTGCCCGGTCGGCATCACGTCGTAGGCGTTGTAGTGGGCGTACTTCTCGGAGAAGGAATGGGTGTGGATGGCGGCCCTGAAATCGCCGTCGGGCACGTAGCTGAGGGCGGCCTGGTGGGCGCCGATCCGCAGCCGGGACACCAGCGCCAGACCGTGCAGCGCTTCGTGGAAGGTCTCGGAACCGGGAACGTCGCCGGCGCCCGTCTGTCCGCGAACGATGGGAGCGCGACGGCCGCTCTCCTCCAGGGTGAGACGGGTGCGGAGGGAGGCGACCTCCTGGTCGCGGTCCGCCAGCAGCGCGGTGAGGCGGTCGACTTCCTGTTGCAAGTCCTGCTGCGTGCTCATCAGCTACGTCTCCCGGCCGCGTTATCCGGTTATCAGCCTGTGTTCGTAAGCAGTCCCTCGATATGGCGATACAAAGTATTGCAAGATGCCATGAATGTCAACGCTTTCCGCCACCGCGTTCATTCCCGCGCACGCGGGATCCCACCGGCTGCGCGCCGGCGGAGTCGCCCCCTATTGCGGCGAGGCGCCCCCGACCAATGGGAGGCGCCCCACGAAGACTTCACTTGCTGATCACACCACACGCGACACGGTCCCCAGCAGCGGGATCCGCGCCGTAGGAGTCCGGCTTGGCGTGGATGATGATCGCCGAACCATCAGCATCAAAGACGGACGAAGGACCGGACCCCAGCGTGACGGCGTCGGTGAAGTGATCCGCCCGGGCCGTGCCGTCCGCAGCCGCGAAGATGTTGGGCAGGTCGCCGGCGTGATGCGCGACCGAGTGCATCAGACCGTGCCCGCTGTTGTCGTGGTCAAAGTGGCCGCCGGCTTCCCCGAAGTCGGGCGAGCACTTTCCGACCTCGTGGATGTGGAAGCCATGCCCACCGGGAGACAGCCCGCTCACGTCCGCTGACACCAGGACCCCGTGGGGCCCTTCGGTCAGCGTGACAATCCCCATCTCGGCGCCGTCCGGACCGGCCATAACGGCCGTGGCCGTGGCGGCGACTCTGGTCGGCACTTCGGCCGGAGACTGCGTATCCGTGGTGCAGGCGATCGCCATGACTGCCGTAAGCGCGGCAAGAACGACGGCGACCAGCGCCCTTGAAGTCTTCATCGCTAAACTCCTTTGCGGAGGTGGATATGGGGATTAAGACACATCGGCATTCCAGCGTTCGCAGGCACCCCCGCCCCGCCCAGGGCCGGCGGCGTCTTCTGGCCCTGTCTGTGGCGGCGACGAGGGCTTGGTGGGAAGTTAGCCGGCGCGCTGCTCCGAAAACAGGGACTGCCCGAACAAGCCAGAATTTCGTCGGCGGTCAGCATCCGGGCAAGACGGTGTTGCTGGTCGCAGGAAAACTCATGGGACAACACCGATAAGTACCAGCGGCACAGCCGGCACTCCGCGGCCCTGGCGCAAGACGTTCACCAGATCACGCTCGTAATACGGGACTCCTGAAGACATCTCCTGTTCAAGAGCTTTCATGGGGAGAATCTCTATGCCCACGTCAATCGTGTCAGCAACGTAGAAGTGCAGGTGCTTGACGAACAGGTCGTGGGCTACGAATGCGTACTTCCCGAATTGGACCTCGACAGCGACCCTGTCTTTGACGAAGTCAGTCTGATTGTAGGAACCGAAGGGGGTGTGTCCAGCGTTTTCGATTTCGTGCTTTTGCTCTTCCGGTGGCAGGTTGTGAATACGGCGCATGAGACGTTCGTCTGCCGTAACCCAGAAATTTCTACGCTCCTGATTCCAACCCAACAACTGAAACTCGCGTTTGAATGCGGCATTTAGATCAGTCGGAGAGAATAACAATTGGCCTTGTTTTCTGATCTCACGCGATTGTTTGGTGCGACACGCCTCCGCATTCACTCGTTCAATGACGTGTTGGACCTGCTCCCAAAGTTGGTTTCGGTGGACGATCAGATGCTCCTCTCCGTTCAGATGGGAATATTTGGCCGCTATCCGCATTAGTGGCCCCCACGCGGCAGGGACGGATCATAAATGGGCTTTCCCATCGGACGGGTTCGCAAAGCGCCGCGATGCCATGCCTGGATACGCTGCGCCGCTATCTCGACGTAGTCCGGAACGATGTCACAGCCGTAGGCCAACCGCTGATGCATCAGCGCGGCGACGACCGAAGACCCAACGCCCATATAGGGATCGAATACCGCGTCACCCGGGTCGGTCATCGACAAGACCAGTCGTTCGACCAACTCCACGGGGAACTGGCAAGGATGGATGGTCTTCTCAGGATGATTGCTCTTGACATTGGGAAACTCCCAGACGTCACTGGGATTCTTGCCGTTGACATTTCCCGACAGTTTCCCGATGTTCGGACCCTTGTAGTGTCGCTTTCCGGGATATTTCGCAGGCACGCGGATCGGATCCAGATTCCAAGTGTAGTCGTCGCTTTTCGTCCACCAGTTTATCGTCTCATAACGACCGGACAATCGTTTGGATGCGTGCAGGCCATGGCCGAAGTGCCAGATGATGCGGTTCCTGAGCTTCAGGCCGTGGTCTCTGAAGAGTGGATACAAAACGGTATCCAGCGGCACTATCTCGCTGCTATCGACGAAGTTGCCAACTTGCCAGCAAATCGATCCTTGGGGATGCAGGAGGCGGACGCATTGGTCTATTACGCGTTGCTGCGTTTCCAGGTAGTCGTCCAGTGTGGTCCGGGTTTCGTAGTCCTTGCCAAGGTTGTATGGCGGTGAAGTGATGATGAGCTTCATTTGCAACCCAGCGTCTTCAAGCTGCGTCATGAAGTCCAGGTTGTTCGCGCAGGCTATGGCCGGCTCTCCCTCTTTTGCCGGTATCGTTAGGCAGGTGAGAACGGCCGGATCAGGCAGGCTTGCTCCAGGTTCGTGATGCAATTGGAGTTGCATAGGTCCACCGTGCGAATTCGTGCCTGTTTCCTGCGCCCCCGGCGCCGCTTGGGGCGCGGATGCTCAAACAGTCGGCGCGGGCCTACTCCGATCCTATCAGCGAGCAGGCGATACGGCAACGGACGCTTGTCATGGCAACCCATGTTACACCAACGAGATTGTTAGGCTTCGCCCGTGGTAACACGCCCACGGCGAACGGACCGTATGAGCGACGGGGAAAGGCCGGCTAAACCTGCGTGCTATACTCCGCGCAACTGCGAAACGCCGCCCGGCGTTGGATGCTCACGGAGGCAAGCTGATGGACGTTTTCTACTTCACCGAGATGCCCTACGCCGAGTTCCCGGAGTCGGAGGCCGAGAAGTTCCCGTCCATGCGGCTCACCTTCCCCAACACCTACTTCGACCCCCAGACCGCCAGCGACCTGATGAACCGCTACCTGGACGAATACCAGCACGCCGAGGAGATGGGCTTCGACGGGCTGATGATCAACGAGCACCACAACACGCCGTCGTGCATGGACGTCGAGGTGAACATCACCGGCGGCATCCTGGCGCGGATCACCAAGCGCGCCAAGATCCTGATGCTGGGCAACATGCTGCCCACCTCGGACAACCCCGTCCGGCTGGCCGAGGAGATCGCCCTGCTGGACGTGATATCCGGCGGACGCATCATCTCCGGCTTCGTGCGCGGCATCGGCATCGAGTCCTGGGCCAACAACACCAACCCCATCCACAACCGCGAGCGGTTCGAGGAGTGCCACGACCTGGTGGTGAAAACCTGGACCACGCCCGGCCCCTTCCGCTGGGAGGGCAACCACTATCACTACCGCGCGGTGAACCCGTGGATGCTGCCCATCCAGAAGCCGCACCCGCCGGTGTGGGTCCCCGGCACCGGCAGCCCCGAGACCGTCCAGTGGACGGCGCGGCACCGCTACACCTACGCCGCCTTCCTGACTCCGCTGGACGTGGCGAAGAACCTGTTCGCCCGCTACCGCGAGTATGCCGCGGCCGACGGCTGGGAGCCCGGCCCCGAGAAGTTCGCCTTCATGATCTGCGCCCACGTCAACGACACCGACGAGAAGGCGCAGGAGTCAGGCAAGGCGTTCCTCTGGCGCATGAACTATCCCCTGCGTGGCCCCCGCGAGTACTGGTCGCCTCCCGGCTACACCTCCCGGGCCGGCGCCGCGGCGGTGGCGGCCCGCCGTCCTACGCCCCTGCACGAGATGTCATACCAGGAGTTGCAGGACCGCTACCACCTGGTGGTGGGCAGCCCCGACACCGTCATCAAGAAACTGCGCCACATCCGCGACGAGCTGGGCATCGGCTCCATCCTTCTGGAGGCGCAGGGCGGGCAGCTATCCCACGCCGACACCATGCGCTCGATAGAGCTGTTCGGGAAGGAAGTGATACCGGCGCTGAAGGATTGAGGCCGGGCAGATCGCCACTTGCCAGCTTAAGAGTCGGCGACTATCATAGCCGCATGGCAGAACGCGAAGTCCGCTATAAGATGGGCGCGGCCCAGTCCGTGTCCGCCGAAACCTTTGGGCGTCCCGGTCAGCGCACCTTCCGGTTGGTGGCGGAGGCCGGAAGAGCCCAGTCGTTCATCTGGCTCGAAAAAGAGCAGCTTTTGCAACTGGCGCTGTATCTCCAGCAGGCCGTGAAGCAGTTGGGCGAGGCCGTGGGCGATAAGGAAAGCGCTCCCGGCGAGAGCCCCTGGATGGGCGACCCCCTGGAGCAGGACTTTCGCGCCCGTCAGATGCAGTTGGAGTACGACAGGGAAGCGAACTGCTTCGTCATCCAGGCTTACGAGGGCGACGAGGATGACCCCGACGCCGGTGCCCAGACGTCCGTCAGCTTCTGGATGACCATGGCCCAATCCTCAGATCTGGCCGACCAGGCGCTGCGGATCTGCGCTGCCGGTCGACCACCGTGCTTCCTGTGCGGCGCGCCCATTGATCCCGACGGCCACCGCTGCGCCCGCGCCAACGGCCACGCCGTATTCGAAACCGGCTAGCCGGCCGCGAGGCCGCCTTTTCCCGTGGTCACCGACGGGCCATCCGACCTTGACTTGCTGCGGCGCGGGGAAATCCTGAGCTGCGACCTGACTCGCCAGGGTTCCAACTACACCTACCTGGCCGAGATCAGCCTGGAAGATCGCTACGCTCTGGCGATTTACAAGCCAAGGCAGGGCGAATGGCCCCTGTGGGACTTCCCCTCGGGCACCCTGTACAAGCGCGAATATGCGGCCTATCTGCTCAGCCACATCCTCGGTTGGGACTTCATCCCGCTCACCATCATCCGCGAAGGACCGGGCGGAATCGGCTCCGTCCAGCTGTACGTGGACCACAACCCCCGGGAAAACTACTACACCATCACGCGCGAGGAACTGAGCGACTGCGACGCGGATCAGCTGCGCACCATCTGCTGCTTCGACCTGGTTGCCAACAACACCGACCGCAAGCCGGAGCACGTCATCCGCGCCCCCGACGGCAAGCTGTGGGGCATCGACCACGGGCTGACCTTCCACGCGGACACCAAGATCCGCACCGCCATCTGGGATTTCGCCGACGAACCCATACCCGATCAGCTGCTGGAACCCCTCCGTAGCTTGTGCGGACAATTGCTCGCCCCGAAAGGCGACGTCGCCGAACTGCTGTCCATGATGGACGCCGCCGAGGCCCGCGCCCTGATGCAGCGGCTGCAGTGGGTGCTGCAGGAAGGGACCTATCCCGGCCTTCCGGGGTATCGCCGGCGCCGGCGACGGGGTTGATGACCGGTCTGGAATATTGACAAGCGCTCCAGGAACCCTACGATTGAGTCGTGGGGATTCCTATGCTAGATCGCATTGCGAAAATAGCGACCATTGCGGCTTCGACGCTCGTCATAGTAGTGGCGATAATCGGCGGGATAATGTTCGTAGCTCGGCTGGACGCTGACATAGCCCGGTTAGACGCCGAGGTTGCTGGATTGCGCCGGGATATGGACGAAGTGAAAGCCAACCAGCGGCAAATTCTGCATAGCCTGCAAAGGCTGGAAGTTGCCCTTGTCAATCACACTCATGACGGTCAGGGGCAAGCGCGGTTCCCGGCGCTTCCGCCATAGAACCACCAATAGAACCCGCGCTATAGCCTGCTTGCCCAACGACGAAGCAGCCGCCCTGTTGCACTATCTACCCTCCGCCAGCAGCCCGTAGTCGAAGTACTCCAGGTTCTCGATGATCACGTCTGCCGCCGAGAGGTCCAGATGGCGTGTGGAATCGGTCAGCGTGCAGACGGTATAGGCTCCCGACGCGCTGGCCGCCGCCAGGCCGATGGGAGAGTCTTCGATGGCCACGCACTCCGTGGCTTCCAATCCGAGCAGCCGCGCCGCCTTGATGTAGATGTCGGGAGCCGGCTTGCCGTTTTCGATGTCGTCTCCGCCCAGGGCCACCGGAAATGCCTCGGCCAGCCCGATCACCGAAAGCTTCAGGTTTACCCACTCCCGCAGCGATGACGACGCCACTGCAATGGGTAATCCGCGCCGCTGCGCTTCGGCGATCAGCGCCCGCACGCCCGGCCGCGCCACCAGGTCGGAGCGGAGCACGTCCTTCACGACCTCGTTGTAGCCGGCCAGCAACTCCGTCGGCGTCTGCGGGATGCCGCGCAGCTCTTTGACCCGCACCCAAGTCTCCTCCACCGTCGTGCCCAGCAGGTGGCGGTTGTTCTCCTCTTCCGTGATGGGCGCCGCGCCGCAGCGTTCCACCATCACGTTCACCGCCTTGTGGAACAGCGGCTCGCTGTCCACCAGCACCCCGTCCATGTCGAACAAAATCCCCTTGTAACCAGGCATCTCCGGTTGGTCCTCCTTGCTATGTCGTGTCTCTCGCGGGACGTTGCAACCTCATGCTTGGCATGAGGCCCGAAATGCTGTAGGCCGCACTGGCGTCAGCGCTCTGCGGACGCTAGTGTCCGTTATTTTGGACATCAGGGTCGCGCTCCTTGGCGCGACGTTGCTCCAGGACTTGCTCAAAGAGCGCATTGTCGTTGCTCACGAGGCGGACGGCTTCGGCCCTCTTTTCAGCCTTTCTATCGTCCAGGAGTTTTATGATTGTTGCTATCCCATAAAACACGGCCCTCGCTCCTCCCAGCCGGCATTATATCAAGGAGTCCCAACACGGGATTTGCTGCTAATCGCTCAGCAGGAAGCACGACGACGCCTTGAAAATTGCCCACACGGGCAGCCCGCTGGCAATTCCCATCGCCTCCAGCGACGTCCCGGTGATGTGGCACCGCAATGGCACCCCGTCGCAGTCCAGCGTGACCTCGTAGCCTGGCGGCCGCAGCGTGACCTCCGATACCACGCCGGCCCAGGTGTTCCGCGCCGACGATTGGGGCAGCGGCCCCGCCGCCAGGATGATGTCGGACGCCCGGATCCCGACGGTCACCGGATCGCCCACCGCGCAGCCGTCGGCCAGCGGGGTCTCCAACAGGTGCTCTTCCGCCGCGCAGATCATGGTGCCGTCCTGGGGCAGCCGCGCCGTCACCCGCATCTTCAGCAGGTTCTCGACCCCCACCAGCCTCGCCACGCGGCCGCGCCCCGGCTGCTCCAGCGCCGTCAGGGGCGGACCCTGCGCCACGGTGACACCCGCGTCGATGATCTGCACCTCGTCGCCCAGCGCAAGGGCCTCTTCCCGGCTGTGGGTCACCAGGATCACCGGCACGCCGAACTGGCGCACCGTCGCCCGCAACTCCGAACCCAACTCCCGTCGCAGCTCCATGTCCAGCGCGGCGAAGGGTTCGTCCAGCAGCAGCAGGTCGGGCCGGGGAGCCAGCGCCCGGGCCAGCGCCGCCCGCTGCTGCTGCCCGCCCGACAGTTGCCAGACCCGACGGTCCTCCAGCCCGTCTAGCCGCAGCCGTTCCACCAACTCAGCGACACGCTGCTGAGCCTGATCGCCGCTCCGGTCCCGCAGGCCGTAAGCGATGTTCTGGCGCACGGTCAGATGGGGAAACAGGTGGTTCTGCTGCGTCACGTATCCCACCCCCCGGCGGTGCGGCTGCACCCAGACCGGCCGCCCTCCCGCTCCGTTCCCGTCCTCGTACACCGTGCGGCCGGCGATGACGATGTGTCCGTAGTCAGGCCGTACCAGCCCCGCGATGGTTCGAAGCGCCGTGGTTTTGCCCGCGCCCGACGGCCCGAAGAGCACCAGGATGCGCCCGGCATCCACCTCGAAGGCAAGCTCCAAGCGGAAGTCGCCCAGACCAACCGTAAAGCGGCCCGACGCGCCGTTGCTCCCGTGTAGTTCGCTCATGCCGTCGATCCGGTACGCCGCAACAGCACGCTCAACGCCGCGAGCGCCAGCGCGGACATCACCAGCAGCAGCACCGCCAACGC
This sequence comes from Dehalococcoidia bacterium, assembly GCA_034428455.1. GTDB lineage: Bacteria > Chloroflexota > Dehalococcoidia > Lucifugimonadales > UBA3495 > Bin87. The sequence continues at coordinate 52,216 of DAOUHZ010000088.1, forward strand.
CAGCGCCGATCCCAGGCTAGACTCCATAGCCGTCATGATCGCCAGCGGCATGGTCTGCGTGCGCCCGGTCAGGTTTCCGGCGAACATGATCGTCGCCCCGAACTCCGATACCGCCCGGGCCCAGGCCAGCGTCAGCCCAGTCAGCAGCGATGGCCACGCCACGGGAATCGTCAGCCGCCAGAACGTCGCCCACGGCGAAACGCCCAGCGTCTGCGACACCTCCTCGTAGGTGGGGTCCACGCCGGCGAACCCGATGCGCGCGGCCCGGATGTAGAACGGCGCCGCGACGAACACCTGCGCGAAGATCACCGCCGCCGTGGTGAACGGCAGGGTCACCCCCACGGACCCCAACAACGGCCCCAGCAAACCGTTACGCCCGAAGGCCATCAGCATCGCTACGCCGGCCACCACCGGCGGCAGCACGATGGGCAGTTCCACGAAGGTGTCGATCACTCGCAGCAGGGTTGATCGCCGGCGTGCCAGCAGCAGGGCGAAGGGCGTTCCCACCACCACGACGACGACCATGCTGACCACGCTGGTGATCACAGTCAGGCGCAATGCCTGGAGCACCAGCTCGCCGGTCAGTCCGGCCAGGAACCCTTCCTGCTGCCCCGCCCGCGCCAGCAGCGCCACGATGGGCAGGCCGATGAACAGCACGTAGACGACGGTGGCCGCCACCCCCGCGGGAGCCAGCGCCCCCAGGGACGCCTGGTGTCGTCCGCCGTCAGTCCGACCGTTGCCCAGCAGGAACTTCGGGAACATCGATCACTGCGGCGGCGAGGGGCCAGCGCTCCCGGAGGGCACCGCATCGTGGCAGGGGCAGGCCACGTTGGCCGGCGGCGCAAAGCCGTATTCCCGCAGGATGGCCTGCCCGTCGTCGCCCTGCACGAAGGCGATGAAGTCCAGGGCCACCTGCGGGTTGACGGCCTCCCCCAGTGACGCGATGGGATACTCCGCCGCCGGGTTGAATTGCAGCGGGATTTCGATCACTCGCAACGAAGTGTCCCGTTGCGCGGTCTTGGCGTCCGTTTCGTACACTATGCCGGCGTCCACCTCTCCCAGGGCAACCTTCTGCGCCACGGCGCGCACGTTGGTCTCATGGGTCACCACGTTGGCCAGCACGCTGTCCGCGTAGGTATCGGGAAAATCCTTGGACTCGGCCATCAAGTCGAGCGTCGCGCGGGCGTAGGCGCCGGCCGGAACTTCCGCCGATGCGATGGCGATGCTCACGCCCGGGCGCGCCAGGTCGTCCAGGCTCTGCACGACGTCTGCGCCCACCGGCGCGACCACGGCCAACCGGTTGGTGGCGAAGTATTCCGGCGTGTTCTCCAGCAGGTTGGCCTGCCTGACCGCCGCCATCTGCTCCCAGTCGGCCGATGCGAAAACATCCGCGCGCGCCCCGTGTTCCAACTGAGTGCGCAACGCCTGGCTCCCCGCGAAGTTGAACGTCACCTCGATACCAGGGTTGTCGGCCTCAAAAGTGTCGGCAACGGCGTGGAACGGTTCCGCCAACGAAGCCGCAGCGAACACGGTCAGCGTGTCCGCCGGCGTTGCGTCCTGCGAAGCGGCGGCGCACCCGCCGGTCGTAATCGCCAGGGCCAACACCGCCGTTGCCAGAACCAGCTTGCGGAGATTCATCGGACTGTAGATCCTTGTCGGCTGCTCATAGGCGTGAATTATAGCAACGGCTCCGCCTTGACTTGCCACTTGCCCTGCCGTTAAATGGCCCCACGGCGGCATCCAAGCCTGCGGACTGCTGCCATCTCCTTGAAACAACAGTCGACCGTTAGGAGGTCACGATATGGCTCTCGTGCGTTGCGTTACCGAAATGGGTATGGGCGTGGATGTCCACGGCCTGGATTACACTCTCGCGGCCAAGCGGGCCGTGTTCGACGCCATCCACCATAGCAGCCTGGGATTTTCCCGCCTGGTGGGCGCAACCGCCGACGATATGACGGTCGATGTGACCATCGGCGCGCCCCACCCCGAGAAGGTCAACGCAGACGAGGTAGCCGACTCGCTGCCCCACGGCCGCGCCAACGTGAACGTAGTCGTAGGCGGCCTGGAACTGCTCAACGACGATGGCAGCGACGGTACGCTGATTGCCAACGCCATCATCACGGTCAGCATCGAAGACGGCAAGTAGTCCGCGCTCTCGCTGTCATTGCGAGCGCAGCGTGGCAATCCCGTCCCTCCCGCCGCCGTCCCTCCCGCCGGAGGAAGCCAGCCGCATCTGCATGAAGGAGTGCCGCGCCATGTGCTGCCGCGGCCCCATCATCCTGCGGCTGGATCCGGACGAGGTTGCGGATTTCTATCGCGCGGCGGCCGGCCTGGGCACAGAGGTCAGGGTCAGCCGCGCACCCGACGGTGGCGGCAACGTGCTTTTCCTGGATCAGCCGGGGGAGCATTGCCCCATGCTCGAGTCGGCGACCTCGGCCTGCCGCATCTACGACCGACGCCCGCGCGTCTGCCGGGAGTTCCCGCGCAAGCGCGAGCCGGGGTGCGCAATCTCCGAGTGGATCACGCCGGAACCGGAGCCCGGCCAAACACCGTAGCCGCCCGGCGCTGACGATGGCCGTTAGTTCCGCTCTTCAGGCGCCGGCAGCCCATCCTCTTCAAGCACGGCTACGTATGCTTCCATCGCCTCTTTGATGTTGGCGATTGCGGCTTCCCTGGTTTCTCCTTGGCTGATGCAGCCGGGCAGGCTGGGGCATTCCACGACCCAGTAGCCGTCTTCGCCAGGGTACAGCAACACTTGGCGCATTGCTTTTCCTCCGTTCACGCGGTGCGGGTTTCCGCAAAAGGGTTCCTGATGGTCAATCCCTCTATGCGCTGTCCGTCCTGCATGTCCTCGCTGTAGAGGGTGGTGCAGCCGGCTTCCAGGGCCGCGGCCACCATGAGCGAATCGTAGAAGCCGAACCCGTAGCGCACTTGAATCCGCAGGCCGCGGCGGTAGAGATCAGGCGTTGGGTCTATTCGGTTGATTTCCCAGAAGGGGAGCAAAATGTCTTCGAGAAATTGGCTCAAACGCTCGGAGTTCGCGCCAGACTTCCTGATGATCGCGTTCAGTGTTTCCTGGACCACTTGATAGCTGATGCAACCGGTTTGGTTGTCCAGGTTTTCTCGAACCAGATCATCGGCTCGCAAATACTTGTCCTGTTCCGAGCGCTCAAACAGGTACACAAAAATATTGGAGTCCAGAAAATTCTCAGCGGGCATTCATCTCGTCTCGCGTTGGTTTGGGGCCGCTGGTGTCTATGTACTTGCGTAGCTCTTGAATTGTGGCCATCGCCCGCTCCACCTGTGCTTTGTGCAGCGCCGGGGTGTCCGCGATGGCCTGCTCTGCCGCTTCTTCGCCGCCCAGGTAGTCCACCATCCATTGGTGGAACAGCTCGTTCAACCCCGTCTTTTCTTCCAGCGCCCGGCACCGCACGGCGTCCACCAGGCGACGATCTGCGTACAGGTTTACCTTCTCCATGCCATCCCCCGTAAGCCATGACTCCGATTGCTCCATTATACAGAGCGCGTCGCTCCCGGTTTGCGCCCGGCTGCAATCTGGAACTGCCCCGCCTTTTCCAGTATCATTGCAAAAACGTGCCAAACTGCACCCGCATTCTCCTGAAACATGCCCCCTGACCCGCGGAGGATCGTTGTGAAGTACGACTACATCGTCATCGGCGCCGGCTCGGCCGGTTCCATCATGGCCACCCGATTGAGCGAGGACCCCAACACCTCGGTGCTGCTCCTCGAAGCCGGCCCCGACTATCCCAACTTCGAGCACCTGCCCGACGAGGTGAAGTTCGGCTACGCCACCGCCACCGACGTGATGACCAGCGACCACAACTGGCAGTTCACCGGATACGGTACCGCTGAAAACCCCGAAATCATGGTGCCACGCGGCAAGGTCACCGGCGGTTCCAGCGCCATCAACGGCCAGATGTTCCTGCGCGGCGTCCCCGAGGACTACGACGGCTGGGCCGCCATGGGCAACGACCAGTGGAGCTTCCAGAACCTGCTGGGGTGCTTCCGGCGTCTGGAAACCGACACCGACTTCTCGGACGACTTCCACGGCAACGACGGCCCCATCGTGGCCCGTCGCTTCAAGCGCGAGGAATGGCTCCCGGCGCAAAACGCCTTCTACAACGCCGCCCGCGCCTACGGTTTCCCGCATACCGACGACCACAACAGCCCGGACTCCACGGGCATCGGACCCACGCCGTTCAACAACCCCAACGGCATCCGCTGGAGCACCGCCCTGGGCTACCTCGAACTGGCGCGCCACCGGTTGAACTTCACCCTTCGTCCCAACTGTACCGTGCACCGCGTCCTGTTTGACGGCAACAAGGCCACCGGCGTGGTGGTGGAGAGTGGCGGCGAGGTGTTCACCGTTGAAGCTGACCAGATCATCCTCAGCGGCGGCGCCATCGCCTCTCCACAGTTGCTCATGCTCTCTGGCGTCGGCCCCGCCGAGCACCTGCGCAGCCTGGGCATCCCTGTGGTGCACGACAGCCCCGGCGTCGGCCAGAACCTGCGCGACCATCCCATCGTGCCCGTGACCTGGCGCACCAGGCAGGAATTCGATCTGGACGGTTTCGCGCCCCGGATGCAAACGTGCCTGAAGTACACTGCGGATGGGTCCGATCTGCGCAACGACATGATCATGATCTTCTCGTCCTTCGCCACCGAGCAGGTGATCCGGGGCGGGAGCCGCATGGAGCCGCTGGGCATCCGCGCCTCCGTGTCCATCTACCTGGCCGTCGGCGCCGGCGAGCTGAAACTGAACTCCACCAATCCTCATGACCAGCCCTATTTGGACTACAACTACTTGCAGGAGGAGTTCGACCGCCAGCGTCTGCGGGACGGCGTGCGCATCGCCGTGGAACTTGGCAACCACAGCGACTTCGCCAACATCATCCAGGAGCGCACCGAACCCCTGGACTCCGACCTGGAATCCGATGAGGCGCTGGACCACTGGCTGCGCAGCAACGTCTCCACGGCCCAGCACATCTCCTGCACTTGCAAGATGGGTCCGGCCTCCGATCCCATGGCGGTGGTTGACCAGTACGGCAAGGTCCACGGGCTGGAGAACATACGCGTGGTCGACGCTTCGATCATGCCTGATTGCATCCGCGCCAACACCAACGTAACCACCATGATGATCGGCGAGCGCGTGTCCGAACTCATGCGGCAAGGGAACTAACACGAGCGATGTCATTGCGAGGAGCGTAGCGACGAGGCAATCCGGTTCCGATACGTATCGGCCGTCCCCGGCAGACAATGCCGTTCCAACGAGATTGCCGCGCTCCGCTCGCAATGACGGGAGGTAAGAGTTATGGCAAACCGCGATGTAGAACTCATTGGCCACCTGATGCGTCGGGCCGGCTTCGGCGCAACCCGCGAGCAGTTGGCGGCCTACGCCGCCCAAGGCTACGAAGCCACGGTGGACCGGCTCCTTGACCACAGCGACGAGCGCCGCATGGGCGACGACCTGATCCGCCGGTTCCATCCGGAGCTGTCCGGCATGATGGGCACCCTGGGCTCCGGCGAGAACTGGCTGTACCGCATGGCCAGCACGTCCACGCCCCTGCGGGAAAAGGTTGCCCTGTTCTGGCACGGCATCTTCGCCACCGGCTACCCGAAAGTCATCCACGGCAAGGCCCTGTCCGACCAGGTCCGCATGTTCCGGTACCGGGGAATGGGCAGTTTCCGCGACCTGCTGGTGGAGCTCTCCCGGGATCCGGCCATGATCATCTGGCTGGACAACCAGGACAACCACAAGGACGCCATCAACGAGAACTACGGCCGGGAGTTGCTGGAACTCTTTTCCATGGGCGTCGGCAACTACTCCGAGCAGGACGTCCAGGAGTGCGCCCGCGCCTTCACCGGCTGGACGCTCGGCAACCGCGAATACATGGAACTGCGCTCCATGCGCGACTCCGACTGGCCCTACGGCCGCATCTCCTGGCACTTCGAGTTCCAGGAGGAGGACCATGACTTCGGTGAGAAGGAGTTCCTGGGCCAGCGCGGCCAGTTCAACGGTGAGGACATCGTCGACATCATCTGCCAGCAGGAAGCCACCGCCCGGTTCATCTCCCGGCACATGTACAGCTTCTTCGTGGCGGACGAGCCGCCGGTGCCCGAGTGGCCCTACACCGAGCCCCAGGACCCGGCGGCAATTGACCTGCTGGTCCAGGCTTACTTCGACAGCGGCTACAACATCGCCGCCATGCTCCGTGCCCTGTTCAACGCCGACTTCTTCCAGGACGAAGCCGTCTGGTACCGCAAGGTGAAGAGCCCCGTCGAGCTGGTGGCCGGCGTCCTACGCCTGACCGGCGAGTTCGACCGCCCCCGAAAGGAAATCCTCGAGCGCTATCAGCAATCGGTGTTTATGGGACAGTTCCTCAACAACCCGCCCAGCGTCGAGGGCTGGCACCAGGGCATCGACTGGATCGACACCGGCTCGCTGGTGGAGCGCATCAACTTCGCCTCCCAGCAACTGGGCGACACCGGCAAGCCCGGCGTCAGCGCCATGGTTGAGCGCATCGCCGATACACCCTCGGCGGTCTCGCCGGAACTGCTCGTCGACGCCTGCCTCGATCAGGTGGGCGCGATCCAGGTGTCCGAGGATACCCGCCGGGAGTTGGTCGACTTCGCCTCCGTGGTGGGTGCGCCCGACGACGCTGACCGCGGCCGCATCGCCGAAGTGCTCCAGATGGTGGCGTCAACCCACGAGTTCCAGCGCGCGTAAGGATTGTCAGAAGCAGGATTTTCAGGATTATGGGATTTACAGGATTGGAGCCATCCTTTGGTGAAGAGCTCCCAATCGTGATAATCCTCCAATCCTGCAAATCCTGATTCAGACGATTTCCAAGGATGTGCAAACCATGACTTCAGTCCAAGACATACCGGAGATAAAGCTCCTCGAATACCGCATGACCCTAGGCATGACGACCATGGAGGGCCGGGGCTTCTACAGCCCCACCGATGTCGCCATCGCCGACGACGGGCGGATGTATGTCGCCAACCGCTCGCTGGAAAACGTCACCCGCGGCGTCCGCGTCACCATGTGCGACATCGACAGCGAGTACTACGGCACCTTCGCCGCCTATGGTCAGTCGCCCGGCCAGTTCGTCTGGCCCTCCGCCTGCACCCTGGACAGCCAGGGTCGGGTCTACGTCAGCGACGAGGCCACGCACCGCATCTCGGTATTCGACCGGGAAGGCGCGCTGCTGTCCGTCTGGGGCGAACGCGGCTCGGACGAAGGCCAGCTGGACACCCCGTCGGGCCTCGCCTTCGACGCCGACGACAACCTCTACGTCGCCGACACCTACAACCACCGGGTGCAGAAGTTCACCGCCGATGGCCATTTCCTGCTCGCCTTTGGCGGAGAGGGCGACGGACCCGCCCAACTGAACCTCCCCTGGGGCCTCACCGTCGGCGCGGACGGCGACGTGTACGTGGCCGACTGGGGCAACGACCGTGTCCAGAAATTCTCATCCGACGGCGAGCATCGGGCATCCTTCGGCGCTTCCGGCCGAGGCGACGGCCAGTTCCACCGGCCCTCGGGCGTCGCCGTCGACCCCGCCGGCAACATCTACGTAGCCGACTGGGGCAACGAGCGGGTGCAGGTACTGGACTCCGCCGGCGGTTTCGTCCAGAAGCTGCGCGGCGAGGCCACCCTGTCCGCCTGGGCCGCCAACTTCCTGGCCGTTAACGTGGAGGAGGGCGACGCCCGCTCCCGGGCCAACCTGGAACCCGAGATCGACTACTTCGTGGACGAACCCCACGAGGAGTCATCCCACATCGAAAAGTATTTCTGGTCCCCGGTGTCGGTCAAACTCGACCGCGACGGGAACCTGTACGTAACTGAGAGCAACCGGCACCGCATCCAGGTATATCAGCCCGCCCGCGCCGCCAATTAACGCGGCCGACAAGCTGGACCGACTTGGGAGCTTAACGCGATGCCGTACCTTATCGGATTGGCCGTTGTCATTGCCCTGGCGGTGGCGCTCTGGCTGCGGTTCGGCCAGAGAAACACCAACCGTGCCACGGGCGGCGACCTGACAGAGCTGCGACAGGCAGAGAACAAGGTCAAGGTATCCGATCCAATCCTGCGCCGGGACATAGACGTTCTGGAGCGGTTTGAGTCTGATCTGTTGCAGGATGCGATTGAGCTGCGACGCGCCCAGATACTGCGGGGCGACCACCCCGACAGCCGCTAACTCTATTCGGCCAGGATAAAAGATATTTCCGCCATTAGCCGCGCGCAGCAATTGAGCCGGCCCCGACGAACCCCAACAGGAGGATAGCCCGATGACTTCCACCAAGAAGGAACGCAACGTAGTGGTGATCGAACTCCAGGGTGGCAACGACGCCCTGAACACCGTCATTCCCTACAACAACCCCCTCTACTACGACTTCCGCAGCAATGTTGGCATCCCCGAGGGCGACGTGCTGCACCTGGACGGCGAGGTCGGCTTCAACCCCAGCCTGGCCCCCATGAAGCACCTCTGGGACCAGGGGAAGGTCGGCATCATCAACGGCATCGGCTACCCCAACCCCAACCGCTCCCCCTTCCGCTCCCGCGACGTGTGGTACACCGCCGAGTCCGAGAAGATCGGCGCTGAGGGCTGGCTGGGCGCGGCCATCCGCGATCTGGACGCCAGGGGCGAAAACGTCCTCACCGGCGTGAACTTCGGCCGCGGCCTTCCCCGCGCCATGGTGTGCAAGGGCGTGCCCGTGGCGTCGGTGGCCAACCTGGAGACCTACGGCCTGATGCCCGACATCCAGGATGAGAAGTCCCGCCAGTACGCGCTGGAAGCCTTCAGCCGCATCTACGGTCCCACCGAGAGCAAGGACATCGTCGCCCAGGTGCTGTCCGAGACCGGTTCCAACGCCCTCAAGGGCGCCGACCGGCTGCGCAGCGCGCCCGACCTGTACTCGTCCACCGTCGAATACGCCGACACGCCCATCAGCCAGTCGCTGCGGAACATGGCGCAGGTGATGTCCGCCGACCTGGGCACCCGCATCTACTACACGATGCACGGCAGCTTCGACACCCACAGCAACGAGCTTCCCGCGCACCACAAGCTCTGGACTGACGTCTCCACCGGCATCGCCGACTTCACCAGCGACCTGGACGAGCACGGGATGCTGGACGACACGCTGATCCTGGTGTTCTCCGAGTTCGGCCGGCGCATCAAGGACAACGGCACCGGCACCGACCACGGCTCCGGCGGCGTGGCCTTCGTCATCGGCGGCTCGGTCAACGGCGGCCTGTACGCCGAGTACCCGTCCCTGCGCCCCGAGGACCACTCCGAAGGCGACCTCCATTTCACCAACGACTTCCGCTCCACCTACGCCACCATCCTCAACCGCTGGCTGGAGCTGGACCCCATCCCCATCGTCCACGGCGACTACGAGCAGTTCGCCTTCCTGTAGGCGACACCGGCCGACTGAGACAGCGGGGCGAACCCATCGGCGTCGGGTCCGCCCCGCTGTACTGCCTGAGCGGTTCAAATTCATTAGGTGTCAAAGGAGACGATATGACGAGCCTAGAGGAACGGGTAAGCCGTCTGGAGGGGGGTGCTCAACACCTGGCTACCAAAGCTGACGTTGCCGATGTTAAAGGCGAAATCGCCGCCACCAAGGCTGACATTGCCGAGGTCAAAGGTGAAATCGCCGCCACCAAAGCCGAGCTGAAAGGAGAGATCGCCGCCACTAAAGCCGAGCTGAAAGGAGAGATCGCCGCGTTGCGCAGTTGGGTTGCCGGTGGGCTTGCCGTCTTGGGCATCGTCCTGGTGGCTCTCAATGTGGCCTTGCGATTCTGGGTATAATCCGCATCGGTGTGGTCGGCCGTCACACGCTCACGGAGACTACGAGCGGTTCGCCTTCCTGTAGGCGGCAAAAAAACGAAACGGCCATCCGATCCGCTCGCGCGGTTTGAGCACTTCGCCATCAACGGTCGGATGGTCGGACGTGATATGAGCGCTAACGCATACCGCGTTAGCGTAACATCTGCTATCTTTCTCGGGTCGCCGGCCCTAATGGTGCTCTAACCTGTGGGTCAAGCCGCCTGAAGCACGATTCACGAAATCTTTACGATAAGTTGGTGTGTCAAATGATCGGGGGAATTCTCAAATACACCCTAATTATTATGGTGGTTGCGGTCGTTGCCTACGCAGCTCTAGCGGTGTACGGAGAGGTAGCCAAAACCGAAGCTGCTAGGATGACCGACTCGGTGCAGTTAGCCGAAAACCAGGCAGAGAACATGAACCGAGCCTTGGGCAACGTAAGTGACTTCGCCAGCGAGAACTCCCCGCGCGATCCTTCGGAAACGGAATCGCAGCCCACATCCGCTGAGATCTCAAAGATCACTAACATTGATACGCTCATCGATAGGTGGGAGCCTCGGTACGACGACGCCAAGCTGGCGTACGTGAAGCTCGAGGCAGCGATCAACAACGCTAAGGCAAGTGCCGCCGGCTATTTCGCAGCCCAACAGGCGCTTACCGAGCGGATCAATGATCCCGCAACTAAGGCTCGCGCCAGTACAGATGACGAGCACGAGCTGGCGCTATACCAACAATGGGAAGCACAGGCGAACTCAGCGTTGGCCAAGGCTCGAACTATCGGAATGCAACTAGATGACATGGATGCAAGCCTGCGCAAGCTGCAACTGCGGACGGATTTTGTGTTCGACGCCTCGTCGTTCCAGGATGTTCCGGCGGCGATATCGGAATTGAACGCCGAGCTGAGCGAATTTCGCGCCGCCAGCGAGACAATACGTTCGATCACTGCGTCCCCGTTTGAGGCCAAATGACAATGCAAGAGGCCAGTCGGACCAACGTGCAAGGTAGGAACCGTGAACTGTTGACGTTGGCCATCAGGCTATCGGCTTTCGTGGTTACGTTGGTACCCCTGGCGGCCATGGCGCTGCCGTGGGTGACGTTGGACGGTACTGGAGAATCGGTGAGCGGTGTTGGTGCCATCGCCTTACTGGTGCCGCCCATGAGCAAGTATCTCTACACGGTGTCACCGTTGCAGGCGGCTCTGCTGATCGTGGGGCCAATATTGGTGACATGGCTGGCGATAGTCATCAGCTACAACTACCGGCGACGCAAATCAATTTATTGGGCCCCGCCGGCAATGCTGGTGGTGGCTGTAGCTATTCCCTACGGAGCTACGGATCTGGTTGCCGCTACGGAACCAGGCTTGGCTATCGTGATGGCGGTTTCGGTGATCCTGATGCTGCATCAGATCGCGATACGCGTGCAGGTGGTCTTGCGACGAAAGATGAAAATGCCCGTGGTATACCGTGCGCTGGCGGTTGCCACCGGAATGGGACACTACCGCTGGTCTGAACGGTAAGCGCCCCAAGTGCGATTTGGTATCAAACCCGGTTGCGCCTAGCCGGAGCTCAGGCGGTCAGCCCGCCGGAAAAATATCATGCCACCCAGAAGGCGGCGTAGGAGAAACTCAAGGGTTTTGCCGGTGGTGGCGGCGGTGATTGTTGGCTTGGCAATAGCCGGTGGAATTTACTGGTATCAAAATCCGGAATTTGCGTTGAATGTGCCGCGGGGACTCATCGATCAGGTGGCTGAACAATCTACCCGTGAACAAGCGCCCGAATCCTTCGCGGCCATAACGGCAACGAGCACCCCGAGTGCCGCCCCGCGAGCTACCGCGACACCTACCGCGGGCGCCGGCAGCGCAAATCAGTTACGCCAGCTGATCCCGCAGATAAATGCCGAGTCCCGACAAGAGCGCGAAACTCGTGCCCGCATCGAGGCTGCGGATAGGGTTTCGGAATTGGAATTGAAGGTGCACGCCGGCATCAACGCGGAACGCACCAGAAATGGAGCATCGCCGCTCAAGTGGGAGGAGCAATTGGCGGCCGTTGCCCGAGCTCACAGCGATGACATGACCAGTCGAGGTTACTTCAACCACGACACGCCTGAAGGACTTGGGCCATCGGACCGTATTGACCGAGCCGGGTACAGTTGTTGGAAGGGTAGCCATTACGGAGTCGCGGAGAACATCGCTATAGAGACAACCTTGGGAAGCTTGGACCGGACGGCGGCAGAGGCTGTTCAAGGGTGGATGAACAGCCCGGGCCACCGGATCAATCTGCTTGGCAGACAGTATGATCGTACCGGCATCGGCGCTTCATTCGGCACTTGGCGAGGGTACAGGGCAGTGTATCTGACCCAGGTATTTTGCTAATTCTCTCCGCTGAGCACTCTGAAAAATATAGGGGCGAGTGTTCATTCGCCCCTATTCGATTACCGAAATGGTTACTTGGACAGTTTACTCCTCAAGGTACGTCTCGCCCCACTTGTCCAGGTACACCACGTCGGACAGCGGCCCCCGGCGCACCGGACCGAAGTTGCCCATGGGGTAGCCGATGGGCAGGATGGCGTAGGAGTGAACTCCAGGCGGCAGGCCCAGGATCTCCTCCACTTCCTTCTCGTGACGCAGGTGCCGACTGGTCAGAGTTGAGCCGAGGCCCAGCGCTCGGATCGCTAGCAGCATGTTCTGCACCGCCGGGTAGATGGACGCGCCGGCCGAGCGGCCTGGCGGTTCCGCTCCGTCGTCCTGGCAGGCCACGATCCACACCGGCGCCTCGTGATAGTGCTCGGTCAGGTATTCCACTGCGTCGTGCTGCCGGCGATACCGGCCCGGGCTGGAACCGGGAGGCGGCTCGCTGCCCCGGTAGCGCGGGCCAACCACCTCGTCGAACGCCTTCTGGTACCACTTCTGCACCTGCTCCTTGATGCTGCGGTCCTTGACCACCAGGAACCGCCAGCGCTGGTTGGCTCCGCCGTTGGCCGCCCACTGGCCGGCCTGAAGGATGCGGTGGATCAACTCGTCGGGCACCGGGTCCGGCTTGAGCCGACGCATGGCCCGGGTGGTGTGCATGATGTGAAACAGTTCGGTGGATTCCGTCATTGCATTACTCCTCGGCGTCAAATTGCGGCGCGCGCTTTTCCAGGAACGCGGTCATTGCCTCGTGGGGGTACGGTGTGGCGAACCCCAGGGCGAAGGCCTTGATGGTGTACTCTGCCGACTCCGCCTCGCCCAGTTCCAGCCACCTGGCCACGATGTCCTTCTGCGATGCCAGCACGGGTCGGGCCATCCCCAAGAACTCCCGCGCCGTGGCCATCGCCCTTTCGTGTACCTGATCGTGCTCAACTACCTCGTCGACCAGGCCGATGCGGTGCGCTTCGGCGGCATCCACGATCTCGCCGGTGATCAGCATCTTTCGCGCTCGGCCCAGGCCCACCGTCGGCGGCAGCAGCGACGCCTCGATGACCGAGGGCAGGCCAACCCTCACCTCAGGCAGCCCGAAGATCGCGTCGGCGGATGCGATGCGGATGTCCGCAGCCAGAGCCAACTCCAGCGCGCCGCCCAGGCACGGCCCCTGTATCGCGGCCACCACGGGCACGGGGACGTCCACCAAGATGCGCGCCGCCCGGTGCAGGCTGCGGATGAACTGCTCCGCCGTCCGTGGGTTGAGGTCCTGCATCTCGCGCAGGTCCACGCCGGCAGAGAACGCTCGCTCGCCGGCGCCGCGCAGGATGATGGCCCGCACCGCCGCGTCGTTGCCGCACTCGTCAACCCTCTCCCGAAGCTCCCGGAACACCTCGGGCCCCAGCAGGTTCAGGTGGGTGCGTCCCTGCATGGACAGCGTGGCGATGCCGCCCCGTAGTTCTACAGTTGTTCCGCCGGACATGTCAGTCACCAACCCCAGCCGCCACAGGCTCCGGCGCGGCCGATGCAACCGCGCTCTCGATGAACCGCAGCACCTCGAAGTTGAAGATGTCCGGTTTCTCGAAGTAGACCGAGTGGCCGGCCTCGATGACCTGCGGTGGCGAGATCTGGTCGTCCTCGCCCACGAAGAACAGCGTGGGCACCTTCAGGTTCGCCAGTTGCTCAGGGCCGGGACCGGCTGACGTGCCGCCCGGCGGCGTGCGGCGTGGCGGGTTGGTGCGAGACACCTGCAGGTACAGGTTGGCCAGGTTGGGCTGGCGCTGCACGAACAGGGGCGATACTGCCCGGTACCCGATGTCGCCGCTGGCGGCCGGGTTGTTGGCCTGCTTCTCGGCCCAGACGCGCTGCTGCTCGACCACCTCCGGCACGTTCATGCCGCCCACCGTGTCGGCCATCACCAGGCTCTTGACCCGGTGCGGATAGGCCACGGCGAACCCCAGCATCGTCCGCCCGCCCATGGACTGCGCCACCAGGTGGGCCGTCTCGATGCCCAAGTGGTCCAGCAGCCCCCTCAGGTCGTCGACAAACGAGTTCTGGCCCGGCCCGTTGGGCTCATCGTAAGAGTGGCCGAACCCGCGATGGTCGAAGGTAACGCACCGGTAATTCTGCGAGAAGAAGGGTATCTGCTGCCACCAGCTCAGCAGGTTGCCGCCGGCGCCGTGGGCGAACACGATGGCCTCGCCCTCGCCGTAGCTCTGGTAGTGCAGGTCAATTCCGTTGATTTGCGCGCTGCTCACGTTGCACCTCTGCGGAGTGTCGGGACGGTTTGGTGTCGCTGTTGACTCGCCCCCAAGTTTGGCATCACCGGCCCAAGGTGGCAATCCCGTCCGCGGATGCATGCGCATCTCCTTCGCCCTCAAGGTGTTATTGCGAGCGCAGCGTGGCAATCTCGTCGAGACGGCGCGGGCCGTTGCTGGAACGAGATCGCCGCGTCGCTCCGCTACTCGCGATGACGAAACTGGAGCACATATCTTCGCGAAGACAAACCGAGGCAAACGTCGAGCATCTTCCCGTCCCGGTGATGCGATAGCGGTTCGTGATATTCGTCATCATCCTTTATACCTTGTGCCCATATTGGCTAAAGGCGTAAAATGCATCCGGCTGCGCAACGCCAATCGTCACGTTGCGCCGTTTTCCTTAACTGTCATGTCCAGCAACTCTGCACCGTCCGCCGGGCGCCGGTTCGGTATTCTGCCGTCCAACATTTACTACGGCTGGTACATCGTCGGCATCACCGGCTTCGTGATGACCATCGCCACGGTGCCCATGTTCCACGCCATGACGCTGTGGGCGGTGGCGTTGGAAACCCAGTTCGGCTGGAAACGGGGCGCCCTCTCCATGGCCCTGACCCTCACGCGGATTGAGGGGGGCCTGATGGGCCCCATTGAAGGCTACCTAACCGACAAGCTGGGCGGCCGCAAGATGGTGCTGATCGGTTTCATCATTCTGGGCTTTGGGTTCCTGGCCTTCTCCCAGATCGGGGCCGAATTCTGGCCGGTTTCGCCTCTCTACACCTTCTACTTCGCTTTCATGATCATGGCCCTGGGGCAGGGCATGGGCAGCTGGGTGCCCATGATGACGACCATCAACAACTGGTTCTCCCGGCGCATGGCCTCGGCGATGGGCTGGGCCAACTGGATCAGCCGGGGCGGTGCTTTGATCGTCGTCCCCCTCATCGGACTTGGCATCGGCAGCGTCATCGGATGGCAGGGCACGGCGCTGATTATCGCCATCGTGGTGTTCGTCTCCGCCTTCCCGCTGACGTATTTCATCCGCAACCAGCCGGAGGACATGGGCCTCCAGGTGGATGGGGAACCCGCGTCCACGTCGCGATCCCAGCGTGGATCTTCCGCGGCCCAGGGCTTGACCGCCCAGCAGGCCGTGCGCACCTCGGCGTTCTGGCTCATCGCCGTGGGTCATGGCCTGACCAGCATGATAATCCTGGCCATCATGACCCACCTCGGCCTGTTCTTGCACGACGCCGGATTCGGCGGCCACACCGCATGGGTGGTGACCACCTACACTTTCGTCGCCATGTGGGCGCAGCTCATCGGCGGCTACGTGGGCGACCGGTTCCCCAAGCGGGTCAGCATCTTCATTTTCACCACGATCCAGGCCGGCGCGGTGGTCCTGTTGACCTTCAGCACTCACCTGTGGATGTTCTATGCCTTCGCCGTGACCTTCGGATTCGGATTCGGCGGCCGGAACCCGCTGACCACTTCGATCCGTGGCGAATACTTCGGTCGGGGCAATTTCGGCAAGATCCTGGGCATCAGCACCATCCCCATGAACATCCTGCTGCTGGCGGCCAGCCCCTTCGCCGGATACATGTACGACTGGCAGGAGTCCTACACGGTGGCGTTCCTGGTGCTGTCGGGATTCAACTTCCTCGGGGGCATCTGCTTCCTCTTTGCCAAGCGCCCCCAGATCCCGACGGCCCCCGCCGCCGCCGTTCCCGTACCTGCCCCGGCGCCCGCCGCTGGCGACTCCTAGAATCTGTGGACAATAGTCCACCTGCCCATTAGCATGAAAAATGGAAACTGGACAGACCGAACCAAGCCACCGGAGAAAAACCTTGGGAACGGTTACCGTAACTATTCAGGTGGGTGACCATCAGGGCCGCCAATTCGAAGAACTCGACATCATCGTCGATACTGGCTCCACCTACACGGCAGTCCCTCGGGCCATGCTCCAGAGATTGGGAGTGCCCGTCCAACGGTCAATGCCATCAGAAACCGCGGACGGCAGGATCGTTCCAGTGGACATCGGCCAAACCATCGTAAGGCTTGAGGGGATCGAGTTCTACACACCGGTTATATTCGCTGGAGAGAATGAACCTAACCTCCTCGGGGTCGTAACCCTCGAAGAAGCCGGTCTCGCTGTCGACCCGGTCAACGGCCGCCTCATTCCCACACACTTGTTCCGCTATTGACCTCCTGAGCGCTTTGAAAGTCCCTGCGCCAGATACATGCTGCGGACCCGCAATCAATTTGCCCACAAGTTCTACGCTGGCCGCTTGTCATTTGGGGATGACCTCAGGCATTAGTGGCAATCTCGTCGGGAAACGGGACCCAGGGATCGTGCAAAGAGTGAGGGCAGGTTTCAAACCCGCCCTCTTCTTTTGAGCGTCCGTGCCGTAGCCGGTCTAGCCCAGGTCCGTCTCGGTGATCTCGATGTTCTGGATCGCCAGGCGCTCCGTGGGCTGGGAGTTCTCGCCGCCGCGGCTCTGCCGCACCGGCGAGGTGGCCAGCGCATCGAGCACGTCGTCGCCCTCGGTCAGCGTCCCGAAGATGGTGTAGTTGGGCGGCAGACCGACGTCCGCGCCGTGGACGATGAACCACTGGCTGCCGTTGGTGTTGGGGCCGGCGTTGGCCATGGCCAGCGTGCCCCGGGTGTAGGAGCGGGTCACTTCCTCGTCGCGGAAGCGGTAGCCCGGGCCGCCGGTGCCGTCGCCCCGGGGGCATCCGCCCTGGATCATGAACCCGTTGATGACCCGGTGGAACTGGTTGTCTTCGTAGAACCCCTCCCGCGCCAGGAAGACGAAATTATTGACGGTGAGGGGAGCCACTTCGGACAGCAGCTCAATGGTCATATCGCCCTTGTCGGTCTTGATGACGGCGTGGTAGCGCTTGGTGCCTTCGATGACGAGACCGGGCGGGTTCTGGTATTGCTGGGGGGGCATTGAGTGTCTCCTGATGGTCGTGGAGTGGATAAGTCCCGCCGATTATACCCCACGGCCGGCCCGCGGCCCGGCCGTAACTTGTGATACAGGGGAGGCCAATAGCCTCAACCATAGAGTTGCTATAATCCTCGATATTCTCCGACCGTGCGGGGCGCTTGGATCATGGTTGTTGTTCGAGACGAAGAATATCTGGCCGGTTTGGTAAATGAGCTATGCAAATTGCCGCCATGGGGCGCACGGTAGCATGACCTTGGCTCTGAGTTTGGCCGCCGCGCTGTTGCTGCTACGATATCGATGTTGCCCTTCGAGTTCGTAATTTACCGTTCTCCCGTGTCGCAGCAGGCCCGCCGTCGGGAGTTGGTCAGGCAATGGACACAGGAAGTGCGTAACGCCGCCGCCGGGCTCTGGTGTGGGCAGCCTGCTATTGACGGCTCGTTGGCAGTGTCTATTACCCATCTCTTTGACCGCGCCGAGCTGGACGTTGACAATATACCCAAACCGATTCTGGACGCGTTGAAGGGGCTAGTCTATTCCGACGATGCTGCCGTAACCGACCTGACTTGCCGCAAACGCAATCTTAAAGACGATCCCCAAATATCCAATGCTTCGCCCATCCTGCGCCAATCCCTGAACCGCAGCGCTGAGTTCGTGCACGTACTTATCGACGACGCGCCGCTACGGGAGGTTAATTTCTGATGGAAGACATAGCTATCAGCGAAAGGCAATTCGTCGCCAAGAAGGCGGCTGAGTATCGCAGCCGGGGCTATGAAGTGTTCCAGAAAATCCCCTTGGACTTTATGCCCGGATTCATTGCCGATCTGGTGGTTCGCAAAGACGGCGAAACCAGAGTGATTGAGGTAAAAACCAGAACGTCGCTTGCCGTCACTCCGCAAATGACGGAACTGGCGGAAGCCATCAGCGCCAGGCCCGGTTGGAGTTTCGACCTGCTGCTGGTTGGTGAACCGGAGCGTCTGGACGCGCCGGAAGGTGCGCAGCCTTTCACAGAGAGCCACATAGACCGACGCATCAACCAAGCGGAAAAAGTTTTAGCCATGGGATTCTCCGAGGCCGCTTTTCTGCTGGCTTGGTCAGCCTGCGAAGCAGCCGTTAGAGCGTTGGCGGCCGCGGAAGGTGTTGAAATCAGGCGCGCCACTCATTCCGGCTACATCCTGGGCCAAGCGGTCTATCACGGCGCAATTTCAAGAAACGACGACGCCTATCTGTCCGATATGCTGGCTTACCGCAACGCCATCGTCCACGGATTCGACGTTCCTGACTTTGACGATGAACGGGCCAGAGAGTTGATTGCCGCCGCCAGGAAGTTGCTACAGGCTAGCGCGGACTCCGATCCGGAACAGCCGGCTGACATCCTGGCCGTGCCGGACGCGCATCAGCATTAGGAGTGCACCATGCCCAATCCTACCGTCCACATCATTGCCACCGGCGGCAGCATCGCCGGCGTCGGCCCCGACCGCATGGACTACACCCTGTACCCCGAGATCGGCGACCACCTGACCATCGAGCAGAACCTCGCCCGCGTGCCGGAGATCGGCGACAACTTCAACATCATCGCCGAGGACATGGTCAGCGTCGGCAGCACCGCCATCGGCCCGGCCAACTGGATCGCCCTGGCCGAGCGCATCCACGCCATTGACCGCGACGAGCCGGACACCGCCGGCGTCGTCATCACCCACGGAACCGCCACCCTGGAGGAGACCGCCTACTTCCTCCACCTGACCGTCAAGACCCAGCGGCCCGTGGTCATCACCGGCGCCATGCGGCCGCCCACGGCCATCAGCACCGACGCTGACCTCAACCTCCTGGACGCCGTGCGCATCGCCGCCACGCCGGAGGCCACCGGTATGGGTGTCGTCACCGTGCTGAACAACGAGATCCACTGCGCCCGCGAGGTCTACAAGGCCAACACCCTGCGCGTGGAGACTTTCAAGGCCAACGAACTCGGGTTCCTGGGCTATGCCGACTCCGACCACCAGGTGGTTTTCTACCGCCGTCCGGTGCGCAAGCACACCATCGAGACCCCCTTCCGCGTGGACGGCATGAGCGACCTGCCGCGGGTGGACATCGTGCATGCCTACGCCGGCGCCGACGGGATGCTCATCGACGCCGTGCGCGCCCACGGCTCGGCGGGTTTGGTCTTGGCGGGTTTCGGCGCGGGAACCTTCCCTCCGGCGGTGATCGCCGCCGCCGAGGCAGCCGTGGCCGGCGGCATGCCGGTGGTCCTGGCCAGCCGATCCATTGCCGGCCGCGTGGTGATGACGCCGCGCAAGAACGAGCAGGGTTTCATCGTGTCCGACAACCTGATGCCGCAGAAGGCGCGCATCCTATTGATGCTGGGCTTGACCGTCACATCCGACCGCGACGCGCTGCAGGAGATGTTCTACGAATATTAGTCGTACATAACCGGATGCAAAATGGACCTCACGCGTACCCAGTTTGTCATTGCGAGCGCAGCGTGGCAATCTCGTTGGGGCCAGGATCGTCGCTACACCAACAGGATTGGCACGTCGCTTCGCTTCTCGCAATGACAGATTTGAGGAAACTGGGTACGCATGAGAAAAATGGGCAAGTTGCGTTGGCGGATACCGCAGGCTAGACTTGCCCGCTATGGATACATTTGATGCCCGCGGCCACGATGTTACTTCGTCGTGACGGGTGGGCCATGGGAACAACTGGGTCCCGCTCATGAATTGGGTTGAATGGCGGTATACGCCCACCAAATAACAACCGATGGAGAAAAGTGATGATGAGAAAGCGACAATTTTTTGTGCCCGCTCTGGCGATTGCTGTTGCCGGCGTCCTTGCGGTCGCCGGGGGATGGTTCGCATTGGGCAACGTTGCGGATGCACAAACGGATTTGACTGCTCCTGCCAACGTGCGAGCGGCCCAGGGCCCCGGTATCGGACAGGCAATGGTGTCGTGGGACGCCGTGGACGGCGCAACGGGTTACACCGTTCGCTGGGTGGACCTGGACGCGGCATGGACGGCCTACGAAACCGACGGGAGATGGGGTCACTTGATTGAGTCCCAACCTGTCCCAGCGTCCGGAGAAGGCAGGCACAGTCTGAACATCCCCAACCTGAAAACGAATACCACTCGTGGTCACGCGTTCGCCGTCAGGACCCAGCGCGACGGTGACAGTTCCGATTGGTCGGACTGGAAGATCCTCCGATTGACGGCGGAAGTGGATTTCGAATCAGCCGTTGAGATTCTTGCCGCCGCGCTGGATCTAACCCGCGAAGCCGACGCCCTGGTCGCCATCGGGTCCGAGAGAACCCATGTTGGGATGACGGAAGCGTCCCTCCGCGCAACGGCGCAGCAGATCGCCGCGCACCGGCAAGCGATGAACGCTCAAGTGGAGATACTCGAAGCCAGCGGCCATGACGAACAGGTTGGCCGTATCCGCACGCAGGCGAACGCGCTGATCGCCAATTCCGGTCGGATACATCAGGACAGGAAGGATTTGTTGAAACTGCTGGGCCAGCAGGTCACCGAGACCCTGAAATTGGTGACCGCTAACCAGGCCACGCTGTTCCCTCGCTCCGTGGAAAGCCTGGACGGCGAGTTTGGCGCGCTGATGGACGCCGGCAGCCTGTCGGAAGCCGACCGATTGCGCTATTCGCACCTGAAGAATTTGGCGGCGACCGTTCCATCGGCCCATACCCTTCTGTTGGTTGCCGGCCGTTTGCAAGACCCGGTAGTTGTAGCGCGAAACCAGGAAGCCTACGAAAGCGTTGCCGAGATAATCCGGCGCGACATCGAGTATCTGGAAGGTAACCGCGGTCTGAACTTGAACCCAATGGTACTTCCCGCCGCCAAGAATTTGCTTGCCGCCGGAGAGGATTACTTCAACCGGCTGGAGGAGCGGCTTGAACTGACGGCCGTCGAAAACGATCGCATCGCGGCGAACTCGGCGACCCTTGACCGACTGGTCTGCGAAATCGATCGCCTGACCGACGCAGTGCAGGGCAGGTCGGCCGAACCCTGTCCAATGCCGGAACGCGCCGTCGGGACTCCAGGCGTGACCACCGACACGATCACCTTCGGTCAGTCCGCCGCTTTGACCGGACCTTCAGCGGCTTTGGGACAGGGGATGCAGCTTGGTATCAAGGCTGCGTTTAAGGAAGCCGGCGGCGTCGGTGGGCGTGAGTTGCAACTTACTACAAAGGACGACGGCTACGAATCCGACCGGGCATTCACGGCGACCCGGCAGTTGATTGACGACGAGCAAGTTTTCGCGCTGATCGGCGCCGTTGGCACTCCAACGTCTCGGGCGGCGTTGCCGCTGGCCGAGGATGCCGAAGTCCCCTTCATCGCCCCGTTCACTGGAGCTCAACTCCTGCGTGACGAAGAGTTGAGCCAAGTCCTCAACCTGCGCGCCTCGTACCGTCAGGAAACCGACCGGATGTTGGAATACCTTGCGGACCAGGGCGTCACCCGCGTTGCGGTGCTTTACCAAAATGATTCGTACGGCATCGACGGGCTCAGGGGCGTTCAGCAGGAGTTGGAAGGCGGAAACATTGATCTGGTCGCCCACTGGTACTACCGTCGGAACACCGAGGCCGTGAAGTCTGCGGTGTTCCGGATCGCGAACGCGGACCCGGCGCCGCAGGCGGTGATTATCATCGGCGCCTCCGACCCTGCAGCCGAAGCAATCAAACTGCTGCGCGAGAATCTGGGCGCAAACACGATCTTCATGAACGTGTCCTTCGTTGGCAGTGATGACCTGGCCGCAAAACTCGCAGCGGATGATCAATCCCGCGATAACGTATTCTTCACCCAGGTGGTCCCGCTGCCGGGAAATGCCAGTGATCCCCTCATCGCCAAATATCAGGCCGCTCTGGCTGCGGTCGACTCCGAAGCTCAACCCGGGTTCGTTTCTCTCGAGGGCTACCTGGCCGGACGCCTGGCAATATACGCCGTGGATGCCTGCGGGCAGAACGTCACTCGGATGTGCTTCCTCAACGCTGTGCAAAACGCCGGAACATTCGACCTGGACGGATTCGAGCTGATGTTCGGCGACGATGACAACCAGGGATCCGACGCGGTGTTCCTGACTCAAATCGACGCTAGCGGGCAGTACACCGTGGTTCCATAACCTCGCAGGCTCGTCGTGATGCACGGTTGAGTTCGCAACAGCCTTGGTCAAGCCAACTCCCCGCGACCTGCAACAGGTCGCGGGGAGTTGTTCTTGCCACACCTCGCCGGCCTCTGGCGTCCATGTCGGGCGCCAATGTAAACGTCGTGTATAATGCGCCAAATTCCGCCCCTGGCCGCTATCTGAGGAGCGCAATACATGGCACAGGCAGCCGGCGTCAGTCCTTCCCAACCCGCGACGCAGGACGCGCCGCCCAGAACCAAGGGCTCGGTGATGGCGACCACCCTGGTGGGCGCCCACGCCTTCGAGCACCTGTACGCCCACAGCATCCCCATCATCATCCTGGCCATCATCACGGAGTTCGAGTTGGGGGCGCTCAGCGTCGGCGCGGTGGTCGCCATTCGCTCCATCTTCGGCGGCATCACCAGCACCGCCGGCGGTTTCCTCGTTGACCTGTTCCACCATCGGGTGGCCTGGGTCCTGGCGATCAGCACCTTGATGATCGGCACCGGCTACCTGCTCATGTCCATCGCGCCATCCTACGCCCTTATCCTGTGCGCCATCGCCCTGGGGTCCATGGGCAGCGCGCTGTGGCACCCGCCGGCCCTGGGCCTGCTGGCCCGGCGTTTCCCCGAGCGGCGCGGCCTGTTCATATCCATGCACCGCTCCACCGGCAGCATCGGCGACGTCATCGGGCCGCTGGCCGCTGGCGCCCTCATCGCCGGCGCCCTCACCTGGAGCGGCGGCACCGAAGGAGCCGAGGTAGGCGTCTCGTACGCGCTCCCCTGGGGCACCGTGGACTGGCGGTACATCCTGGGGTTCAGCACCCCGATCATGTTCGTCGCCACCGTGGTGATCTTCATCCTGCTGCGGAACGCGGGCAGCGAGCGACCCGTCAACGTGGATATCGGCGCCCGAATCCGCACCAACTGGGCCGGCATGAAGGACGCCTTCCGGGGCACCGGCATGTGGGCCATTTTCACCGTCTCCGCCGTGCGGGGCATGGCCGACCGCTCCCTGGTGTTCCTGGTCCCCCTCTACCTGATCCACCTGGGCGTCGGCGAGTTCCAGGCCGCCGTCCACGTCATGCTGATGGTGCTGCCCGGCATCCTCTTCGGCCCGATCATCGGCTCACTGTCCGACCGAATCGGCCGACGCCCGCTGATCATCTTCATCATGGGCGTCACCACGATGCTCACCATCGCCATCATCATGGTCAGCGGCGGGGGCTATTCACCGTGGATCACCGTGTTTGTCGCCATCTACGGCATGATGAACTTCTCGGTGAACAACCTGACCCAGGCCGCCGCCGCTGACATCGCCGCCGGCCGCCGGCTCGAATCGAGCTTCCTCGGCCTGATGTGGGGCAACAACACGCTGTTCGGAGCCATCGCCGCCTTCATGATCTTCGGCCCGGTGGAATGGTTCGACTGGCAGTACGGCTTCTTCATCGCCGCCGGTATCTACTTCGCCGGATTCCTCATCTCGCTGATGATCCCCGGCAAGCCGCGCGAGCCCGAAGCCGTCCCCATGCCGGCCTGATCCAGAGCCTTACCGAATTGGTTGCAAACCCGTATATTGGACAGTACCAATGGGCGCCATGCTCGTGTAAAGGAGGTCGGGAAATGACAACCGGAAAAGACATCGCCGGCTCTGTGCCGTCCGATCCGTCCCAAACCGACGATCCATTGCTTGAATTGCTGTTGTCGGCTCCCGAAGACGACGAGGATCTGGACGAAGAAACCCTGGCAGCATTGCAGGAAGCCGAAGCAGACCTCGATGCCGGGAGGATACTAACGAGCAGTGAATTGGCGCACAGCTTACACCAGACGCGCCGAACGGGATTTGAGGGCGATTGACCCCCCGGTGGCTGAGCGTGTGCAACAGGCCATAGATCGTTTGGCCGCCACCGGGCAAGGCCACGTAGCGCGTTTGCGAGGTTACTCTGATCGATGGCGACTGCGTGTTGGCCCTTGGCGAGTATTGTTTGCCTATGATTTTGACAGCCGGACCATATCAGTTCTGACCGTTGGCCACCGGCGCGAGGCTTATCGCAGATAGCGCGTACCCGTCGACAAAGGCTTTTGGATAAGTGGTATCCGGAGACAAAGGTGTCAAATCTGTTCCACCCAAACCCGACAAAGATTCACGTCGCCGCCGGGATCTACTTCGCGGGCTTCCTCATCTCGCTGCTGATCCCGGGCCGGCCCACGGCCTCCGAGGCGGTTCCGGCGCAGGACGCTCCCGCCGATGCGGCTGGAGTCCCCGACCGCGGGGCAGCGCCGGCTTCGGCCTAGCTACCGGACGAATTCAGGTTGGCCGCAGCGCAGGGGACGCTTCCCGACGCGCCGGTGACGGGCGAGCGCCGCACCGGCAATCGGGTGCTGGCGTCCACCCTGATCGGAGCCCACGGCTTCGAGCACCTGATCTCCAACAGCATCCCGCTGCTGACCACGGTGATGGCCGTGGATTTGGGACTGGGCGCGTTGCAGGTCGGCGCCATCGTGGCGGTGCGTTCGGCTGCCGCGGGCATCACCAGCGTCACCGGCGGGTTCCTGTCGGACCTGCTGCACCACCGGATCGCGTGGGTGCTGTCCATCAGCGCGCTGCTGACGGCGGTGGGGCTGCTGCTGATCGCGATTTCGCCGTCCTACGCCGTGATACTGCTGGCGCTCGCTTTGGCGTCGTCCGGCGCTGCGCTGTGGCACCCGCCGGCGCTGGGCCTGCTGGCCCAGCGATTCCCCAACCGTCGGGGCCTGTTCCTGTCCATGCACCGCTCCACCGGCAGCGTGGGCGATGTGGTGGGCCCGATGATCGCCGGCATCCTGCTGATCGGAGCCCTGCAATGGGAAGCCTCCGACGGACTGGTCGTGGGCTGGGAGCTGGGACTGGAGCCCATCAGCTGGCGTTGGATCCTGGCCTTTGGCGCGCCGATCATGTTCATCGCCACGTTCGTTATCTACGGCCTGCTCCGCCACGCGGGAGACGCGCCGCCGGTGAACCTCGACGTGGCGCAACGGCAGCGGACCATTGGGCGGGACACCTACGTAGCCTTCCGCGGAACGGGTCTGTGGGCGATTTTCGCCGTGGCTGCCGTCCGGGGGATGGCCGACGGGTCCATGCTGTTCCTCGTCCCGCTGTACCTGACCCACGCGCTGGGCATCAACACCTTCCAGGCATCGGCGCACTTGGCGCTGATGGTGGGTCCGGCGATGGTCACCGCCCCGCTGCTCGGGGCGCTGTCCGATAAGGTGGGCCGCAAACCGCTCATCGTGTTCCTGATGGCCTTTGCCACGGCGTTGACCCTGCTGATACCAATGGGCGGGCAGCAGTATTCGGTCTGGGTCACCGTCTGCGTCGCGCTCTACGGATTGCAGCACTTCACGGTGATCAACCTGACCTCGGCAGCGGCGGCCGACGTTGCCGCCCGCTACCGCCTGGAGTCCAGCTTCCTCGGCCTCATGTGGGGCAACAACGTCCTCTTCGGTGCCGTGGCTGCCGTGTTCATATTCGGCCCCATCGAGTGGCTGGGCTGGCAGTACGGCTTCTTCATCGCCGGCGGCATCTACGGCGTGGGCTTCCTCGCCTCCCTGGCCATCCCCGGCCGGGAGCGGGAGCCGGCAACCGCGTAGAGCCCGGTGCTAAAATGGGATGGTAGCGTTTCGCTGGGTTCCGTTCGGTTGTAGATGAGGGGTAAATCTGTGTCACGGACGATGAACCGTGGAGGAATCGCGACCATGTATCCAACCGTCACTCCGAACGCCAACTTTCCAGGATGCAAAAGCATCCATACGACGGTCATCCGGCAGGAATAAAGAAGGAACCAATGAGAGCCAAATCAAAGCGATGTCCAATATGCCAAGAGCAAATAAAGGTGGGCCAGTCGCCGATGCCACCAGAGGTCGCGGCAGCCTTTCCCAACGCGCGACCGATATCGCCTAATGCGTTTGCAGATTGGGAAACAAAAACCCACATGTCGTTTCGACACGGTCTGAATCGGGAGTACACCGACACCGACAACACTGTAGCGGAGCAATACGTGTACGTCGTGGGAGAGGCGGGGTCCAAAGGACATGTTGTTCAGTGGCGCGGTCGGGAGCATCACCTTTCGTTTGGAGACCGCGTAATGGTCAAAAATGGCAAAGTTGCCCTCGTCGTCCCTTCGGGCATCTACGGGTCACCCGATGTGATAAAGACCACGCATAGGACTTCTGGAAGCATAATGCCCTGACCCTACCAAAGGGGGAAAGAATACCAGTGAAGGCACCGTGCCCGGTCAGTGAAGGCAAAAACGTCCTAGAGCCATCATCTACAACCGAACGGAACCTTTCACTACACCGCGGAATGGGTCGAAGACGCCATTAGACAGCGCAACCAATGATGAAGCACACGCCATGTTCACCCAGCCGGAATACGACGCCAATTCCGAGGCGGTGCGGACGCATCTGACCATCCTGCAGGATGTAATCCGGCGCATGGCCGGAAACAGCGCGTCGTGCAAGAACTGGTGCATCTTGCTGGTGGCGGCCATCCTGGTGTTGATGGCGCGCAGCGGCGCACCCGCCTTCGCGCTGCTGGCCTTGATCCCGGCCTTGCTGTTCCTGTTCCTCGACGCGTACTACCTGGCGCTGGAACAGGCATTCCGCCGTTCGTACGATTCCTTCGTCGACAAGCTGCACGCGGGAGCGGTGACCCTGGCGGACCTGTACGTGGTGAAACCCGGCCGGCCAGTCGGCCGACAGATGCTGGTCAGCCTGCGTTCGACTTCGGTCTGGCCCTTTTACCTGGCGTTGGTGGTGGCAATCCTGCTGGTATGGCTGCTGGGATACTTCCTGCCGCCCGGGGGCTGGTTTTCCTACGCGCCGATCTCGCCGTGATCTGTTTAGCGGCGGTGCATGTAGTTGGGCCGGATGCGCGCGTCGGGAAAGGTATAATTGTTGTGATCTAGGGATGGAAAGAGCCCCATGTTGTCGTCTGAACAAATCCAGGAAGTGCGCAACAAGGTCTGGCTGGCCGACCAGGCCATGGCCCAGCGCGACCACGAACTGTTCTGCAAGCGCATTTGGGAAGCCACCGCTCACGCGATCAAGTGCGTTGCTAGAGAACGTGGCTGGCCTTGCGGGACGTTCGACGAAATTTATGCCGCCGGCCGGCAGATTGCCAAAGCACATCCGGAACAGCGCGGTTTCATGTCTGCGTTGGGCTGCGCCGACTTAGCCCGAACCAATGGAATGGGTCTTGCTATACCCGCCCAGGATGTTGAAGAGGATTGGGACATCTCTACCGGGTTCATTGATCGTATGTTGGGTTTCTCAGTGCGCGACGTGTCATGACATCGACAGAACGGCTCCGGACGTCCACTGAATTGTCTCTGCTCGCCGAGCAGCATTTTGTCAATGGCGAGGACATGGCAGGAGCCGAATTGCTCTGGGGCGCTTTGTCGCAGGTGATCATTGCCATAGCCATGCAGCGCGGACAACGGTATCAGGAACATCAGCATCGCCGCCATGTGATGCGCCAAATAGTCGCGGAGCTTGACGACCCCGTAATTGTTGAAGACTACAAAGATGCGAACCGGCTGCACGTTCATTTTTACTTGAACAATATGACGGATGTTCAAGTTAGAGACGCAGCTGAAACCACCCACACGCTCATCAACCGCCTCCTTCCCCTGACCGCATTACCGACGCCTGGCTGATATGCTCATCACCACCCATTTCGCCGGCAGTGCCCGCGTCGCGGGGGCGCTTCTTCTCCTCACCGCCGTGGCAACCGCCGTCATGGTGCCCACCCGCCTCATGGCCGACGCGGACCAGCCCACGCTGCGGCTCACCCTGGAAGCAATCTCCGCCAACACCCTGCCCTATACCTACAGCGCCATCGCGCGCATCCTGTCGGGAGTTTTCCTGCTGGCCGCCGCCGGTATGATGCGATCCGTAACGACCCCGTACCATCCGGCGCCCGCGCGGCTGGCGATGACGGCCCTGTCATTGTCCGGCGTGGTGACGGTGGTTTCTGGCGTGTGCGCGATCATGCTGACCACCATCGGCCCCTCGGCCAGCGCGCTTGATGACGCGCGGTTGCTTGAAACCGCCGGCCGCCTCGACGCCGCTCGCTGGATCACCGGCAAGGTGGGCTTCACCCTAGCCGGCTTGGGCCTTATTGCCCTCGGACCGGTGCAGTGGCGGGTCGGCGGACTGCTGAAAATCTCCGCCGTGGCCGACGTGATCATCGGCGTCGTCATGCTGTTCATATGGGTCGACGCTGCCACCGCGATGCACCGCGTCTCCGGCGTGGCCTTCCTCGCTTGGCTCATCGTCAGCGGCCTGTGGCTGGTTGCCGGCTTGCTCAGTCCGCCGCCGACCACCACCACTGCGGGAGACGATCCTCAACACGAAACCGTGGAGTACGAATATGGCCGACCGCGCTGATAACCTCGCCATCGTCCAGCGCATCCGCGCAGAACTTACCGGCCTGCTGGACGGCATGGACTACTGCCTGGACTGGAAGGACGGCGACGGCTGGTGCGCCCGCGAGGTGCTGTATCACCTGGTGGATACGCCGGAGGGCGGCATCGGCAACGTCATCGCCGGCGTATTGGGCGGAACCCGGGATGAGGTAACCATTTTGCCCGACGCCAACAACATGACGCCCGAGCGGATGGCCGCCGACATCGACGAGGCCCTGGCCGGCCCCCTGGCCATCCTGCAAACCGCCGAGGACGCAATTGCCAGCGCTGGCGACGGTGATTTTGAGGAACGAACCGCGCTGGCGCACCTGCCACACCGCGGCATCCACGAGCAACGCACGGCACAATCGTTCATCGACGGCCTGGAACGGCACTGGGGCGAGCACTTGAACCAGATCCGCGCCATCCGCGAGGCGCTGGGGATGTGAGATGGCTACGGCCTGGGCCGGTGGCGGTCGGTTTCAAGGCACGTATCGTAAAGCGCTTTGATAATAGGAACGAACGTCGTACCTCCAATTCCCGCTGAGTGCCTTCCGGGAACTTCGGGAAAAGATGATTGAATGGTCACAAACCGCCCTTGCTTTCGAGCTACTTCTTTGGCCCGCCGCACTGCCGGAGCAAAATCCGCGTCCTGACTGACGATGATCGCAACGTCGTATTCCTGCTCGTAAGTATCCGTTACCAGATCTATGGCCAAGCTGATGTCAGTACCTTTCTCCTGCCTGTTGCGGCTCACCGCGCCGCGGGTAACGACAATCCCCTGATTGCGCAGGCGTCGGAGTTTGCTGTTCCAGAACTGATGCCATCGTCCTGAATCTGGAACGCCGGTGTAGAAGCAAACCTTCGCCAGAGTACGACCTGGGCTCAGGCCTGCCAGAGCGGTGGCCAACTTGGCAACGTCATAGCTGGGCCAGTTATATGGCGTGTCAAGAATGCCGCCATCAGTTCCCCAAGCCTCGCGAGCAAGATGGTAGAGGTTCTGACCATCGATGTAGGTTACGATGCGCATAACGCAAAAACCCGCCCGGGGAATGGATCAAGCCATTCGCTGCGGACGGGGTGGCATACGCATTAATGGTACCCTCATGGCGGGAGGGCTGTCAATCGCTCCGACTTGCAGTAACTGTTCAGAATTAAGGTTGTTGTCATTGCGAGGCACCTAGCGCCGTGGCAATCTCGTCCTCTCTCCAGAACCTTCTCCCGAACGATTCGCCTACCCCAACGAGATTGCCGCGCTGCGCTTGCAATGACGATCCTCCGCGACCCTGAACAGTTACAACTTGCCCCGTTTGACACCCGCGAAACCGCCCGGTTATATTTCGCCTAATTTCGTTCTCAAAAAAGGAGGAAACCAACCATGACAACTCAGAGGGGAAGAGTTCGGTTTGACGCCGGCAACGTGGCCTTCATCGTCCAGCACGAGCTGTGGGACGGCAACATCCAGGACCATTCCGACCAGGGCGTGGTCATCTTGGTCGATGTTGGCGGCGAGACTGCCCTGCGTTTCAACTGCTTCGACATCGAGAAGAGCTATATCTACGCGCCAGACGGCGACAGCGTCCCGTACCGGATGGACCACACCGTCGACGGCAACCCCATCGGCTGGTCGGTGCGGACCATGCGCAGCAACCTGGGCGCCATGCTGACCCGGGCCGGCTATGGCGACGCCGCGGGATCGCTGGACATGAACGCCGTCAACGCGGCCCTGGACGAGGTGGACGCCACCGCCCGGGTCAAGTTCGCCGGCGAGCGCAACACCGTGAAGCACAACCGGGGCACTGATATCATCGAGGCCGGCAACATCCGCTTCGGCTTGGAGATGCGTCGCCAGGCGTCCGGCGACGGCGGCCTGGCCATCCACGTCCTCAGCGACCTCGCCGGCAACACCGGCCGCGTGTTCACCGAGGAGACCGAGTTGTTGGCCTTCGACTGCTTCCGAGACGAGCCGCACTACCACTATGGCCCGCGCAACAAGAACCACCGCATCTTCTGGGACAAGACGCTGGTTCCCGACCCGCTGGGCTGGTGCCTCGACCAGTTCAAGACCGGCAAGCTCAAGGCCATGCTGGAGCGCGCCGGCTACCCCGGCGTCGCCGCCGACCTGGACGAGGATCTCCTCGCCTCGGTTATCCCGCAGGTTGAGTCCCGCGGCCGCGAGATGGAAGCCGGCGGCATCCCCACCGAGGTGACGCCCAACCTGGTGCAGTAAGCCTACAGCGCCAGCCGGGGCCGTCAGGGTCAACCATGCCGTCGCCGGAGAATAGCCGGCGGCGGCGTTTTTCCGGTTTGCCGTTCGCAAATGCCGAGTGATAGACTCGCCGCAGCCGCGTCCTGTACACGTTCACTGCAATCGCCGCTGCGCTCCTGCGGAACCGACCATGACTACCACTACGGAAAAACTGCTTACTGCCGACGATCTCCTGGAACTGTATGCCCAGGGTGTGCGCGGCGAGCTGATAATGGGGGTACTGCACGAAACCGTGTCAAGCGGACAGGAACATGGCGAAGTGGTGGTAAATTTCTCGACCGAGTTGCGCAACTTCGTCCGGCCCCGTCGGTTGGGGCGTGTGGCAGCCTCCGACTCCGGAATCCAGCTGGAGCGCAACCCGGATACGGTGCGGGAGCCGGACATAGCGTTCATATCGGCCGCGCGGTTGCCTCTGGGCGCGCGGGTGCCGGGATACTCCCAGGTGGTTCCCGATCTGGTGGTTGAGGTGGTGTCGCCCAGCGACCGCTTGGCGCAAGTGTACGACAAGGCGCAGATGTGGCTGCGCTTCGGCGTCCGGCTGGTTCTGGTGGTTGACCCGGACGCGCGCAGCGTCAGGGCCCTGCCGTCGGAAGGGCCGACACGGACTTTCACCGAGGACGATACGCTGGACTGCGGCGATGTGCTGCCCGGCTTCTCCTGCGCCGTGCGCGACGTCTTCGATACGTAATCGAGCGTAGAACTCCCATGCCATCCAACCATGACATCATCGTCAAAGTCGTTGAAACGCCCGCCGAGCTGGAGGGCGCTTTCAGCCTGCGCATCCGTGTCTTCGTGGGCGAGCAGGGCGTGCCAGCCGAAATCGAGCTGGACGAGTTCGACACTGACCCGGGAACCGTCCACGCTGTAGCACTGCACGAAGGCGTCATAGTCGGCACCGGACGCCTGCTGCCCGACGTGGACGACAAAGGTCCGCACATCGGACGCATGGCGGTGGAGCAGGACCGGCGCCGCGCCGGCGTCGGCGGCTTGGTGCTGAACTTCCTGGAAGATCAGGGCCGCGCCCTCGGGTTCCGGCAGATCACCCTCCACGCCCAGGAGTACGTCAAGTCCTTCTACGCCGGCCACGGCTACCGGGAAGTCGGAGATATCTTCGAGGAAGCCGGCATTCCTCACCGCGAAATGGTCAAGGAACTGTAGGAACCGGAGAGACACCAGACATGGGAATTCTGACCGATGACATGAAGCGGGTTCTGACCGAGCAGCGCCTCATCTTCGCCGCAACCGTCTGCCCGGACGGCACCCCCAACCTGTCGCCCAAGGCCACCACCATGATCTGGGACGACGATCACATCCTGTTCACCGACCTGGCGTCTCCGGGCACCATGCGGAACCTGGCGCATAACCCGTCCATCGAGATCAACGTCGTGGACCAGTTCGCCCGCAAGGGCTACCGGTTCAAGGGCACCGTGGCCGTACACTCCGGGGACGAACTGGAAGCCACGGTGAAGGAGCGGATGCGCAACGGCGCGTCCAACGTGACCGGCCTGGCCGACAGCGTACGCGCCGTGGTCCTGATCCGCGTGGAGCAGGCCCTCCCGCTGGTGTCCCCCGGCTACTGGGGTGGCGCCACCGAGGCCGACACCCGGCGCAACTGGGAAGACTACTGGGCCGGCGTCAACGCCGGCTGGCACGCGCGCCAGGCCGGGCAGGTTGCGTCCGAAACTACGTAGGGGCGAATCCTGGTTCGCCCCTACGCATCAGGCCATGGGCTACGCTGCCGCCGCGGCTTCCACGCCGTCCATCACGCGCACTTCCATCTTGGCGATGTGGCTGGTGGGCCGGTCGCCCAGCGCCGTTCGCTCCGGCGACGCGAAGTAGGCCGCTTCCTTCTCGGCGATCTGGTCCGCGCTGTCGAACCGGCGCACCCAGATGAATTCCGTGCGGTCGGCGTTTACGTAGCTGGACACCACGGGAATGCCCAGGCGGTCGTGCAGCGGCCGGATGTGCTCGTTGAACACGCCGAGCCAGGAATCCATCATGCCGCGGTTGATGGTGTAGATGCGCAACTGGTAGGTAGCCATTGATCAAACTCCACAGGTCATTGTGCTGGAATCCTAATTTTTACCGGGATGCACAGGATACACGGGATAAACAGGATAAGAACAAATCATCCTGTCTATCCGGCGCATCCTGTATATCCCGGTAAATTATACGGTCAGGCGACCTGGTACTGGGCTATGGCGTCCTGGCTGAAGGAGAGGCCCAGGCCGGGTCGGTCCGGTACGACGAGGTCGCCATCCACAATGTCCGGCGTCTCGTCGAAGAGCCGCAGCGACCACGGCATGTACTCCACCGTCAACCCGTTGGGTATCGCCGAGATCGTGTGCACCTGCACCTCGGGTATCAGGTGCGACACCACGGGCAGGTTGAACGCCTCTGCCATGCCGGCGATCTTGCGGAACGGCGTGATGCCCCCGGCGCGCAGCAGGTCCACCATCACGATGTCAATGCTCCGCTGCTCCACCATGTGGCGGAAGGGCCGGATGCCGTAGACGTACTCGCCGGCGGCGATGGGCGTGGTCAAGGCGTCGGCGACCCGCGCCAACCCCTGGTAATCGTCCCGGGCCACCACGTCCTCCAGCCAGAAGAGATGGTACTCCTCCACCATGCTGCCGATCTGGATGGCCTGGTTCACGTTCCAAAGCTGGTTGATGTCGCACATCAGGTCGATGTCCGGTCCGATGGCGTCCCGCAGCGTGCGGATGCGGGCCACCTCCCGGGCGGCCGTGGGCTCCGCGCCCATCTGCGTTTTCATCTGGCGGAACCCCTGCTCCACCAGCCGCGGGCCGGCCTCGGACAGGTACTCCAGGCCCATCGGACGCATCAACGCGCCGCTGGCGTAGGTGGGGGCCCGGTCCCGGTACCCGCCCATGAGGCTGCACACGGTCTGGTCCAGCGCCTTGGCCTTGATGTCCCACACCGCCATGTCGATGGGCGCCAGGCCCAGCGACAGGATGCCTTCCGGCCCGGCGGACGAGCAGGCGTCCATCAGCTTGCCCCACACGGCTTCGGGGTTCATGGGGTCCTCGCCCACCGCCAGCTCCACCAGGTCGTCCACCGCCCGCCGCAGCGCGTGCACCAGCGGCCCGCCGAAGAACGTCAGGCCAATGCCGGTGATTCCCTCATCAGTGTTCAGCTCCAGGGTCACGAACTCGCGGGTGCCCGGTTGGTCGATGCCCACCACCAGCGGGTTGTCCGCCGGTGTCTGCAAAACGCGCGTGGTGCCGCCGGTAATTCTCATAGATCAATCTCCATGTTTAGGTTGGCCTCAAGCAATGTAGCACGCGCCCACAACACCGGCAACACGGAGATGCAACGGCCACTGCACAATGGGATCGATTAGACCAAGGACCCCTTACGTGGCGGAGCGGTAACTACGGGCACACCAAGAGCGGCGGCATGCAAAAGACCAGATGGTTGGATGCTTTCGCCGATGATCACAGCCAGGGCCGGCTCGCCGTATACGACAGCGAGAATATCCGCGCGCTGCCTTGCCAGTTCGACATGGATGTCACGGATGCTGACCGCCGCTTCGAACACAGCCCATATACGCGCACCGTCTGTTTCCCGGTAGCCGCGCATCGTTACTAGGGAATTGGCTATTTCCATATCGGAATTGCGCCGAACGATGCCCAAATCTTCCGCCCGCCTGATCTCTTCGACGTATTCGCGACCGAGATGGGTTCTCCGACCAACCACAGTGTCGCAATGATAAATCCGAAGATGCCGCAGCAATTCAGGCGTCACCCATTTCACTGCCGATAAAGGAGCGGTATCCCAGCTCAGTTCCCGGTGATCTATGGTAGTCATCTCGGTACTCCCGCGCGGTCCTATATCCGGGCAATGCCCGCTTCAATTGTATCTGGTCAAAGGGACACCTCATGCGTACTCGGTTTCGCGGCGGGGAATCGTCAGAAGCAGGATTTGCAGGATTGAGGGATTATCAGGATGGGAACCGTTTTGAGATGGAGATCTCCCAATCCCGTCCAATCGTAAAATCCCGTAAATCCTGCTTCTGACGATTCACGCAAGTGGGAACGCACGAGAAGCGCCCGTTTGACGCCCGCCCCCAGCCGGCGTAGCATTACTTTTATCCAACCTGCTGTTTCCAGATACCCGGGAGGCGCTGATGACGACTGTACCGAACAATACCGACGAAATCCGCCAGGCTGTCCAGGAGCACTACGGGCAGCGCGCCTCGCGGGTGATCCAGTTGACCGACATCACGCCATCGCAGGACATAGGCTGCGGCGCGGAAAACTGTGGTCGCGGCACCTGTGGCGCCGATGATTGCGGCTACGACGCCACCACGTCCGCGTGCGGCACGGAAGCCGCCGCGTGCTGCAGTCCCGCCGACACCGAGCACGCGATGGCGCTGTACAACGAAGCCCAACTCCAGGGCCTGCCCGTGGAGGCCATGGCCGCCTCCGCCGGTTGTGGAAACCCCACCGCCCTGGCCGACCTGCGCCCCGGCGAAACGGTGCTCGACCTGGGTTCCGGCGGCGGTATCGACTGTTTCATCGCCGCCGAGCAGGTGGGCGAGTCCGGCAGGGTCTTCGGGCTGGACATGACCCCCGAGATGCTGGCGCTCGCCAACACCAACCGGGACCGCATGGGCCTGAAGAACGTCGAGTTCGTGAAGGGCCATCTTGAAGACATTCCGCTGCCCGACGCCAGCGTGGACGTGGTGATCAGCAACTGCGTGATCTGCCTGTCTCCCGACAAGGACGCCGTGTTCCGGGAAGCTTTCCGCGTCCTGACCCCCGGCGGCCGGCTGCACGTGTCCGACATGCTCGCACTGTCGGAGGACGGCCCTCGCCTCACTGACGCCGAATCCTGGGCCTCCTGCATCGGCGGAGCCGAGTACCGCGGCACCTACCTGGGCCGCATGGAGACCGCCGGTTTCGTGGACATCGCCACCATTGACGAGTCGGTCCGCTGCGACGAGGATGACGTTCCCCTGAATGTCGCCAGCGTCAAGGTGTCGGCCCGCAAACCGCAATAGCCCAGTCGATGTTCCAGTAGAACTCGGGACGGGGCGGGCCCATCGGCTCGCCCTTTCCCATTTGAGCCCTGCCACATCCCCGCCCGGCGCGTTATAATGCCGTGGATTTGCCGCAACACGCGCGTTGAGATGGCCCAGAATGTCAGAAGCTCCGCAGAATAGCGCCACAGACGACTACGCTCGCCAGTTCATGCCGCCCGAGCGTCGCGCCCGGTTGGCTACTGAACAGCCCGCGTCGGATCCGGTCGAGGAAACTGTCTCGGTGGCAGACTCCTCACCTGCCGCGCCCGAAACCGTCGAAGAAATCGTCGAAACTCCCGTTGCCGCCAACGGCGCGTCTGCGGAAGTGCTTGAGGAACCCCCAGTGGCAGCGGCGACGCCGACGCGTCCGGCGCCCGATAACGGCGCACGGCCGGCAGCGCCGGCTCCCGCCCCCGAGCCCTGGCCGGCCGCTGACGACGAAGACGAGACCGCGCCCGCGTACGTTGAGGCCAACGACCTTTTCAAAATCTACAAGCCAGCAGACCTTGAAGTGGTTGCCCTGCGCGGCGTCGATCTCGAGGTGCGCTCCGGCGAGTTGATCGGCATTGTCGGAGCCAGCGGTTCCGGCAAGACCACCCTGCTCAACATTCTCGCTGGGCTGGAGCGCCCTTCCGCCGGACGCATTCGCGTGGGCGAACGGGATCTGCTGGACATCACCGACCAGGACCTGGTGGCCTACCGCCGCCGTGAGGTCGGGTTCGTCTGGCAGGCCACCGGGCGCAACCTGGTGCCTTACCTGAGCGTGCGGGACAACATCGAGCTGCCCCAGGCCATCGCCGGCGCCGGCAAGCGTCAGCGCCGTGAACGCGCTGAGGAACTGCTGGAAGCCCTGCAGATGTCCGACAAGTCCCGCCGTTACCCGTCGGAGCTGTCCGGCGGCGAGCAGCAGCGCGTGGCCATCGCCGTTGCCCTGGCCAACAATCCGCCGCTGCTCCTGGCCGACGAGCCAACCGGCGAGCTGGACACCAACATGGCCGAGGACGTCTTCCGGATGCTCCAGCGCATCAACCGGCGGTTCGGCGTGACCATCATCATCGTCACCCACTACGCCGGCATCGCCCACTGGGTCGATCGCGTGGTACGCATCCGCGACGGTCGCATCGGTTCCGAGTCCTACCTCATGTCCTCCTACCGGGGCGATGAGGGCCGGGAGGAGGAGTACCTGGTGGTCGACCGCGCCGGCCGCCTCCAGCTTCCCCGGGAGTACGTGGAGCAGCTGTCGATGGAGGGACTGGCCACTGCCGGCATGGACGAGGATACCGGCTCCATCACCCTGCGACCGGCCTCGGCTCCCCATCGCAGCCGGGAGCGGTGGGAAACCGTTGCCGACGACTAGGCTCGCCTACAACTGTTCGTTAACTGAGGTGCCTTCATGGCTGAGGTGACGGCGGCGCTGGCCGCAGAATCGGTGGTGCGCGAGTTCGGCGAAGGGGACAGCACCGTCCGCGCGGTCAACGAGGTCACGGTGAATATCGCGCCCGGCGAGTTCGTCGCCCTCGTGGGGCGATCCGGCTCGGGCAAGACTACCTTGCTCAATCTGATGGCGGGACTTGACCGCCCCAGCTCCGGCAAGGTGTGGTTCGAGGGACGCGAGTTGTCCCAGATGCCGGAGCGGGAACTGGTCGGGCTGCGCCGCGAACGCATCGGCTTCGTGTTCCAGTCCTTCGGCCTGATACCCCTCCTGTCGGCCTTTGAGAACGTGGAGCTGCCCCTGCACATCGCCGGCGTGTCGTGGCGCGACCGCCGTCGCCGCGCCAACGAGGCGCTGGATTTGGTGGGGCTCACCGGACGCTCCGGCCATCGGCCTTATGAGCTGTCCGGCGGTGAGCAGCAGCGCGTCGCCATCGCCCGCGCCCTGGTCGCCGATCCCTCGGTGCTCTTCGCCGACGAGCCCACGGGCGAGCTGGACAGCGTAACCGGCCAGACCATCGGCGGCATCATGCGCGACATCGGCGCCAGTCGAGGCGTCACCGTCGTCACCGCCACCCACGACCTGATGCTGGCGGACATGGCCGACCGGCGCCTCCAGATGGCCGACGGCCGTATCCAGGCGGTCGACGGCGCACCGACTGGCTGACCTCGATAGTAGATTCCTGGTCCCCTCGTCGTTTGCGGCGTTCTGTGCGGGCGTGTTATAGTCAGCCCCACTTGGAAGCATAAAAAACACGTAATCGGGAGCATTGCATGGCTTACGTAACGCCGCGAGATGGCGAAACCCCAGAGAGCCTGGTGAACAGATTCCGGGCGTCGGTGCAGCACGCCGGCATCCTGCGCGAGCTCAAGGATCGCCGGTTCTTCCGCTCCAAGGCGCAGAAGGAGCGCTTGGCGGCCCAGAGGGCAGCACGGCGACGCCGACGGCAGCGGCGGTAGGCCATCCGGGGCCGGCGTTGGGCCGGCCTCCGCAAATTGACCGCTTGCGGGCGCAGTGCTAGACTCCGCCCGCGTCACAAATGGAATCGGCCGGCCGGGGCGCAAGCACGCCCGGCGGCATTCTTCATATCAAGGAGGGCAGGTTTGCCGCGCTACGATTATCGCTGTACGGAGTGCTCAAACGAGTTCGAGCTGGTTCAGAAATTCAGCGAGGCTGGGCAGGGAGAGTGCCCATTGTGCGGCGGCGCCGGCCAGCGCGTCTTCCACGCCGTGCCGGTGATCTACAAGGGCAGCGGCTTCTACACCACCGACTACGGACGGCCCAAGCGCCCCGTCGAGAAGGAAGACAGCAAGGAGACTGCCTCCGAGTCCACGTCCTCCGGCTCGTCCAACGGCAGCAGCGGCAACAGCTCGTCCGGCGACTCTGGTTCCTCGTCCGACGCGCCTGCTCCGGCCGCCGCAGCCACCGGCGATTCGGCCTGATCCATCCTCTCAGCCATACGATGAAACGGGCCGCGCTCCAGGGTGCGGCCTTTCCATTGTCCGAATAGCGCCACACCAGACCATGCGCGCCCTGATCCAGCGGGTAACGTCCGCATCCGTCACCATCGACGCCGTTGAGATCGGACGCATCGGCCCCGGCCTCGTTGTGCTCCTGGGTGTTGCCGACGGCGACGACGAGCCCGATGCCCGCTACCTCGTCGACAAGATAGCCAACATGCGCATCTTCGCTGACGATCAGGGCCGCTTCAACCTGTCAGCCCTGGACGTGGGCGGCGAGCTGCTGGTGGTTTCCCAGTTCACCCTGCACGCCGACACCCGTCGCGGCCGCCGCCCTGACTTTACGGCCGCCGCCGATCCCGAAACGGCCAACCGGCTCTACGAACGCTCCGTGGAGATGTTCCGCGAGACCGGCCTGACCGTTGCCACCGGCGAGTTCCAGGCTTACATGCAGGTCAACCTGCAGAACGACGGCCCGGTCACCATCATGGTCGACAGCGCCGACCGCGGCGGGGCTAACGAACATTCGGGCCGGGTAGGCTAACCGCTCTACCGGTGCCAGCCCATCCCCTTGTACATCCCGCGCAGGAAGGCGATCTGTCCGCCGTGGGACACGCAGTCCCACGTCATCTGACCCAGCGCGGCCGCCACGGTGCGCGGCTCCGACACCGGCGGGATGATTTTCGCCTGCTGCATCTGGGCTTCCGTCAGGCCGGGCAGGTACTCGCGCAAGGCGGAACGGACCTGCTCGAAGTACTCCATCTGCAACTTGCGGGACGGCGGCTGCCAGTCGCACACCATCTGGTGCGTCCAGCCCAGGCCGCGGTTCTCGCCGTCCGCCGGCATCCCGAAGTGCTGCTCCCAGTTGTTGGCGTCCCACAGCTGGGGCAGGTCCCGCAGCCGGGTGTGGATGAAGGAGTCGATCACCCGGGACAGGTGCCACAGGATCCACGACACCGAGTTGCAGTCATCGGCCGGGATCCGCCCGAATTCATCGTCGTCCAGATCCCGGAGCGCCAAGTCGATGGTGGTGAAGTTGTTTTCCAGGGCCGAAATCAGGCCGTCGGCGGCAGCGGGCATGGTGGTCGCCTCCTGGGTCATGTGTGAACGGGGGCCTGTCTCTAGGATAACAGCAACGGGGGCGGCGCACGCGATCCTCAGGCGCCGCCGCTTCTGCAAATTGTCAGAAGCAGGATTTACGTGATTTTACGATTTGGCAGGATTGGGAGATCTCCATCGCGGAACGGTCCCAATCCCGGCAATCCTTAAATCTTGAAAATCCCGATTCTGACGTTTACCAGTGCACCGGGACTATACTATCGGTAACTCTCAGGCATCAACCGCAGGACGACCCCGATGAGCACTCCTTCTACACCGCCGCCTGATCGTGGCGACCCCGCCGAGCGCGCCCGCTGGCTGCGCGACCAGCTCTGGTTCCACAACGAGCGTTACTACAACGACGACGCCCCGGTCATCAGCGACGGGCAGTACGATGCGCTGATGCAGGAGTTGCGCGACCTTGAAGCGGCGCACCCCGAGATACGTACCGCCAGCTCGCCCACCCAGATCATCGGCGGCAGCGCCTCCGACCGCTTCCCCCAGGTCGAGCATCCCATACCAATGCTGAGCCTGGCCAACGCCTTCAGCCGGGAAGATCTGGAGGCGTGGCACCGCCGGGTCACCGACCTGCTGGACGGCCAGCCTTTCCGCATGGTGGCCGAGCTGAAGATCGACGGCCTGGCCGTGCGCCTGGTCTACCGCGACGGCTCCTTCGTCCTCGGCGCCACTCGCGGCAACGGCCAGACCGGGGAGGACGTCACCAACAACCTGCGTGAAGTCCGCAGCATCCCCCGCTCGCTCCACGGCGACTTCCCGGCCGACTTGGAGGTGCGCGGCGAGGTTTACTTGCCCCTGGAGAGCTTCGAGCGGATGAACAAGGAACGGGCCGACAACGGGGAACCCCTTTACGCCAACCCCCGCAACACCGGGGCCGGCACCATCCGCCAGCTGGATCCTGAGGTCGTCCGCGACCGCAACATGGAAATCTGGGTGTACAGCCTCAACGACACCGGCGACGATCCCATGCCGGCCGGACACTGGGAAGCCCTGGAGCGGCTCCAGTCCTACGGCTTCCGCGTCAATGACGAGAACCGCTTCTTCGACACCGTGGATGAGGTCTGCGCCTTCTATGATGAGATGCTGCACCGCCGTCACGACTGGAACTACGAGGCCGACGGGCTGGTGGTCAAGGTCGACAGCCTCGTCCAGCAGAACGCCCTGGGCTTCGCCGGACGGGAGCCCCGCTGGGCCATCGCGTACAAGTTCCCCGCCGAGCGGGCCAACACCCGCTTGCTGGACATCATCATCAACGTCGGCCGCACCGGCAGCCTGAACCCCCAGGCCATCCTGGAGCCCGTGGTCGTCAGCGGCGCCACCGTGCAGCACGCCTCCTTGCACAACGAGGAGGACATACACCGCAAGGACATTCGCATCGGCGACCTGGTGGAAATAGAGCGCGCCGGCGACGTTATCCCCCACGTCCTGGGCCACGTGGCCGTTGACGGCGAGGAGCGCGGCCCGGAGTTCCGCATGCCCGACCACTGCCCTGAGTGCGACACCACCGTCGTCAAGGAGGCGGGCGACGCCATGCACCGCTGCCCCAACTCGGCCTGTCCCGCCCAGTTCTTCGAGTCGCTCAAGCACTTTGTCAGCCGCAGCGCCATGGATATCGACGGCCTGGGCGAACGCTGGTGCCGTATACTGATCGACCGCGGCCTCGTCTCTGACGTGTCCC
Organism: Dehalococcoidia bacterium; assembly: GCA_034428455.1. GTDB lineage: Bacteria > Chloroflexota > Dehalococcoidia > Lucifugimonadales > UBA3495 > Bin87. The sequence continues at coordinate 94,237 of DAOUHZ010000088.1, forward strand.
ACGTTTACGGGTTGCGTATGGAACAACTCACCGAGCTGGACCGCATGGGCGAGAAGCTGGCCACCCGCATCCTCGACAACGTGCAGACCAGCAAGCATCGCCCGCTGGCCCGGGTCCTCTTCGCCCTGGGTATCCTGCACGTGGGCGCGGAGGTGGCCGAACTGCTGGCCGGCCGCTACGCCAGCCTGGACGAGATTGGCGATGCTACCGTTGACGAACTCACCGAGATTGAAGGCATTGGCCCGCGCATCGCTGAGAGCATCGTCAGCTACTTCGCCACCGAGAGCAACCAGGCCACCATTGCCGCCCTGCGCGACGCTGGTGTCCAACTCTGGCAGGAACTGGTTCGGGTTGACGAGTCCGCGCAGCCCTGGAAGGGCCAGACCTTCGTGATCACCGGCACGCTCTCATCCATGACCCGCCGCGAAGCCGAGGGACGGGTCAAGACCCTGGGCGCAACGACCACCTCGTCGGTCAGCCGCAAGACCAACTGGCTGGTGGCCGGAGAATCCGCCGGCAGCAAGCTGGCCTCCGCCGAACGCCTGGGTGTCCCCGTCCTCGACGAAGCCGCCCTGCTGGCCGTTCTGGCCAACCCCGCCAGTCTCATCAACGCAGCGGCCGACGCCGAAGATGATGAGGGCCAGCAGGGCTCGCTGTCATTGTAGAAGACAACCGGCCATGCCTTTCCACTCGTAAACAAACGGATACCATTTCCTGACCCGAGCTTTCGACGCTAAAATTTGTGCATTAAACGGCGAAGCGTCGTGATTGACGATACGGTGACTGAGTTTCGAAATGTCTGCATCCATCGCCGACGGACAGACTCTGACCGTCGTTCGCCAGATACACGAGCTGGCTTCAGCCAGCCGGACAATCCTGTTCGGCTCCCGGGCTCGGGGTGATCACTATCCACACTCCGACATCGACGTCCTGATCATCAAGGACCCTGCGCCCACTGGGCAGTGGCTGGAAAACCTGCGTGACCAGGCGAGACAAATCCAGAAGAAACGCCTGCCCCAGGCCTCCGGCATCGACGTCTTGTGCATGACAGAGGCTGAATTCCACAGGGGCAGTCGCCTAAAAAACCACTTGGCCAACTCCATCGCCAAACAGGGGCTCATCATTATGCCCGACGAACAGCGGGGACCCGCTCATGGTGAATTCGAAGAGCAGACCGATATGCAAGGCGTACGGCAACGTCTCAGCGACGCAAACGACGCTGCCGGAGACCTCAAACTTTGGCTGGACTCGGGCCTGGCGGATCGAATGTCGGACAAAGGAGTGGGAAGGGCGGGGCAGACCGCCCTCGAAAACGTTTACAAGGCTGTTCTGGGTTCGCACGGGTTCGACTATCCCACCGGCGGGCGGGATGGCCATAACCTGAGACTCCTGGTCGACTGCATTCGCCGTGACTTGAAATGGCCTCAAGGGGAGCCTGTTCCAGGCGAAGAGCACCAGTACCTCACCGAGTTCGGCGGCGCTGCTCTTTACGCCGACGAGCATCCTGCCCTCGACCGGGCACGCATCGCCGCCGATATACCACAAGCCGTCGAGACACTCACGGCGTTGGTGGAACGCGTCATGAGAGAGTCCACGCCTTAACTTTCCGATGAGCAGCCGATCGCGCACCACAATTTGGGGGTACCATGACGATACAGGCAGAAGCTCCCGTTGACGAGAGGATCCTTGGCGTACTGCGGCAGCTGGGCATCGAGCGGGCCCACTTCGCGTCCCGAAACTTGGGCGACTGGCGAGGGTTGACGGTCAATCATTCCGACGCCATTGCTTCGATGACGCTGGTCTGCCCGCTGGGGTTCGATGCCCAGGCGTTGGCTCCCCTGGGCGACCGTCTGCTGGTATTCAACGCCGACCGCGGCGGGGCGACGGTGACCATCGACCGCAACCTGGCGGGCCTGCCGTCGGCGGCAAAGGTGACCCTGGCGGATTATGGCTACCCCAATAACTACGCCGACATCGGCGTCGAGCAGGGTGAACACATGACTCCGGCCATGCTTGACTTCCTGGCCAGCGTGGACGCTGCCAACGGCCTGTCCAACGCATCACCTGCGGTTCGAGAGGGCGAGGTGGACGACATCTACTTCCGCGTCCAGGGATCCGGGCCGCCGTTGGTTCTGCTGCCGTTGGGCGCGGCTCCGGCTCAATGGGATCCCGTCGTCAGCGCGTTCACCGAGCGATACTGCGTCATCACCCTCACCGGACCCGTGCTGGGCATGGTGGGCAGCCTGGAGGGCCGGGGCCGCACCCCAGGATACCTGTCCGCCGTGGGCAGCCTGATCGACGCGGCGCAGATCCGGCCCGGCGAAAGGGTGCTGGAGGCAGGCTGCGGCACCGGAGTGCTCTGCCGCTGGGTGGCCCGGCGGACGAACCGGCAGAACCCGGTCGATGGCGTGGACGTCAACACCTACTTCCTGCGCGAGGCGGCGGACATCGCCAGGCGCGAGGGCATGGAAGACGTGGTGAGCTTCCACGAAGGCAGCGCCGAGGCTTTGCCCTTTGACGACAACAGTTTCGACGTCGTCTTCTCCAGCACGGTGATCCAGCGGGTGAACGCCGACCTGATGCTGCCGGAGCTGGTGCGCGTCGTGAAGCCCGGCGGCCGGATTGCGGTGCTGGGGCACGCCCACGACATGAACCGCTGGGTGAATCTGCCCCTGCGTCTGGACCTCAAGACGAGGATCGAGTCGCCGCCGTGGGTAGACGACCCAGGGCATCCCCAGGGCTGCGACGACTCGTCGCTCTACCAGCGCTTCGCCCGCCTGGGATTGCGGAACACCCGGATGTTCCCCTTCATCAGCACCTTTGCGGAGCCGGACCGGCTGCAATTCATGCAGGGCGGCATCCTACCCACCCTAAACGCCGAGGAGGCCGCAGAGTGGCAGGCGGCAGCCGAGCAGGCCCACTCCGACGGCACCTTCTTCATCTCCACCCCCTTCCACTGCGTCGTGGGAACCAAGCCATAGCCAAGAACGATTCTGCCTCGACTGTCATTGCGAGCGAAGCGCGGCAATCTCGTCGGTGAAAAGGTGCCGCTCGGGTAAGGGGATCGCCGCGTCGCTTCGCTCCTCGCGATGACAAACTGGCTGCGGGCAAGGCGATGTGGTAGGCACTATCCCGATCTGTCGCGGTCGCGCTACCGTATCAGCCCGTAGACCCGCTGCGGCTGCACCCGCACGATCACCGCGTCCTGCTGCACCATGGCCCGGTCGTATTCCTCCCAGTCCGGGTGCTCGTGGTCGCCGCAGGCTCGGAACGCCGTGCGCAGCATCTGCCGCATCTCCTCGGCGTCGGTGTTCTGGTAGTCGTGCAGCGTGGCGGTGCCTTCCACCACGGCGAACTGCCGCCAGTCGTCGGCCACGGCCATCACGTTGCACCGGTTGTCTCGCCGCAGGTGGCGAGCCTTGGCGGAGGTGCCCCGCACGATGACGAACACCGGCCCGTCATCGCCTTCGAAGGGCGACGCCCCGGACACCACGATGCTGGTCTGCGCCGATCCGTCCCGGCGGAAGGTGTTGATCACCCCGCGGTGGTTGCTGCTGAAAAAGTTGCGCACGTCGCTGAATTCCATGATTGCCTCCAGTGTTGCGGTTTCACTTGCCGATTACTTCGTAAATTGCCACATCATCGGATGAGAAGGCCGGTGTCAGCCAACCCTCATCAATCCAATCTTCCATACGTTCGTCAACCTCGTCTCCGTAGGCATCCCGCTCCCGGGGACCGACAATCACCCAGCGGACGCCGTAGAGTTCCAGCAGGCGTCGGGTTTCCTGACCGTCGGTTCCTTGGTAAATCGTCTCCACATCGTGGCGGCGCCCGGCGAAGGCGCTGTCGTCGCCCCGCCACTGCTGTTGGTGTCCTTCCCAGCCGAGCGCCGTGGCCCGACCGGTAGCTCCGGAGATGCGTCCGTAGTCGCTGTATCCGTCGCCCACCGCCTCCACGATGCGGCCCGGCCCGGCTTCGTCATTGAGCCACGCGATGGCATCATACTCTCCGGGTTCGCCGCGTCGCAGGAAGTCCAGTCCGGCAAGGGTGTTGTCTCCGAAACTACTGCCATCCTGGAACCAACCAGTGCGCTCCAGCACGGCGGCTACGGGATAGTACGCCGAGGCCATGATCAATCCCGCCGCCAGGCCGGCCCACGCAACCCCTAGCGCCTTGAACAGGGGGGCCCGATAATCCGACGGCCGCAGGCGGTACGGGCCGGCCACAATGTAATAGATGCCCCCCCCGCCGGCAATCCCGAGCAGTATCCAGGCCTGGTAGTACACCTTGAACACGGTGTTCATCCGGCTCCCGAAGAGGTCAACGATTCGGAAAAGCTCGGCGCCGGCCAGCAGGTAGAACCCCGCCGCGGCCAGGATCAGCGCGAACACCAGCCATTGCATCGGCCGCCGGTTGGCCGCCAGCACCAGCGCGCAGTAGGCGGCCAGCCCGCCCATGACCAGCAGCGGCGCCGCCAGCACCAAGCGATGCCAGACCAACCCGTCCGCCAGCGTGGTCTCCTCCGGCCGCAGGGAAACCAGCAACGCCACCGCGAGCAGCCAGAGGAAAAAGGGCGCGGCGCTGAATGCTGCCACCGGCGCCACCAGCGACCGCTTCCCCGATGTGGGTGATCCCAGCGCCAGCAACGATCTGCCCACCAGCGCTCCAGCCAGGAACGCCGGCACACCCATCACCACCAAGAACAGGAATGGGCGCGTTGCCGGCCCGGTGACGGGCAGGACGCCTCCCGCCTGGCTGTCGAAGGATTGGTAAAACGGTAGAAACAGGGCGACCCCGGCTGCCACCAGACCGGCGGCCAACAGGGCCGCGCGTCCCGTCGCCCTCGCCAGCGTGGCGGTGGACGCCGCCGCGTTGCTATCGGCGTCGTCTTCGGATCTGTTGATACGCCACGCCGACCAGCCGGCCACCGCCGCCATCGCTGCGATAGCCACGTACAAGGGGAAGTCCCAAGCGTTGATGAACGCCAGCGACCCCAGGGTCAGGGCCAGCGCCGCCGCCTCCCCCGGCCGCCGTCGCAGCCAACGCAGCCCCGGCGCGATGGGCGACACCACCAGCGCCAGCGTCAGGGTGAGCGCCAGTATCACGAAGGGCAGCGCGGATACGTGCGCGTGCAGGTCGCCCAGCAGGAAGCTGAAGAACGGCACTTCCGTGATGGTGTAGTCCAGCGACGTTCCCGTTTCCGTCAGCGTGTCGATCACCCGGGTTCCCCGCCACCACCACCAGAATCTGTCGGGCAGCCAACCGTCGCCGCCGGCCGGCGGCTCCAGACCCTTGACCGCGACCCACTCCCAGAACCAGTCCCCGCCCACACCGCGAACGTAGGCCAGCTCCAGCACGCCGGACAGGTTGCCCAGCGTGGTGACGCCCACCGCCGTGAGCAGTCCCGCGCCCAGCGCGGGGAACGCCCGCGCCCCGGCCAGGCGCAGAACGTTGTACACCAGGCCCAGGATCCCGGCGGAAAGCAGGGCCGGGATGGTGGCCACAGCCAGGTTGTACGCCTTGTCGGTCGCCACGCCGGTCAGGGTCGACAGCATGGCCGCCACGTAGTGCCCGCCGTAGTAGTAGGCGATGCTGTGCCCCGACAGCCACTGGTCTTCCGGCGGAAATCGGTCGGCATTGGCTACGGCGTTCATAATGCCGAAGTCCATCGGCTTTTCGGTGTGGTTGATGGCCGGAACCTCGCTGATTACCAGCGCCCAGAAGGCGAACATCACCAGAAAAGTCAGCTCGGTCGTGGCTACCACTGCCCAACGCCGACGAACAAAATCCGCCAGCTCGGCGCGCTGCCGGTAGGCCAGCCATGCCGCCGCCAAACCCATGACCACCAGCACGCCGGCCATGCCAGCCGCCGAATTGGGAATGATGCCCAGCGTGCCGCCGATCCACGTGACCCACGCCAGGACCAGCAGCGCGAGAACTCGGGAGACCGCCCACCCGCGGTCGGCCAACCGCCCCAATCCGCATACCGTGGATGCGATTGGGAACCCGACCAGCGACAGGGCCCACAGGGCGATGAGCCAGGCGAGAACGTCCTGCACGGTAGTGGATTTGCCCGGCCGTCAGGCGGTCGGCGACAGCATGGCTTCCACGAACTCGCGGGAATCGAAGGGTGCGATGTCGTCCAGCCTCTCGCCGGTGCCGATGAACAGGATCGGCACTCCCAGCGCCCGTCGTATCGACAATACAATCCCGCCCCTCGCGGTGCCGTCCAGCTTGGCCAGGAAGATGCCGGTGCAGCCCACGGCCTCGGTGAACGCCTGGGCCTGGGTCAGCCCGTTGTGCCCGGTGGTGGCGTCCAAGGTGAGCAGCACCTGGTGCGGGGCTGCCGCGTCCAGCCCGTTGATCACCCGGCGAACCTTGCGCAGCTCGTCCAGCACCGCCATGGTGGTGTCAACGCCAACGTCCGCCGAGATCAGGATCTCCTCGATCTCGTCCCACACTGAATCGT
>DAOUHZ010000089.1:0-23842 GCA_034428455.1 Dehalococcoidia bacterium
GAGGAGTGCGCCGCCCTGGCCAGGGCCGGCATCATCGACGCCAGCGAGCGCGCTGACGTGCTGGCCGGCCGCCGTCGTTTCACCGTGGACGAGTACCTGGCTATGGAAGCAGCGGGCATCCTGTACAAGTCCGACCGCGTTGAATTGATTGACGGGGTGATAATCGTTATGCCGCCAATAGGCGACCGCCACGTGAAAGGCGCCAACTGGGGAACTACCCTGCTATTACCGACACTGTTGGGGCGGGCTACCGTGCAGGTGGGCGGGCCGATTTATCTAAACGACGGTACGGCTCCCCAACCCGACATTGCACTGGTGCCGTGGGATATCCCGGGTTCCGGCGCAGCCGGACGCGCGACTCCGGACGACGTGTACCTGGTCATCGAGTTCGCCGACAGTTCGCTGGCCTACGACCGGGGCGCGAAGCTGGCCCAGTACGCTGCCGCCGGCATCCCGGAGGTATGGGTGGCCAACCTGCAGGCGCGGGAAGTCACGTCCTACGCCGAGCCCGGCGGCGCGGAGTACGCGGCCGTCCGTACCTATCAAGTGGGGGAGAGCATCAGCCCCCGGGCCTTCCCCGACGTGATCCTGGCGGTATCCGACTTCATGCCGCCCGCTGGCCCGGACACCACCGAAGCGCCCTAGACCCGGCGCGTCCACCCACGGCAATGGGTCGTAACACCGCGCCACGATCTCGTCCACCTTTTCGCCGGGCGCCGGCTGTCGTCTGACCGACTGTCCCCAGCCGGCCAGACGCTTCCCCAAGGGCGCTGAACCAGTGTTTGCGCCAGGCCGGCCACACTTCCTTCGACTACTCCCCGCTCGCCGAGGCCCTGGGCTTCTTCGGAGACGACGTGAAGGAGCGCCTGGTCGCCCTCCGCAAACGCCGCCTTCCGGAGTACCCGTTAGCATCGGCATAATTGGGGATGATGACACCGGGAGAATCGATGATGGGAACCTTCACTTATCCGATCACGCAATCGCCAGCCCCAAATCCCGCGCTGCCGTTTCCTGCTGCTCGTCCAGCGTTACGAAAGCCAGGCCGGGCACCAGCTCGGCGAAGAAAAGGGCCGTGGCAAGATGCCATAGCCGGATAGGTTGCAACTGTGCGGTTCGTAAAACCGCAGCCATTTCAGCATCCAGACGACGGTTCGGCATAATCCAGCGGACGCTGGACAGCACGTCGTCGTCAAACTCACGCCCTTCAAATGCAAAAGCGGCGCGTATCTCCGCTTCCAACAGGTTGGCGGACAGCAAGTAGCGGAAGCCTTCTAGCTTCCGCTGTATGGATTCAGAGACGGGCTCCTCCCCGTAGGTGACAGGAAGGAGCGCGGTGGTATCGACGTAGGCGGCGGACAGCAGCGGCGTTGTCATGGACGGCTAGCCTCGCCGTTCTAGGAACCGCTTCAAGCCGCCGGGGACATGAGCGATGGGGCGCAGGGATTCGCGGGGGCCTTCGCCGCCAATCAGGATGCCCTGCCGGTGCAGCTCGGCGATCCGCCGGTCCAAATCGTCGGGTTCTGCGCTGGTGGTTTCATTGCGGTCATTGGGATTTTCAGTGCTCATGGCCGATTGCCTCCTGCCGTCCGCTGCAATTCGATTGTATCGCCTGACCCGACGGCATTACAATGCCGCCATCGTGCCTACTGGAGACCGCAAAGCAGCGCAACTCCAAACCTCATCAGGGGAACCAGTCAAATGACCTACCCACCCCACATTTTTGCCGACAACCCCATCAACCGCGGCGAGGCCGAGCGCCGCGATGAGGACTGGATACTCCAGCAAGCCGCGGCTCCGGCCAGCAGGTTCCTGCCCTTCCGCAACCTCAACGTCCTGCTGACCGATCAGACGCCGCCCGAGCTGGGCTGGCTCAGCCCGGCGATTTTGCGCTCGTTGCCTCCGGAAGCCGAGTGGATATTTCTGGGTCTGCTGGACGATGTGGCTCACTTCTCCATTGACCTGTCCAAGTCCGCGAATACGGCCGACCGGGTGGAGGAAGAGACGGGCTGGCATTTCGAGGACTGCCGCACGGCCGGAGAGGCCATGTCCGGCCCCAACACCGGCCTGCTGTCCTACGCCCGCGCGCAACTGGACTGGAACCTGCGCCACGGGTTCTGCTCGGTGTGCGGACATGCCACCGACAAGAAACGCGGCGGCCAGGTTCGCCAGTGCCCCGCCTGCAACGCCCAGCATTTCCCGCGCACCGACCCAGTGGTCATAATGGTCGTGTCCGACGTGGAGCGCGACCGCTGCCTGCTGGGCCAGAGCCGAGGCCGCTTGCAGCGGATGCGCGCCTACTCCGCGCTGGCCGGTTTCATGGACCAGGGCGAGGCCATCGAGGAGGCCGTGGCCCGGGAGGTCATGGAGGAAGCCGGTATCAAGGTCAAGAACGTCCGCTACCACTCGTCCCAGCCGTGGCCCTTCCCGTCATCGCTGATGATAGGGTGCCTGGCCGAGGCCGACACCACCGACATCAACATGGACGACGAGGAGATGACTGACGTCCGCTGGTTCGACCGCTCCGAGGTATTGCTCGCCCTGGAAGGCCGCAGCGAGGAGCTGACGGTGCCGGGCCCCATCGCCATCGCCCACCACCTGATCAAGGCTTGGGCCACCGGCGCATCGGACGAATAGTTTGCGCATCGCCGCCCATCTCTGCGTTCCCATCGCGCCCGAAATCTCCTGACAGCAATCCGTTGCGCCTCCGGCGAGGGATTCCCTACTGTGGAATCCATACTCGCTGGAGGTTGCTTCTTTGTGACCAGCTCGTTTCCGACCGACAGCTATCTGTTCATCATCGGGGATGACGCCGCGCAAACGGAATGGCCAACGACGCCTTTCCCGGAATACACGGACGAGCGCCTGACTCAGTTCGTGGATCGTCTTTGGGCCATGTCCAATGGCGACCTGCCCTCCGGCCTGCCGATGCTGAGCAGCTCGGGGCTGTACACCCTGGTTGTTGTCCTGGCAAGGGCGGCCGGCGTGGGTCACGGCTCGTGGACTGCTGACGCCCGCATCACGGAGCAACTGCCGGCCGCCGCGACTGCCCTGCTTGCCGAATTGCGCCGCCGCGACTGCCGGGGCATGGGAGACGACCCGACCGGGCCGGTTCGCCGGGGACGCCTGCTGCAACTGGTCGGAGCGTTCACGCCCCTGTCCCAATCGGGCGCCACGGCCCGCCAACGCCGGAAGATGCGGGGCCCTTGCCCCTTCTGCGACGAACCGGCGTCGCTGCAAGTTTCACTGCCCGCGGTGACCTGGCGCTGCTTCGGATGCGGCCAATCCGGCGGCCTCCGCGAATTCGCCGAGGGCCTGCTCACCCGGCTGGCCCGGGAATACTCGGCGGCCCCGGGACAGCGTCGATAGCCCAGACTCGATACCGGGCTCTCTCCATGGTGGCCGCCGCCACCGGCGATATCGCGAGAACCACTCGCCCATCCCCGTCCGCCGCCTGCGTTCCGATACCACCCACGTACTTCTTACTTCCAGGGTCCCAGCGCAGCAGCATCCTCTCCGCAGCCGGTTCCGCATCGTCCCTGATCACCCACACGATCCATTCCTGAAGGACCCGATTGTTGATCCGCACAAATCCGTCCGGTTCCCAACGGTTCGGGGTGGAGTCATCCTCCCATGAGAGCGCCACGTCACCCAGGCAGGCGCCAATCCCGTGGATCGCATCGTCGGTGACATAGTGAAACCGGAGCATTATTTCCCGTCCGGCGTAATCGGCAAGAGGAACCGTCACTTCCTTCCAACCGCCGGCTCCGGTGTAGCCGTGACCATAGCTGTTGCCCAATGGATTGGCATCCGTCGTGCCGTCGGCGGGAAGCACGTTCCAGGTATCCCCGTCGTCGGTAGACACCTGGATGTATAGGTAATCCCAGTCCTCCTCGATGTCGCGCCACAGGTCGAAGGTCAACGCCGTCGCAGTGGGGCCTGATGCAACGGCCGGCACCGTCACGCTGCGCGTCAGTGTGGTCGATGTATCGTCGCCGCGATTGGTCCACAAGCATCCTCCGTCGGGAGGATCGTCAGGCAGGATGGGCGTCACTCCGTCGGCTTCGAACCGGATCACCGCGCCTTTATCGATCCCTTTCACCTCAACGTAATCGATGCCGTATTGGGGCAGCGACACGGTTGCGCCTTCGTCCCCCACGCTTTGGGTTCGGGTTATGCTGGCTTCAACCTCCAGGCCGGCGTAGCCGAATTCGCCCTCGTCGGCGTCCAGCAGGTTTGCCACCATCCAGTCGGCAAACACGGAGTGGAAGCCCACGGGTTGGCCCTCGACGGTTTCGGCCCCCTGCTCCGCCAGATAAGCATCCACGGCGGCGATACCGTTGTCCGGCCCGGCCAGGAGTCCATGCAAGCCGCCGTCCGGTACGTACCGCTCCCGCAGGTAGTGGGCAAACAGCGCCGCCGCTCCATAATTCAGGCCGATATCGCCGTCCAGGTCTTTCGGCCAATTCACCAGCGACGCGTTGGGCCGTCGCAGGTAGTACCACATGCTGCCCGGCGAGTACCCCGCCTCGGTGACAGCCAGCTCGGACAACCCCTCGTTGAGCCACGTAGCCTCCGCGGGGTCGGCGTACCAGTGGATGGCGTGCTGCAACTCGTGGGCCAGCACAGTGACGTACTCCGGGCTGCCCAGGGGAATTTCCCGCGCGTTGATGTAGATGGCCGGCACGCCGTTGCTGTACGGCTGGACCGATGCCGGATACGGGTCCGCGCCCGATACGTACCCGCCGACGCCAGGTATCCGCCCGTTGATGATATGTCCCCGTTGGGGGTCTGCGGCCCAACCCGGCGGCGCGCCGAAGGCTGCGGTCACTCGCGGGTAGACTTGCTCTTCCACGTCCGCCACCGAGCGTTGCAGGTCAGCGTCGTCCACGTCTAATCCCTGCTCGATCCACCAATAGGCGTGCTCGGACAGGGCAGCGAGGACAAACTCCTTGCTCACCATTCGGCTGCGTGGGTAGTCCAGCGTCCAGAAGTTTGTCGTATCACCGACTTTGGGAAGCGCATCCGCGAAGCGAGCCGGCTGCGGGTTGGGGTCCACTCCGTTCCATCGCAGTTGCCGCGCCAACGCCAGCAGGTCGCGGTCCGGGGGAACGGGGAAATCAGCGGCGACCATTGCATCGACCGGCACGGTTGGTTGAGTGACCGCCGCTGGATTTGGCGGCGGTTGCGTGCTCCCGCCGCTGCCAACGGTGGGCACCGCGGCCGGCGTTGCCGTCGGAGCGGATACCTCACGAGTCGACGGCGCCGCCCTGACGGAAGGAAGATCAGCAGACCGTTCCGGGACCGTCGTCTCCGATGCGGAAGCGCCCGGGTCGCAGGCCAGCCCGATCAGCAAAAACGCGGCCAACGCCGCGCCTGTAATCATTCGCGTTATGCCCATAGCGGTGCGCCTCTGGCGGGTCGTTGCCGGTTCTGCATCATCTACCCTGCCGCAGATCCGTACCGAATTTACGCTGAGGGCTCGGCCTGCGGATCCGTGTTGTACCGGTTCATCGCGATGTTGATGCCGTCCGAGAGCAGGCACTCGACGGCCTCGGCGGCCCGCTGGATAGACGACTTCACGGCCGGCTGCTCGTCATCCGCAAACCGCCCCAGCACGTGGTCTACGCTGCCGGACATCCCCGGCCCGCCGATGCCGATGCGCAGGCGGGGGAAGTCGATGGTGCGCACCGTGCGGATGATGTCCTTGATCCCGTTGTGTCCGGCGTCGGAGCCCCTAGCCCGCAGACGGATGCGACCCAACGGCAGCGCCATCTCGTCGTACACGATTACCAGGTCCGCCGGCTTCCCGCCGAACCGCGCCAGCAGGTATCCCACCGACTCGCCGGACAGGTTCATGAAGGTGCGAGGCTTGGCCAGCACCACCGCTTTGCCGTCGCGGTAGCCCTGACCCAGCACCGTGGTCCGCCGCCGGTCCTTGACGGCGATACCCCACCGTTCCGCCAGCAGGTCCACGCACCCGAACCCCACGTTGTGCCGCGTGTCCCGATACCGCGGCCCAGGGTTCCCCAGGCCGACCACGATCAGGGTGGTTGTCGGTTCACCTCTTTCCATATCCATTTTGGCCAATGCGATTGCCGCAGTTTGTGAACTCAATCGTCGTTGTGCAGGGGGTCGTTGTGCAGGGGAGTGAGGTCATCCGCGGTTACATTGAGTGCCGCGGCGAGCGACGCCAGAATTCCAGCTGAGCCGATGCGCTTTCCGATTTCGATTTGTGATAGATAAACCTCGTTGATGCCGGCCGCGGCGGCCAGTTCCTGCTGCGTCATACCGCGATGATTTCGGTACACGCTGATGGGATTTTCACCATCCAGGATCCGTTCTGCCAACTCCAAAGGAAATGACTCGCCCGCCTCCGATTTGGCGAGGTCGTATAATTCTTCGTCGCTCAACCGTGCGCCGTCATTTTGCTGGCCGGTCAGTCCCTGATACTCGCGCCAAGGGAGGACCGCAAAGACGGGTTGACCGGCATCGTCATAAATCACCTGCAACCCACTCATTTCACTCTCCTATCTCCGGTAAGCCTGCCCTCGTGGAGCGATGCGGAGCACATCGATGACACCGGTTTCGTCATCTTTATCAAAAATAATCCGCAAATCACCGACTCGCAGCCGAAAACCGGGCCGACCCTGCAACCGCGAAATGTCCAAGTCTTCCCGGCCGGGATTTTCAATCAGTTTTTCCAATTCAGAGCGAACGCGCTGGGATTGCTGTCGGGGCATCCTTTGGAGAGCTCGGATAGCCTGCCTTTTGAGCGTCAATTCATACATTAGTAAAGCGCACAGCCGCCGCTAGACCGGGCAGGTTTGCATTTAGTCAGACGTTCCGGCAAGCAGACCTTGCACTGCTGTCTCGATAGATTGCGCCGTGGTACTGCCCGGTTGCCACCCGTTGCGTAGGCTGGAGCGCGCATTGGTCACGGTCAGCCAGTCCTCGCCGTTCAATGCGACCATCTGGCAAAGTACTTCCCGACACTCTGCTGCCGCTTCCCGTGCCAGCAGCGAAAGATAGACGTGTTGCTCGTTTTCGGCATCGTACTCCGGGATGGGCAGCTTCCAAAGGTGTTTTTCCAAATCTCGTATTTCTCTGGCCCAGTTGGTGGTACAGAAGGGCTTGGCGGCTTGCGCTAAAGCGCAACTGTTGATGATAGCCAGCAGATAATGGGCCTCATCCAAATTGCGACACGATACTTGATACAGTTTTCTATCCACAACCGCCTGTTTGCAGGCAATTATCGCAGCGGTAGGACGCCCGCTCTGGGTATAAGCGACGCGAACCGGCCGGTCGCCCGGGTCGCGCAGGTAGTCCAATTGGCTCGTCAGAATATTGTGGTAGTTCAGTCGTAGCGTCAGTGATTTGGTGTCGTTCTTGCCCTTGTTGGCGTCCCACAGCCGTTCCATCTTTTCCCAGCGGTCCCGCATTTTGTGGTCCAGTTCCAGCACATCCACTTCGCAGGCGTTGTGGCGTATCAAGCCGTTTTTCAAAACCTGGCAAGCCGAGTGATCCAAGGGCATTGTCAGGGTCGCCTTGCTCACCGGCAGCGCCGCCTTGAGCGGAGGCAGCGTAACGTAAGGGGCCAAGGATTCCCCAAGATACACGTCAAAGAGGTTGTCGCTACTCACAATCTGTCCGCTGAGCGACTCCACGCTGTACTTTTTCTTGTCCTGCTGACCCTCCCGGGGATAGGTTACGAAAGTGTCGGGCGGGGCGAATTGGTTCTCGTTGGGATGAGCGGCTACGAAGAACAGGCGGCGGTCGGTTATGGTGGGCCCCTGGTTGGCGAAGGGTTCGTAGGGCGACCGGAACGTGCCGTCGTCGTGGATCAGCGGCACGACGACGCGCACCGCGTCAGCGGTTCCGGTGGCGCCGATGACGTGGACCTGGCCGGGTCGCAACCGCACGGGAACGTAAGGGGTGGTAGTAGATCCGCTCCAGATTTCTACATGGCCTGGAGCCAGTGGGCAGGCCATCCGCTGGTGCATTTGCAGGTCGCCCCAGCCACCGTTAATTCGGGCGAACACCACGCAGCTGGCAACCGGAAAAAAGTTGTTGGGTTCCAGGTTGTCCAAGTCCCAAGGCGCCTTAACACTGAAGTCAAGGCTCATCGCCTGTATCGCGGCGCGGGAACGGGGCGGCCGTTTGAATTCGTAGCAGGCGCTGCGAAACTTGAGATGATGCCCGGTGCGCAGAACACTGTGGGGCAGCACCATCCCGATTTTGCCTCCCGGTTTCAGATACAGTTCTGCCACTCGACAGTAGAACAGCGTCGCCACGTCCTGGTGCGGCGAGTTGTTGCCGCCGGCCCAGATCTGGTAGCGGGTCTGGCTCATGGACTTGAGCTCCTCGCGGATGATGTCCGAACTCTGGTCATAGGTTAGCCAGGGCGGGTTGCCGATGATGGCGTCTACCTTGCTTTCAGAAACCACCCGTGGGCGAGTCATATTGCGCAGATAGTAGGCCCAGACGTGGTCCCGGTCGTTGTCGTGCAGGGCCTGCATATCGACGATGACGGTCTCCATGGTCTCCCGCTCGGTGCCCTCCACGATGCCGAAGTCGTTCAGCGTCCGCCGGGTGTCGTCGCCCCGCTGGATGGCGTCGGATATAGCCAGCATCAGCAACTCAAAGTCGTCGGTCCGGCGGGCCAGAGAAAGAGGAATCTGGAAGCGCACGGCGTCGCTCCGGCCGGGCAGCACTTCGCCGGTATCCAGCGTGATGTAGCCCTGCGCATCCAGCTCGCTGTTGTTGTAGCGCAACTGCATGGAGTCGCCCAGATGCACCGGGGCGGTGATTGCCCCGTCGGCCTCGCCGGCATGGCGGGCGGCCATGATGACGTCGCGGGAGGCGATGACCCAGGTGGCCTTGGCCAACTGCACTGCCACCGGGTGCAGGTCAATGCCGGCGACGTTCTCCTGCAACTTCGCCAGGAGTTGGCCGGGAGGCATGTTCCCGGCGCGGTTGATCAGGTGTTGGACAGCGACGGCCAGGAAGGTGCCGGAGCCACAGGCCGGGTCCAGAACCCGGGTGTTGACAGGATCATCAATCAATTCCTCAGTGATGGCCTGGGCTAGCCAACGGGGAGTGTAGTACTCACCCAGCCGTTTGCGCTCATCGGCGGTGATGGCGTTCTGGTACAGGCTGGCGGCTAGGTCGTCATATCCGCCTGTCCAGTCGAACTTGGCAACTTGCCGCGCGACGTTGACCAAATAGGAACTTTCCCCGGTTTCCAGCGGCCAGGCGAAGAGGTCGGACTCGACGATGCCTTTCAACCCGGTGTGTTGACGCAGGATTTCACCGTTTACCAGCCGGGCGGGTTCCAACTCCGCGTACCGGGCGACGTCGATCTCGAAGTGGGCCTGAACTATGACGCCAACCAGGGACGTCAGGTAGGTATGACGGACGTAGAGCCAGTCATCTTCCGGCGAATCATTCACCGCGTTCTGACCGATGGCGACCTGCAAAAGCTCGCGCCATAGCTTGCGTTTGACCACCATCGTAGGGAGGTCCCGGTGCTTCTGGTGAGCTTCCCACAGCAAGGCGGTGGCCGTTTTGAAGAAGTCACTGTCCTGGCCGAAATAGCGCAGCAGGTTGTCAGAGCTGGGCTCAAGGTCTTCAGCCTGCGTATCAATTATTTTGTAAAGGTATTCGTATAGGCGATCCCCCTGTTCAGGCTTGTCGAATACCCGTCGGGCGCTTTTCGTATCCATCGGCGACTGGGCGTCGCCCACCGAGCGTTTCAGGAAATGCTTGCCGTCGGTCAGGATGCCGTTTTGGATGCCATTGCCGGCTTGGGCATTTTCAAGGAGGTAGCCATCCAGTTGGGATACGGCGTCCGGGTCGATGGCGCTGCCTTTGATGATGCTGCGCTTGAACTCCACGTAGGTGTTGCGGAGATACAAATCCACTTTGCTCCGGCTGTCCTGCGCCGGCCGCGTTTCAGTGCTTATTTCCGACTCGTCTCCGGCGATGCCGGTGCGAACCAGAAAGTCGCGGAAAGCGCTGCGAATGTCATTCTCCGACGCGCCCGAGTTATGGCGGTCAAGAACCTTGCCGAAGTATTCAACTGCTACGGAGTCAGAGCCGGAGGCCGGCCCCTGCGGAACGGTAAGCGTCATAATTTTTCAACCCACGGCAGGAATAAAGTCGGCCAACGCGAGAACCACGTCCGGGAACGCTTGCGGGCTCACGCTGCCATCCAACGGGATAACGCGGACGTTGGTGTAGGCCGCCCCTTCCGGCTCGGTGTTGACCACCAACTCCCCGGCGCGCAGGTTGGCAACCCACACTTCCGGTATCCCTGCGGCGGCGTAGCGGGCCAACTTCTCTCCCAGGTCGAACTCCAGCGAGCTGTCGGCCACCTCAACCAGCAAATACACGTCGGACGGCAGCACTGGCGCGAGGTCGTTGACGGAACGCCGCCGGATGACCGCGACGTCCGGCTCCGGCATCGTGAAGTCGTCCAGCTGTATTGCTCCTCGCACTTGCACCATGGCTTGGCGTCCGATGGCCGGACCCATCAGATGAGCCACCCAGTCAACGCTGTGCTGGTGACGGTTGCTGATGGGCGCCATGCAGATAATCTCCCCGTCCAACAACTCAATTCGTTCTTCTTTGGCCAGTATGCCGGCTGCGCCCAGGGCCAGATACTCGTCCACGGTGAACCGACGGCCGGCGCGCAATGTATCGTGCTGTTCGGCCGCCACTATGCCGGCGGCAACAATGGCCTCTATTTCGGGGGCGGTGAAGCGACGAATTGTGCTGGTGCGCGCGGTAGCCATTTCGTTCCTCGGGTCGCTCATGACATTATCGAGCAGCGCCATTCTATCACCTGCTTGTCGCTAACCCTGTGCTAAACTACGCCCACCAACCAACCTTGCATACTTTCGCCTTGCGGAGCCACGCTGCCATGACCTCCACCACCAAAGATCCCATCCTCGTCGTCATCCAGCTTACCGGCGGGAACGACTACATGAACACGGTCATTCCCTATGCCGACGGTCGCTACCATGACAATCGGCCCACGGTGGGCATCCCTGCCGACCGGGTTCTGCATATCGACGACCAATTCGGCTTCAACCCCGCCCTGCCGGAGATCAAGTCCCTGTATGACGCCGGCAAGGTCGCCGTCATCAACGGCATCGGCTATCCGACGCCCAACCGCTCGCACTTCCGCAGCATGGACATCTGGCACACCTGCGAGCCGGAAAAGGTCGGCACCGAGGGCTGGCTGGGCCGCGTCATCCGCGATCTGGATCCCGGCGCCGAGAACGTGCTCACCGGCGTGAACTTCGGGCGCGGCCTGCCGCGCGCCATGGCGCTCACCGGAGTACCGGTCGCCTCCGTTGCGGTGCTGGAGACCTACGGCGTGCTCACCGGCATAGTCAACGAGCCCGAGCGTTCCCAAGCATTGGACATCTTCGCCCGCATGTACTCGCCCACGGTGGGCCTCGGCGCCACCATGGACTACCTGGGGCAGACCGGCCTCGACGCCCTGAAGGGCGCGGACATCCTCAAGGCCGCGCCGGATATGTATACCTCCACCGTGGAATACGCGGAAACCGGCATCGCCAGAAACCTCCAGGGCATCGCCAAGGTGCTCACCGCCAATCTCGGCACCCGGGTGTTCTACACCCAGCAGGGCGGCTACGACACCCACGCCAGCGAGACCGACGTCCAGCCCAAGCTGCTGTCCGACCTCAGCCGCGCCGTCAGCGACTTCTACGCCGACCTGCGCGAACACGACACCGCCGACAACGTGGTCATGTTCGTCTTCACCGAGTTCGGCCGCCGCGTCCGGGACAACGGCAGCGGCACCGACCACGGCAGCGGTGGCGTGGCTTTCGCCATCGGCGACCCGGTGCGCGGCGGCATGTACAGCGAGTACCCGTCACTGGCCGAAGCGGACCTGGTGGAGGGTGATTTGGCCTTCAACACCGACTTCCGCGGCGTCTACGGCACGCTGGTGGAGCAGTGGCTCGGCCTGGACGCGCAGCCCGTGGTGGGTGGCAACTTCGAGCAGCCGGCCTTTGTGTAGGGAGAATGATGATGACAGCGTCAAAGACCTACCGAACTGTTCCGCTGCCCCCGGCCGGTTCCGTCATCGGCGACGACCCCGCGGCCGTCTTCGAATCTACGCTGACCGTGTACAGTCCCGACGGCGCCCGTTGCCGGGAGATTGTCGCTCCGGTGGATGCCCGATCGTATCGTTCGATAATCCCTGCCGAAATCCTGCGCGAGTTGGGGATTGAGCCGGTGATTGAGAGCCGTTTCAACTACCGGGACGGCTCAATCCTGAAACTCCCCGTCGCGCCGGCGCGCGTGGCGCTGCCGGGCAAAGCCGGCCATTCTATCGTGGCATTTGGCAACGATCCTCAGCAAACCGTCATCGGCGGTCTCACGCTGGTGGAACTGGCCCTGGCCGCCGACCCCAAGAACAAACGGTTCGTTCCAGGAGAACTGACTTTGTAACCGCCGACGCTTTATGACGCCAACCACCTACTCCGTCCGATTCGTGTTGTACGGCCCGGACCGCTCCGGTTCTCTTCCCCTCATCGGCGTGGTTGACACCGGGGCCAGCTTCACTGTAATTCCCGGGCCTATACTGGACGAGTTGAACATAGCGCGCGCCGAGCGAGAAGAATTTTCACTTGCCGATGGATCAGTGCATAATTTGGACATCGGCTATGCGCAAGTTGAGCTGCAAGGCTACGCGGAAGCGGTGAGGGTTGTCTTCGGCTCCGACCCGCACAAAACCCTGATTGGATTTACCACCCTGATGGATCTCCGATTAGCCGTTGACCCGGTAAATCGACGCCTGCTTCCGGTTGACCGGATTGTCCTGCTGGACGAAGAAGACGCGCCATGACCAACCTGCCCCACATCACCGAAGACGACGTGCGCGCCAAAGTCACGGAGCAGTCTTACGACCGCGGCGTGGACTATTACCTCGCGGGCACGGTAGAGAGCGCCACTTTACGCGGCAACCAACTGTTCGCCGCCGTGCAGGGGAGCGAGTGGGACCCATACCAAGTCGGCATCACTTTCTCCGGCGACGATTTCTTCGCATCCTGCACTTGCCCCTACGATTGGGGCGGCTATTGCAAGCACGTGGTGGCCGCGCTGCTGACCGTCAGCGACGACAACAGCCCCATCCCCGTTGCAGTCGAGCCCCCGGTATCTGACCTGCTGGACGAACTGGACGCCGACGAGTTACGTGGGCTGATTCGCGTGCTGGTTGAGGCTGCCCCGTCCCTTCTGGATATAGTGGATGCCTTCTGCTCAGGGGAACCGACATGACAACAATAACAGGAATAATACCGCCAGGCTCCACTATTGGGGGCGAAGCAATGGGAACGTTCAACATCGATTTCACCATCGGAAGTGCTGACGGACATCGGGCGCTCCCGTTGGTTGGCATGGTGGATACCGGCGCACTTTACTCTATCATCCCGGCGCCGATTCTGGACGAAATGGGTATAGCGCGAGACGCAAGCGAGTTGTTCAGTCTTGCCGACGGTTCCACTATAGAGATGAGCATTGGACTCGCACTGATTGAAATGAACGGCAGGGCAAGGACAGTTCATGTCGCTTTCGGACATGACCCTGACATCATTCTCATTGGCGCCATGACCCTGGAACGCTTTGGGGTCGCTGCTGACCCCGTACACAAACGGTTAGCGCCGGCCAGGATTACACTGTAACGCGACTATCCAACGCCGTAGATTATGCCTGACCCGAAAATGCTCACCCACCCCAAAGCCGCCCAGCCGTCCACATCTCCCGGATCGGCCATCTATGTCGACACGGAGAACCTGCGGGAGTCGGACCACGCGCAATCGGTGGTAGCCCAGGTGGTTGCCAACTGGCCGGCGGACCGCCCGCCCCTGGGTGGCCTGTCCCTCTACGTCCGCGCCGACAAGGCCGAGCTGTGGCAGCTTTGGGCTGAAACTGAGTTTCCCGCGCTGCGAGTACGTGTCCGCGGCGTCCAGCACTTCAGCAACCACCGCGCCAAGAACTCCGCGGATCTCGCCATTACCGCCGACGCCATCGCCGATCTCATCACCGGCCTGGCCGGCGCAGTCGCCGTGGTGAGCAACGACAGCGACTTCGGCGCCCTGTTCGTCAAGGTGCGTGAACTGGCCGCGCAGGCGGACACTCCGGACATTCCGTTCCTGTGGGTCACCGCTCCCGACGCCGGAGGTCTGTCCGCTGAGATCGAGCAGTTCATTCCCGATCGGTATCGCTGGGACCTGTCTGCTGCCCTGGCGACGCCGGTCGCCGCAACTCCGCCGCCTGCGGTGAGCGCGAAACCCCCGCCGAACCGCCTTTCCGAAGCGGTGCGACCTGCACTGCCGGCCGCGTCCGCCGCAGCTACCATCAGTGATGAGACGGTGGCCGAGGAATTGCTGCGGCAGTTGCCGGTGGGTCGTTTCGGAGCATCCGATGCCCAGAAAGTTGTCAAAGATCGGTGGCCCAAACACCCTGAAGTCTCTAGCGATACGGCCAAGTTCGGCCAGTTCCTGGGCAAAAGCCTGTGGCCGCAATTGGCAAAGCGCGGCGTGACCATGCCGCGCAAGAGTTCGCCGCGCGTTTACGAGATCACACACGAAGCGAAAAACTCTCTGGGCCGGTCGCAGCCTGACTGGTCGGTAGCTTCCGTTCTAACCAGTCAGACTGACTTGGCCACGCCGGAGAAACTCGCCGCCGCCGTCGCCGACGGCATCGCTGATGACATATTCAAGGCGTCCGACGCTCAGAACGCCCTGAAGGGCGGCCATCCCCAGCACCCAGCCGCTTCCTACACCGCGGCGCAGTTCGGCACCTGGTTCGCCAGGCAGCTCTGGCCCGTCATGGAGCGGCACGGCGTCACCATCGCCAAGGAAAAGCCGCGACGCTACGAAATGACCCCCGACGCGCGCCACAACCTCATCGCCCTCGCCTGATTCCCGGAGACCGATACCATGCCCAACCGCGAACGCCTCTTCCAAACCGTAACCGAACTCATCCGGATCGACAGCCCCACCGGCGAGGAGGACGTCATCGACGCCCACCTGACGGCAAGGCTCAGCGACCTCGGAGCGTCAGTGCAGCACGATGCCTACGGCAACCTGGTGGCCACTCTGCCCGGCAGCAACGGCCGCTCCGGAGAAGCGCCGGTGATGCTTTCCGCCCACATGGACACCGTCGAACCCGGACGGGGCATCCAGCCGATGCTTGATGCTGACGGCGACACTCTGCGCTCCGACGGCACCACCATTCTCGGCGGCGACTGCAAGGCCGGCCTGGCCATTGTGCTGGAAGGGGTCACCGCGGCCATGGAGGACGGCGGTCTGGGACGCCCGGTGCAGGTGGTGTTCTCTCGGGCGGAAGAAGGCGGACTGAACGGCGCACGCAACCTGGACTTTTCGCTGATTACGGCAACCAGCGGCATGGTCTTCGACGGTGAGGGTTCGGTGAGCCGCATCTGCGTCGGCGCGCCGGCGCAGAACGTGGTGCAGTGCCACATCACCGGCGTTGCCGCCCATGCCGGACTGGAACCGGAAAACGGCGTGTCCGCCCTGCTGGTCGCCGCCAACATCCTGACCCGACTGCCGCTGGGCCGCATTGACCACGAGACCACCAGCAACATCGGCGTGCTGGAGGGCGGCCTCAAGCGGAACATCATCCCGGAGCAGGCGTACATGGACGGCGAGCTGCGCTCCCGGGACCAGTCCAAGTTGGAGAACTACACGGCCGAGTTTCGCCGCGCCTTCGACCAGGTGGCGGCCATGTATCCGAAGGCCGAGATCGACCTGGAAATACGCAACCAGTACCAGGCCTATCGAATCGCCGAGAGCGACCCCGCCCTGGTGGACATCGCCCGCGCGGTCACCGCCGCCGGATTGACGCCGGCGCTGGAAACCACCGGCGGCGGGTCCGACGCCAACGTGTTCTTCGAGCACGGTATCGTCGCCCTGCCGGTGGGAATCGGCGTGCGGGATTTCCACACCACACGGGAGACGGCCAGCATCAACGAGATGTTCGAGGCGGCCGTGGTGTGCCAGAAATTCATCTGCCCGGCCTGATCGACCACCTCGTGCGTACCTGGCTCGCGGCCGGGGAACGTCAGAAGCAGGATTTACCGGATTTTAGGATTTACGGGATTGGGCGCGCTTTTCCAGAGAGACGGTTCCAATCCTGATAATCCTCAAATCTTGCAAATCCTGCTTCTGACGATTGTCAGATATAATATTCGGCCATCGGAGATCAGTGAGGGCGGCCGCTGCCGTCTCTGGTCCCAGCCGCATCAACCTGAAGGAGCAATCCGAGGAGCTGCCCAATGGCCGACGAATTTGTCAAGATAGCGTCTCTCAGCGACGTACCGCCGGGTGACATGATGTCCGTCCGCGTGGGGTCGGAAGAGATCCTGCTGGTGAACCTGGATGGCGACCTGCATGCCTGCGACGACATCTGCACCCACGCCTATGCCAACCTGTCCGAGGGCGACCTGGAAGAAGGCGAGGTGGTTTGCCCACTGCACGGCGCCGTGTTCGACGTTGCTTCCGGCAGACCGGTTACTCCTCCGGCTACCGAGGCGCTGCGCAAGTTCGCCGTCCGCGTCGAGGGCGACGACGTTCTCGTCGGGCCTGTTATCGAAGCCGAATAGCGAGCGACGGTTCCAGATTCCGCACTATGACCGGCCGGCGCACCGACGCCGGCCGCAGTCGTGATCTGCGGCTGGCCTATTCGGGGAATCCCCACGCGGAACGCGGCCAGTAGATTGCCCAGACCTTGCCGATGATGTGGTCCGCCGGCAGCGGACCCCAATGGCGGGAGTCCCGGCTCCCGTTGCGGTTGTCTCCCAGGACGAAATACTCGTCATCGGCCAGTTGCACGTCGTGCATCCTGGTGCGGCCGAGAACGTCCAGATACGGCTCGTCCAGGGCTTCGCCGTTGACGGTGACCTGCCCGCTATCGATGGCCACCAGATCTCCCGGCTCTCCTATGATCCGTTTGACGAACTGACGGTCCGGTTCCAGCGGGTAGTTGAAGACCACCACGTCGCCCCGTTGCGGGGGCCGCATCGTGTGTACCAGGCGCGGTTCTTCCGGCTGCCAGAAGGGGATGATCTTGCCCAGCCGTTCCGTGTCCAGCTGGTAGTACACCAGCTTGTTCACCATCAGGTAGTGGCCGGGGAGCAGCGTGGGCCGCATGCTGGAGCCCTCCACCCTGAAGTTGGCCACGGCGACCTGGATGGCGACGAAAACCAAGATGCCGATGAGGGCAGCCTCGACAAGTTCGCGCAGCCAATTGCTCTGGTTCATCTGATCGTGCCCCGGTGATCCTGCCCGGGTTCCGGGTTTATTTTAGCAAAGGGCGCGCCCCGGCTCATGCGTATCTCATTTTGTCATCGCGGGGGGCGCAGCGACGTGGCGATCTCGTCACCAGAAGAATGGTCCATCCAACAGCGAGATTGCTGCGCTTCGCTCGCAACGACAGTTCGGGCGAAACTGGGTACGTATGAGCATCCCGGCCGTTGACGGGTATCGGTTCGCCCAATTACCATTACCATCCGATTGCCCCGCCGCATTGGCCGGAATCCGTGCCGGCTGCCATGCCGCCACCGCCACTTACTGCAAGGTGCTGCCATGTCCACGCTCGAAGAACTCAAGGTATTCACCGGTAACGCGCATCCCCAACTGGCGCGGGATGTCTGTCACTACCTGGGGATCCCATTGGGACAGAGCGAGACCTTCAAGTTCGCCAACGACAACACCTTCGTGCGCATTGGCGAGAACATCCGCGAGCGGGACGTGTTCATCGTCCAGCCCACGGTTGCGCCCACCAACGACAACCTGATGGAACTGTTGATTATGATCGACGCCTGCAAGCGGGCGTCGGCGGGTCGCATCACCGCGGTGGTGTCGTACTACGGCTACGGGCGCACCGACAAGAAGGACCAGCCCCGGGTGCCCATCACCGCCCGTTTGGTCGCTGATCTCATCACCACCGCCGGCGCTGACCGGGTGCTCACCCTGGACCTCCACGCCGGCCAGATCCAGGGCTTTTTCAGCATCCCGGTGGACGAGCTGACCGCGGAGCCGATCCTGTCCAACTACTTCGCCGAGAAAGGGCTGGAAGATCTCGTGCTGGTGGCCGTGGACTTTGGCATCAGCAAGCGGGCGCGGGACATGGCGGAACGACTGGGCGTGCCCGTGGCCGTCATCGAGAAGCGCCGCACCGCCAACGACGACCGCTCCGAAACTCTGAACGTGATCGGCGACGTTCGGGGCAAGCGCGCCCTCACATTCGATGATGAAATCCTCACTGGCGGCACCATCGTCAATGCCGCCAACGCCCTGCTGGACGCCGGGGTCACCGAGGTTTTCTGCTGCGCGACCCATCCCGTGTTTGCTCCCCAAGCGCCCCGGCTCCTCAAGGAGAGCGCGTTCAAGGAGGTGGTGGTAACCGACTCCGTGCCGCTCACCAAGGACCAGAAGGTAAACAACCTCACGGTGTTGTCGGTTGCGCCGCTGATCGGCGAGGCGATGAAGCGCATCCACGAAGGCCGCTCGGTGGGAGAGCTGTTCCAGTAAGCCCTATCCTGATAACCCGTCGGAGCCGAGGACGATTAGTGCGCAGACGAAAACCGCCGCCCTGACGCTGAACGTTCGTCAGATCTAATCGCCGGGCGTGGATCGTATCTACGTCATTTTCCTGTCCGTCCCGCACGATCATCGACTTGGAGGACAATCCCATGAATACCGGCTTTATAACCCTGCGCAAGCGTTGGCCCGTCCTGGCCGCTATTGTAGTTCTGCTAGCCGTAGCGCTGGCCACTGGCAACCTGTTCGCCGCCAACGAACGCCAGCAGCCCGAAAACCCAACCGTGGCCCAGCAGTCGATCACCGACGCCGCTGACCCCGGCCGCGCCGCCGACCTCCCGGTGGCTCCGCCCGCCCCGGAGCGCCTCCCTGTCCAGCCGGACGACATCGACGTGGAAGAGGATGACCTGCCCCCGATTGTCAAGGTTCCGCCCACGTATCCCAACCTCGATTCCAACCTGAACCGCCTGGCGGAACAAGCCCAAACCGCCGAGCAGCAGCCGGATACTACCGGCGGCAGCGGTGGCGGCAGCAGCACCCCCGCGCCGCCGGCAAATCCCGTGCTGGTGACTTTCTACGTTGATCCGGAACAGGTTGCTGTCGTGCGCCAGTTCCTGGAAGATAACGACGTGTTCATCCGCCACGCCGGCGAAGACTGGATCGAAGCCCTCGTGCCGCCGGCACTGCTTGCCGCCGCCTCCGAACTGTCCGGCGTTCGGCGCGTGGATACCGTCATCCCGTCCGAGCCAGCCCAAAGCCAGGGCAACACGGTCAGTCAGGGCGTGACCCTCCATCATGCAGACGCCTGGCACCGCATGGGCTACCGGGGCCAGGGCATCAAGGTAGGCGTTATTGACTCAGGCTTTGAGAGATTCAGCCAATTGCAAGGAAGTGAGTTGCCCCGCAATATAACGGCCCGATGCTACCCGCCTTCCGATTCTAAGGAGCTGACGAGCTCAGTCCTAGCCGACTGCGAGACTAATGGCGACCACGGCACGATGGTTGCCGAAGCGGTAATCGACGTCGCGCCCGAAGTTGAACTATACATAGCAAATGCAAGCTCATCTGGAGACCTGGTAGATGCCGTTGACTGGATGGTGGGAAATGGTGTGCATGTCATAAACCGTTCGCTAGGTTCAGTATATCAGGGGCCTGGCGATGGTACGTCATACTTCAGTAATGGCGTACTCAGGAGCATCGACGCGGCGGTATCCGGAGGCATAGTATTTGTCAATTCCGCTGGTAATTCCGCTAAACTGGCTTGGTATGGTGCTTTCAGTGACCCTGATGGTAATAATTGGCATAATTATACCCAAAATGATGCAGCCAATCGTTTCTATTTAGAGTTTTCTGAAGACGAAGGGCGCGATATATTCGCCCAAATAAGATGGGATGACGATTGGGGCGGTGCTGACTGCAATCTTGATTTATACTTATCTAAGTTTGTGCCGGGCGAAGGCTATGAGCGGGTTGTCGTTGATAATGATGTACAAGATGGTGGGGATAGGGACATCCCTCGCGCATGGGTTAGATATGAAGTCCCTAATGTAGCGGCAGAAGGAGTGTACGCGTTATTTATCCTAAAGCGCAACTGCCCCGATGAGCCGGACTGGATACAACTGGAAGCTTGGCTCATTCCTCAGTTGCGGTATTATTCCCCAGGGCACCACATCGGAAATCCGGAGGAGAGCCGCAATCCGGGTATGTTGGCGGTGGGCGCAGCTCATTGGGGAAGTCCCCAGACCATTGCTTCCTACAGCAGTCGCGGCCCCGCCATTGACGGCCGCATCAAGCCGGACATCACCGGAATCGCCTGCGGACAAACTTCTCTGCGCCAATCGAGGGCCAGGGACGGCACGGAGTGCTGGTTCTCCGGCACCAGCCAGGCGTCTCCGCACGTGGCCGGCTTGGCAGCGTTGGTGAGGCAGCGGTACCCGGACTACACCCCGGAGCAGGTGGCCGCATACCTGGAAAAACACGCGGACGATCACGAGCGCGGGCCCTTGGGAGCGGACAACACCTGGGGCCACGGTTTGGCCAGGCTGCCGGTTCCGGGGGTCTTCCCCGAACGGGGCGGCTCACCGCCAGCGGCCAACCTCGACATACGCCCCGGCGAAAATGACGACGAGGTCGTCATTTCCTGGGATCTCGTACCCGAAGCTACCCACTACCGTATCGGCTACGTCAACATGGAGGTCGATTACAATCTGACCAGGGAGAGTTGCACGAAAGATTGGATTGAGGCTTTCGTCTATGTTGACGTGAACGCGCGTAACATCCCGGTCAGCGAGGAAGGACGCGCCGAGTACACCATCCGGCGATTAACTCCTGGCGCAGCGCACACCTTCACGGTGCTGACCAGCAACAACCTGTACGACAATAAGATCAACGTCGGAGCGGAATTCACCTGGACGGAACTGGGCAAGCGCTGGGCACGCCTGCCGGGACGGAACACCCTGCCGCCGGGTATACCCATTCCCCAGCTTGATTGCACTCCCTGAACCGCCGCTGACCCAAACCCTCCCTGACAATGGGCCTGCGGTTCGCCGGGCAGGGTCTTACGACTATCTTTGCGCGGAGTGTCGCGACCGGGCAATCTAGTTGCAGTGGATCTGCCTGCAATAGGGTATTTTGCCACTCCAAGCGGATTGCCACGCTGCGCTCACAACGCCGTAACTGAAAACCCGAAGACCCTTTACCCGGCCTGCCCCGCTCTGGACATACCGGGGTCGGATGGTTATCATCGTCGAACAGGATGCAGCGCGATGTCACCCATCGTGGTGTGGGAGTTCCCGCGCTCGCACCTCGTGACAGTCAGGAGGGCGCCTATGGTCGCGGTCACCAGCGAGTCCACCGATCTGATCGCTCGCGTTTCTGAGTACGTAGACGATGCGAACCAACTGGAACGCATCAGGTCGGCTTACGACTTCGCGGAACGGTGCCACGACGGGCAGATGCGCCAGTCCGGCGACCCGTACATCGTTCATCCCCTGGCCGCCGCGACCATTCTGGCCAGTCTGTACCTCGACCCGGACACCATCATCGGGGCCCTGCTGCACGACGTGCTTGAGGACTGCGGCGTCGAAGTCACCGAGTTGGAGGCGCGATTCGGGCCTGACGTGGCCCGGCTGGTGGACGGCGTCACCAAGCTGACCCGCATGGACTACCGCCCTCCCGGCGCGGAATCCAACGGCGCCACGCCCGCGGAAAATCTGTACGCCGAAAGCCTGCGCAAGATGCTGGTCGCCATGGCCGAGGACATCCGCGTGGTGCTCATCAAGCTCGCCGACCGGCTGCACAACATGCGCACGCTGGACGCGCTCTCCGAAGACAAGCGCCGGCGCATCGCCCAGGAAACCCTGGACGTCTACTCGCCCCTGGCCCATCGCCTCGGCATCTGGGAGTTGAAGTGGCAGCTGGACGACCTGGCCTTCCGTCATCTCAACGAGAGCAAGTACCGTGAGATTTCCCGGATGCTGGCGGCGCGGCGCTCCCAGCGCGAAGCCTACGTGGCCGACGTGGCCGACCGGCTCAAGGCGGAGTTGGGTGATAATCACCTGCGCTCGGACGTACACGGCCGCCCCAAGGGCATCTACTCCATACACAACAAGATCGAGAAGTACGCGGCGGAGGGCAAGGAACTCAGCGACATCTACGACCTGTACGCCCTCCGGGTGATCGTCGACGAGATCGCCGACTGCTATTCCGCCCTGGGCGTCACCCATCGCATGTGGAGCCCGATCCCCGGCCAGTTCGACGACTATATCGCCACTCCCAAGAAGAACATGTACCAGGCGTTGCACACCACCGTGCTGTGCGACGGGGGACATCCTCTGGAAGTGCAGATCAAGACCCGCGAGATGCACCAGGTGGCGGAATACGGCGTGGCCGCCCACTGGCGGTACAAGGAACGGGGCGGCTCAGCCGGCGGCAACGCGACTTTCGAAGAGCGGATGACCGGCTTGCGGCAACTGCTGGAATGGCAGCGCGAGACGCCGGACACCGACGAGTTCCTGGAACGGGTGCGGGAAGACCTTTTCCACGATCAGGTGTTTGTCTACACGCCCAAAGGCGACATCGTGGAGTTGGCCGCCGGCGCCACGCCCATCGACTTCGCCTACAAGATCCACACCGACCTGGGCCATCGGATCTCCGGCGCCAAAGTCAACGGCAAGCTGATGTCGTTGGACACCCCGCTGCACAACGGCGACACCATCGAGGTCGTGGCCGGCAAGACCGGCCGAGGCCCGTCGCCCGACTGGCTCAACCCGGCCCGCGGCTACGTGGCCACCAACAGCGCGCGACAGAAGATACGCTCCTGGTTCAACCGGCAGGCCCGCAGCGCCAACATCACCCGGGGCCGCGAGCTCCTGCGCCGGGAGCTGCGTCGCATGGGTATCAAGATGTCCGACCGCGAAGTGCTCGAAGGGTGCCGCTACGACAGCATGGAGGATCTCCTGGCTGCGTTGGGCTCCGGCGAGTTGAGCGACTCCGCTCTGTCCGCGCGATTGACGCAATTCCGCAACGACGAGATGGCCGAGGCTCCCTGGATGCCAAAGCTGCGGGGCTCAACGTCCCTGTCCAGCCCCTCGTCGGGGATTTCGGTGCTGGGCGTGGGCGACCTGCTGACCAGCATCGCCCGGTGCTGCAACCCCATTCAGGGCGACCCCATCATCGGCTTCGTCACGCGATCCCGCGGCGTCAGCGTCCACAAGGTGGGCTGCATCAACGTGCTCAACGAGGACGAGCAGGAGCGGCTGGTTCCCGTTTCCTGGGGGCAGAAGCAGGAACTTTATCCGGTGCGAATCCGCATTGAGGCCATGGACCGGGTGGGCCTGCTGCGGGACGTCACCACCAAGGTCTCCGACGACAAGATAAACATCGCCTGGGCGGTAACCCGAGAGAACGATGACGCCACGGTCAGCATGGAATTCACCATCCACGTTAAAGACCTCGAAGAGTTGAACCGGGTGTTCTCCCGCATCGAGGGCATCCGCGGCGTCATCTCCGTAAGCCGCGTCACCAGCAGCCCCCTGAGGCAGACCGAGCGCTGATCGCCCAAGTCAGGGTTTGACGCGCTCGCCCGTTGACAGCGAACCCTTTGTTCGCCATTTCTTCCCTTTCTCCCGCGATCCGCGGCCTCACCACCGCCAAGCTGCTGCTGGCTGGCGCCGTGTTCGTCGCTGTCCTGCTCATCCCTACACCCGAGGGGCTGACGGTTCAGGGCCAGCGCGCGCTGGCGG
>DAOUHZ010000090.1:0-23024 GCA_034428455.1 Dehalococcoidia bacterium
CCCGGACGTGACCACCCGAACCCGCACCTCGCCCGCCCCTGGCTCCGGATCGGCCATCTCGCCTACTTGCAGCACCGAGGCGTCTCCGTTCTCCTCATACCAAACTGCGCGCATTTCAATACCTCCTCGGCCGGCGTAAAGGAACGCCAGGCCAGACGATGTCCTAGTTCAGTCAGTCAGTCGTTTCCGCTGACCGCCGTCGCCGCCGTGTGGCGCCCAAAGCCAGCAATCCCAGCGGCCCGGCGAGCAGCGCGGCGGATGCCAACTCTGTGGGCAGGCTCCGTCCCGCAGTTTCAGGAGGTGGGGCGCCGCAGCCCCCGCCCGATGACGCAGCCGGCTGAGATTGCACGGCTGTGGTAGGGGCCGGCATTGGGGTGTAGGTGGGAGCCGGCTTGGAGGTCGGAGTCGGCGGTACAGTGGCCTGGGGAGCAGGAGCTTGCTGGGCCGACACCGCGGGTGTCGGTGTCGGGCGGCGGGTGGGTATTGCCTGGAAAGCCGGCAGAACCGGAGTGGACAACTCACGTGGAGAAAGGCCCAGCGATTCTCGCCATTCGTTGTCCAATTCCACGATGGTGAGCCCGTAGGCTTCTTCCAACGACTTTTCGAAGTTGTGCTGGGTGCGGATGGCGGCAAACAGGCGGGTCATTTTCTCCTGCCCGTAAGTGTCGAGCATGTAGGCAACCACAGAGTGGCCCAAACCATAGTTACGCAGCGTTTCCTGCGGTGTGCCGGCGTAAGTGCGCAGGCTGGCCAGCGGCGGCACCGCGTCATTCCTGATGGCGGTGTTCACGTAGAGGCCGAACTCCGTGTTGTCGCCTTCCGAATATACGGCCAGGCCCTCGTTCAGCCAGGTGTGCACTTGGCCGTAGGCGCTTCCGGCTGCATCCGCAACCAGCAGATGCGTGAACTCGTGCGCCGTGGTGCTCAGGATGTTGTCGCCTACAAACACGTCACTTGAACCATCCACCAGCAGCGTCCGCTCGGTGGTGAATGCCTGTCCCAGGGTGCGCAGTTGCTGCGCGGCCACACGAGACTTGGGCGGCAGCGCCACGCGCATGTCCGCGTAGTCCGAATAAACCACCAGGTTCATGGGTTGGGTCAATTCCACGCCCAAGATCGGGCCCATGTGGGCATAGGTGTCGGTTGCGACCTCCAGCACCTGGCTCGCCCGATTTTCCGAGTCGCTGCTGTGATGGTAATAGTAGACGTTGATGAGTCCGTCGGAGACAGAATCCCAATCCAATCCGCGGTTCAGATACACCAGGACCTGCGATTCGGTTTCGAGCCGTTGGCCATCGGAGGTGCGGATGTCAAAGTAGTACGACAGCCGCGTCCCCGTCGGGATGAACTCGTTGGCCGTCTTGCTCTGGAAAAGGGCCTCCCCAGAGATACGTTCGCCCGGCTCAAACTCCACGGTGCGGTACACGCTGCGGCTGGACTGTCCCAGCTTGCGAACGTAGACCCGGATCTCTTCTATCGGGCTGGAACTCTGTGCTTCCAGATGGAAGCGCAATCCGTCGGGAAACTGGTTTTCAACGCCTTGTTCGGTGACGGTGATGGTTCCCTGGGCGGCGACGTCCTCCGGCCAGGGAATAAACGGACCAATCACAATCAGCAGTATGGCAAAGGCGGCAACCCACTTCGTCATCGAGGCACCTCTAACACCGGCATTCCATACCGTATACGTGCTTCCTTTCCGGTGGGATTGCGCTCGTGCTTCGCTGCGCCGATCTCTTGCGCGCCGGTCCTGTCCGCGTCAAGACGCATCGGAAACGCGCAGATCAGCAATTACGCCGCGATGTTGAGCGCCCGTTGGGCGTTTTCCAGCAACACCTTTGGGATTACGTGATCCCGCATCTGCAGGTTCTGGAAGTCTGCCAGCCAGTTGTCCGGTTGGATGAACGGGTAGTCGGAACCGAACATCACCTTGTCTTGCAAGCGGGTGTTGGTTTCGCGTATGAGCGTCTCGGGTATGAACCGGGGCATCCAGCCGGACAGGTCCAGGAAGACATTGGATTTGTGTAACGCCACGGCGATCTGCTCGTCGATCCACGGCCAGGCGGGATGGGCCATGATGATGGTCATGTTTGGAAAGTCCGCGGCCACGTCGTCAAAGCACGGTATGGGTTGGCTGTACTTCAGCTTGAGGCCGCTGCCGCCCGGTGTCCCCGAGCCGGCTCCGGCGAACCCGGAGTGGAACAGCACCGGGATGCCCAGACCGTCGGCGACTTCATAGAGCGGATAGAACTTGGTGTCATTAGGAAAGAAGGCTTGGTGTATGGGGTGCAACTTGAGGCCCTTCAGCCCTAGCTCTTTCACCGATCGCTCCAGCTCGTAGCACGCCGCCTTCCCCAACCAGGGGTCTACCGAGGCAAACCCCATGAATTGCTCAGGGTGGGAGTTGACGATGCTGGCCACCCAGTCGTTGCTATCCGGCTTCTCACCAGTGTTGGTGGTGGTGTCGACTGAAAAGATAACCCCGAACAGGTCAAGTTCGCGGAATTTTTCAGCGATCTCTGCCGGATCTGTGGGCGGCGGCGGCGCCCGGAAGTAACGCAGCAACTCCGCCTCAATTTCAATCTCGGGCAGCCCCGGTTCGCGGGGTACGTGGATGTGCATGTCGATGGCTTGCATCAGATGGTTCTCCGTCAGTGGGTCGATTGCCCGGTTGCCGAGGTGATGATACGATAAAGCAAAACTGGCGGGGCTGACGATATGCCACGCCAAGCAGTGAACGAGTGGAAACCGCTAACCTGGTAACGTATTCGGACTTGTGGCAAGTGCTCGGTATTTTCGCCGGCATTTGGTTCGCCTACTTTTCGCTGGTCATATCTCTGCTCGTCGGCTGGTATATCCGCGATACCAACCGTCGGGACAAGGATATTGACCGCCGGTTCGGGGAACTGGAAGCGGCCAACGAGCGCCGGCATCAAGAACTGCTGAAAACCATCAGCCTCCTTTACCAGCACGTGCACTCCGACGGCAGCCCGGCCATCGTTCCCCTTCCGGACATTGATCCGGTGGCGCCTGCTCCCGCCGCCGACTGACGCCCGGACACGCTATTTCGCCGGTAGGGCGGCGGCGAAATTTGCGCCCCATCCCACCCACCGGCTCAAGCCGGCATCTGACTCCAGCCCTGCCGGTTCCACCAGCACCCAGCCGCGCATCGGTCTCCCCGTGATGTCCATGACGCCGGCGTGGGGCAGGGCCAATGCTTCCTCGTAGCTTTCGGGTCCCACTCGCACCAGTAGACCCCTGTCAGTTACGCAGCAGCACATATTGCCGGCCAGCATAAACGCCGAGCCCCCGAACATCTTGCGCTCGGCAATATCAGAGCGTCCGGAAAGGATTTCCTTGACCCGGACGGCCAGCGATTCGTCGTAGGCCATGGCCGTTACCGGCTAGGGCTGCCGACCCATGTAGCCGATCATCTTATCTTGCAGGCTGGAGTCATCGGGTACGCTGATCTCCGGGCCAACGAAGCCGGCCTGCCGTCCCATGTCGGCAAAGCCGCCGGACACCAGCATCCCGTAGGCGAACTCCACCATCTCGCTGTCCAGGGTGGTGTCCTGGCCGGTGGCCCGGGCCAGATCCCAGCAGTGGACGAATTGATCCATCACGGTGCCCATCATAATGCGCGCCACCGGCATCTCGCCGAAGGGAGTCATTGCGGTACGCTCCAGGGCGCCGGGGGCGGCCGCAAGTTCCAGCGCGCGATCAACCGCGGCATGGTAGGCCCGGATCAGGACGGCAATATCCGTTTCGCCCTGATAACTGCTCTCGGCTTCGTTGGGTCGAATGTTGGGCACGTTGCCGGTGATGCAGCCGGCTGTAAACTCCAGCCCACCGATGAGGTGGTTGAACAAATCCAGGACGCTCCATTCGGAGCACGGCGTCGCGCCAGCGCCCTGAGCCTGGGTTACGCCACTGGCTACCTCTTTCGTGCGACGAGTGACCTGTTCCAGCTGGGCTACCGGGTCCGGCATTGGCGCTTCAGTAATCATATCTAAAACACCTGCGGGCAGTCGCGAGTAAATACGCTCCACTCGCCCTTTTCGGCATCGTAGCGGGAGTTGACGAATACCTTCCAGTTGCTCTCGTCCATCTCGGGGTAGTCGCTGCGGTAGTAGAAGCCGGGCCACCGGGTTTCCTTGCGATGCAGCATGTGGCGCAGGTGCGCCTCGCCGACCCAGGCGCGGTGGATGAGCTCGTGGCAGCGCAGCAACTCGTGGCGGTTGCGGGCGCCCAGCTTCTCCAGGTCCTCCCGGAACATGCCCAGAAGTTCCAGGCCGCGCAGCATGGTGCTTTCGTTAGTGGTGAAGCCGGCCGAGACGCCGGCCACGTACTCGTCCATCAGCTTTTGCAGCCGGTACAGGCCCTGGCGCGGCAGCAGGTAATTGGGATTCACTTCCGGATTCGAGGAAGCGTACTGGTTCTCTTCAAAGGTGACCATCGGCGCCCAAACCTGCCGCTTGAGTTCGTCGATCTTGCGGTCGTCGGTCTTTGGCTCGGTCGGGTTGTCCAGGGCATAGATAACGGCTGACTTTCCGGCCAGCCGTCCCTCGGTGAACGAACCGGATGAGAACTTGTGCGGACACGCGCCGACGCCGTCGCCAGCAGCGAAGAGACCCTGAACGGTGGTCATCTTGCTGTAGCCCCAATGGTAGCCATCGGGCGCCACATCCTCGGGGCCGCTGACCCACGCGCCGGCTTCTCCGCTGTGGCTGCCCATGATGTACGGCTCGGCCAGCACCACTTCGGAGGGACGCTCCTCGGGCGCGATGTTGTGGGCAGCCCACAAGATGGCCTGGGAGATGGTCATGTCCAGGAAGTCTTCCCACGCTTCAGCGATAATATCGCGCTTGCGGTCCTCGTCGCCGGCAGCCAGAGCGTCGATGGCCTCGGGCGTCTTCAGCATGATGGGGCCGTTGCCGGCCTGGATCTCCGTCCAGAGCAGGTGGTTGCGCAGCGGCGTCGGAGTTGGGAAGGCGGAACCGTAGGGGTCGTATTTCTTGAGTTCGGGCAGGCGGTTGATGAAATAATTCTCGCCGGCCGCGTTGGTGAGGTCGGCGCGGAAGAGCTGCGACCAGGCGCCCACCGGGCCGTAGGAGTCCTTGAACCGGCTGGGCACAAAGCGGTGTTCCATCTGGGTCATTTCCCCGCCCACTGGTATGATGAGGCCATAGACTGAGCCAGTATCGAAGATGGAGTACCAGGTGCGACCCATGCCTTCGCCCACGCTGCGGGGCCGGAAGATGGCGGTGGCCCCGCCGGCCGCGCTGATGACGGAACGGGCCTTGAAGATGTAGATCACGTCCTCGCGTACCCCAAAGCCCACGGCTCCGGCGATCCGATTCGAGTCCTCGGCGTCGGTGAAAAGGTGGGAGATGAAGACGCGCTCGTAGTGGTTGTCCGGGCCAATGGCTTTCTTAGTCGCCTCCGACACGATGGGCTTGTACGCCTCACCGTGGATCATCACCTGCCAGCGACCCTCACGGACGTACAGCCCTTCGTCGTCGTACCAGAAGGGAAGGCCCCACTCCTCGAACATGTGGACGCTGCTGTCCACGTGGCGGGCCACATCGTAGACCAGGTCCTCTCGGGAGACGCCCATCATGTCGTTGCGGACGTACTCCACGTAATCTTCCGGCTGGTTCCAACCGTGCCGCATTCCCATGTACATGTTGATGGCGGACAGTCCTTCGCCAACTGCACCGCTGCGGTCGGTGGCAGCCTTGTCCACCATTACGATGCGGAGGTCTTCGCCTCCCCAATAGCGGGCCTCAATCGCCGCCCCGCAGCCGGACATGCCGCCGCCGATTATCAGGACGTCGCTTTCAACGATGCGGGTAGTTGGTTCAGCCATTGTGAGATCGGTCTCCTCTTCCTTGATCTTTGGACGTGCAATTGGGACCGACGATGCGCCGGGCCCGAACGCGGCGACGGGCAGTATAACAGACCGCCGGAGCGCGGCGTGGGCGTTAAAGACAGGTTCTGCCCCCGGAAACACCGGCGGTGACGCAGGCGAACGGCGCGGTCCGGCGGGGCGATGGCTCTCGCCAATCAGTCCAGGCTTTCCAGCGTGTCGATGAATCGGGCGATGAGTTCTTTGCCGGCGCGGATATACGGCTCTTGAGGCGGGCTACCGTAGAATCTTTGGTGATACGCCGAGGCAGGCATATACTGGATCAGCAAGTCACCGGGGGCATTTTCCTCGTGAACCAGCCGGTATACTGCCGCTTCCAGCAGCGAATGGGCATGGTGCTCCCAGCCGCGGCGTTCGGCGACCGCTTTGATGGCATGGGCGGCTGCGCCCCAGACCTTGTTGCTGGCCTCCTCCAATTCGCCCCGGGCCAACTCGTCGTCAACCAGCGCCAGGAAGTGCCGGCTGCGCTCCCGATGGTAAGCGATGGTGTCCGCGCCGGTGGTCATGCGCCTACCCTCGCGCCTGATTGTCACCAACCAGCCACCCGGCGTCCAGTTCCGCGTTAGGCTTGCATATCTTGATGAAGTCGCCAAGGTCGCCGATGTAGGGCGCCTCACCCTGTCGGCATACGCGCATGTATTCGACAACCGAAACAAGATTCACCACTCCCGAATCGTCCATGAAGGGAGAGTGCGCCGCATTGGCAGCGTCGGTCAGCTTCCACCGGCCCGGGCCAGTGTCCTGGTTGGTGAACCAGTCCCGCTTCAACACGCCGTCAACGTCCGGGGAGCGTTCCCCCATGACCAGTTCCACGGCCTGCCACAGCTGGGCTCGGCGGATGGGTTCGCCCCGGGTCACCAGCACGTCGCGGATTATCTTGCTGGCCAATAACGTGATGTTGTCATCGGTTTGGACTGCGTAGTCGGGATTTGCGACGCTGCCGGCAGAAGCCGGACTGGTGGGTGTGGTCATGGGTTCTCCTGGGTGGATTGGGCGGCAACGACCCCCAAGGGTCACTGGGCCGGACGTAACGAATTTGCACGCCAATTATAGCAAGGGGCCTTGCATCCGGCGCGTGCTGTGGGTCTCAATGTACCCTCGCAGGGTCAAGACAGGGACCTTTATTGGACCGAGTGAGCTGCGCTTCGGTATCGTTCGGTTCAGGCTTCTGCCGAGTGTGCGGTTGGTATTACAACCCGCGAATTTCGAGAGTTTTAACCTCATCAGCCGGCAGGTCTGCTACGCGGATCGCGTGGTTGTTGGTGTCGGCAATGAACAGCAGCGGTTCCCGGCCGTCGTCGAACCTGGCGAAACTCAGTCCGCTGGGCTCGCTGAAGGTAGCCAACCTGCTGGCGCCGTCATGCAGACCCATCGCCCCGGAACCCAGAACCGTCTGCACGGAACGGGTCAGCGGCAGGACTTTCTTGATCTTGTGGTTGTAGGTGTCGGCGATGAACAGCTCACCCTGATGCCATTCGATGCCGATGGGGTGCTGCAGCCGGACGTGGTGTTCCACGCCGTCCCGGTCACCGAAAGCGAACAGGTCGATGCCTACCAGCGTTGCCACGCGACCGGTTACCGGATCTATGCCGGCGCTCCGCACGCTGCTGGTCTCCGAATCGGCAAAATACAGTATCGCGTCGTCGCCCCGGTCTTTGCCCACGACTATGCCGCTGGGCTGGGCCAGCGTCGCCTGGGCCAAGGGGCCGTTGTCGATGTTCTCTCCGCCAGTGCCGGCGTGGGGACACACCATGCCGTCGGCCAGGGACAGGCGCCATAGCTGGTGGATTCCAGCCATGGCGATGTACAGCGTACCGTCGTGATGCACCAGGTCCCACGGGCTGCTCAGGGCTACCTGTCGCCCGGGACCCTGGGCGCGCCGGTCGTGCCCCTGCTCGCCGGTGCCGGCGATGGTGTCCACCGTGCCGTTGGCCAGGTCGACCCGTCGAATGGCGTGGTTCTCCGTGTCGGCGACATACAGGGTGTCGCCGAGCAGTTCCATGCCCTGGGGATGGTTGAACGCGGCGGCGGTGTAGTCGCCGTCGGCGAAGTCCTCGGCGCCCGAGCCGATAACCGCCTGCACCTGCCCATCCAAGTCGGTGACGACGATGCGATTGTGGTTGGTGTCGGCGATGAAGAGGCGATTGCCGGGTCCGTCGGCCAGTACCTTGCCGGGGAATGCCAACGTTGACTCTTCAACAGCCTCAGGTACGAGGCCGAGGTCACGACGGTCGATCATGCCCTTCTCGTCGAATTCGGCGATCATCCGCCCCAGCAGGTCGTCGAAAGCCTCAAAGGGCAGTTCGCCCTCATGCTTTCCGATGACCTTCCCCTCGGGGTCGACGAACATCAGCGTCGGCCAGGCGCGGCAGGCGTACTGCCGCCAGACCTCGAACTCGGCGTCGTTGACGATGGGGTGATTCAGCTTGTATCGCTGGGCCGCCAGCAGCACGTTGTCGGCGTATTTCTCGTTGGGGAACTTGGCGGAGTGAACCCCGATGACCACCAGCTCGTCGGCATACTTTTCTTCCACTTTCCGCAACTGCGGAAACACGTGCATGCAGTTCACTCAACAGTAGGTCCAGAAGTCCAGGACGACAACCTTGCCCCGCAGGTCCGCCATGCTCAGCGGCCGGTCAGTGTTGATCCATTCAACGTTGGCGGGGAAGTCCGGCGCATTCACGGTGCCGGCGAAAGAGCGGGTGGCCATTGTGGAGCCTCCATTTTCAAATTAGTCCCGTTTCAAATCAGTCCCGTCATTCCGGCGGAAGCCGGAATCCAGAACGCGGTTGGGTGCGTGCCAGCGTACGCTACGGCGCTAATCGGCACGGCTTTGCCGCACTTCGCGGGCGCGGTGAATGATGCGCTGGGCGTCGGCAACGGTTCGCTCCCGATACTCGGGCTGGTCGGTGAGGAAAGGCTCAGACAATTCATATGCCTGCTCGCCGGCGTATTTAGTATAGATGTCGGGGGCTATGCTGATAGCGAATTCGCGGAGTTCAGGGTCGATATGCCTGACATGGCCCAGCAGATTGCCGATGTTGTGAGTGCGCTGGTACCTGACGCGGTGGGCTTCCAGCAGGGCTTTCATTCCGTGTTCCAGCGTGTTCTGCGCCTGTTGGCCGATTATCAAATCGTTCATCCCATTTTCCACGCACAAGACAAATGCTTCCAGGTGCGCTTCGGCGTGGCGCATCCGTTCATCGTAGGGTGTCCAGTCGTATTCGTACTCGGTGTCCGCGTCGTCGGGGTCGCAGTTGTGGTACTCATCCGGATTTTGCGTCATGATCACACCGTCGAACAGAGCCTGGGTAGCGATGTGGTTGATGTACCGCTTGCCCTCGCTGAATCTCTGCTGCGATAACCAGACCAATTGAACTGGCACCCAACGCCCATAGGCGGCACGGACGACGCCTTCCGCCCACGCCTCAACCGAACCTTGGTACTCTCCGTCCGGTTCTTCCGCCCGCACCAGCATGATGTCGATGTCAGAGCGGCGTTCCTCGTAGTCGCCCCGGGCTCGGGAGCCGAACAGGATGGTAGCCAGCGGCTGCTCCCGCTCGTGCACGGCTTGCGCCACGCTCAGCGCGCGCGGGTCGCAGGTGGCGGCGGTCATGACTTCACCCCTGCGGTTACCGCGGCGGCTGCGACTCGAAAGCCAGCGTGGCGTAGCGCATGAAGATAGCGCCCACCGGTTCGCCCAGCGGCGCGTTGGCCACCAGCACCGCGATGACGTGCTCCTTGCCCGGCTCGCCAGGTTCCTCCAACAGGACGCGCTTGGGCGTGTTGTTGCCCGTCACCGCGCCGATGTTCCGGTCGATCTTGCCGTCGATGTACACCTCGCCGTAGTTGTCCACGTTGGTCTCGAACCAGACCCGGCAGGTGGATACATCCTGGCCCTTCACCGTCTCCGGCATGGTGAACCGCAGGCGGTACCAAGCGAAAGTGAACCCAACCGAGTAGCGCTTCTGGAAATCCGCGCCACTCTCCCATCCGGAGTCGTCGTAGTCGGGCAGCCGGGCGTTGCTGCCCAGCATCTCAGCGACGAGCCCCTGGTTGGGCTCGCCCGGTTCCAGGCCCTGCGCAATCCGCCAACCATCGGACTTGATGACGGCCAGGTCTTCTTTCTGTTCAAGGTCAAGGGCTACTCGGGGCATGGGGAAACTCCTTTGTGACGGCATGGATTTGGGATAGAGTCTTATCGGAGTGACTCATTAGTCAACGGTTTTCGTCACTGGTTCCGGCTTTGCGCCATATTTCGCCACGATGGCGTCTACGAATGGTTTGAGCACGTGTTCGGCAAATTCGATACGGACGCCTTCAGCCAGCGTGTCGTCTTCCTTGCTGTAAAAGACGACCGCGCCACTTGCGATTGTCTCGCCTTCTCCGAGTTGCTTCCCGCTTTCGATCCACAGTGATTGCGTTTCGGGAAAATACCTCACCACCGGCTTCGGCTCAAAATCTTCTGGGGTGTGTTTCACTTGCTTGGCCATGGCTTGCTTCCGTACCTCGCCGGCAAGCGAAATCAAACACGCCGTCTGCAGGATGCGCTCGGCTAATGTCACCGACAGGATTGGAAGCTATCCTCCATCGGGATGGCTCCAATCCAGCCAATCCTCAAATCCCGAAAATCCTGCTTCTGACATTTATCCCTTCAGATGCTGGCCGAAGAACTCCAGCGTCCGCGGCCACGACCGATCTGCGGCTTCCTTCTGATAGCGCGGGCCGGTGAAGTCCATGAACGCATGGTCCGCGTCCCGGTATACGTAGAACTGGTGGTCCTTGCCCAGTCGGTTCAATTCTTCGTCGAACCGTCGCATGTCATCCTGGGACGGATTTTCATCAACCTCGCCGAAGTGAAAGAGCATCGGGCAGTTGATGTTGGACGCAAGTTCGAAGGGCGGGGTTTCCCCAGCGCCCCACGTTACCAACAGGTTCCCGCCGTAGTATGGCGCGACCGCCGAGAAGTGGGGGTTAGATGCGGCGGCCAGCCAGGCGACGCGGCCGCCCATGCAGAAGCCGGTCACGCCGATCCGGTCGTTCACCGCGTCGTGGTTCCTCAGCCAGTCAACCGTTGCGTTGATATCTGCCACGATGTCGGGGTCGCTGAGCACATCCCAGGGCCGAGGGCGCGGTTCGGCGTTCATCACCTCGTCGGAGTTGCGATGGTACAGGTTCGGCGCCACCGCCGCATATCCCTCGGCGGCCAGGCGGTCGCAGATGGTTCGGATGAACTCGTCAACACCGCCGCCGTGCTGCGCCACCACCACTGCAGGGTATGGGGCGGAGAAGCCCGCGCTGCTGCTGGGCACGCTGGCGTACATATCCATTTCGCTGCCGTCGACGGTGAGCTTTTCCCAGAAACTGGCCATAACGGTACCTCCCGTGTCTGTGAACTGAAACTGCCGGCGTCCATCGGAACCTTTGCCGACAACGCCTAACCCTTGAGATGCTGGGCAAAAAATTCCAGCGTGCGCGGCCACGACTCTACCGCCGCGCCTTCGTGGTACCTACCGCCAGACGGGTTCATGAAAGCGTGGTCAGCCCCGGCATACGTGTAGAACCGGTGGGACTTTCCCAGCCGGTCCAGTTCGGCGTCGAGCTTCCGCATGTCTTCCTGAGACGGGTTGGCGTCGATCTCTCCGAAGTGGAAGAGCATCGGGCAATCGATGTTATCTGCCAAATCAAAGGGAGGCGTCTCCCCTGCTCCCCAGGTGGCCATCAGGTTGCCGCCGTAGTATGGAACCACTGCCTTGTAGTTCGGATTGCTCGCGGCGGCCAGCCACGCCACGCGGCCGCCCATGCAGAACCCCGTGACGCCGATCCGGTCGCTCTGCACTGCGTCGTGGCCGAGCAGCCAGTCGACGGTGGCGTTCATGTCGGCGACGATGTCGGGATCGCTGAGGAGCGTCGCCGGACTGGGCCGCGGGCCGCCGGCGGCAGAGGCGGTTATCGCTTCCTTGCTGTGCCGATGGTAGAGGTTGGGGGCAACTGCGGCATAGCCGTCCGCCGCCAACCGGTCGCAGATGTCCTGGATGAAGGCGTCCACGCCGGTAGCGTGTTGGGCCACCACGACCGCAGGATACGGCGCAGAGAAGCCGGCGCTGCTGGACGGCACGCTGGCGTACATGTCCATTTCGTGCCCATTTACTTCAATCTTTTCCCAAAAACTTGCCATAGTAACCTCTCAATTCAATTGTCCTGCGTGACGTCGCGGCCTCTGCGTTCCGCCCAGGCGATCTTGAAAATCCAATTCAAGATTGAACTGGAACCCAACAGAATCAGAGCGCCCCCTATGACACTGAGCGCTGGTACGCCCCGGAGTTCAAAAAACGGTAGAAAGACCACGTCCATGGCCAGAAACACGGTGCCCACAAGGTACGTCGTGCCCCAAGCTACAAATAGGTTATTCATTTCCCCAAATCGACGAACAATTTTGCGGCTAGAAGCGTGATCGCAAAACTGCACAGCCCCAATAGGAGTCCACCGGAAACGGCGCGCAGAACCCCGTCTTCCTGGATTGCCGCATAGGTCAATCCAAATATTGAGAAGGCGATCATGCCACCTACAATCAGCGTCAAGATCTTGATCCATGTCACATTCACGGCCACTCCTCCGTATCCGGTTTGAGCCGCGGCGCGACGGCTTACACCAGCCCTTCTGCGCGCACCTCTGCCAGCGTCGCCTCAAAGGCCGATAGGGTGGCGTCGATGTCCGCCTCGGAGTGCGTGGCCGATACCAGGAACGCGTCCCGGCCCATGATGTCGATACCATGGTTCTGCAAGCCGCGCTTGATGCCGGTCACCGCCGGCGTGGCGGCGGCGCGCTTGATCTGCCTGTCAACCTCCGGCCCGAACTCGTTGTCGAAGTCGCCCTCGGCCAGTGTGAAGTGGATCATGGACGCGACGCCGTAGGCATGGCCGCCGACCTCCATCCGCGTGAACACCTCGTTCAGCCCTGCCTTAAGCCGCGCTGCCATGGCGTCGGCGTGCTCGTTCAAGGGCTCGGAGGCGATCAGTTCCAGGCAGGTCGCCCCGGCAACTGCCGACAGCGGGTTGCCGTTGAACGTCCCCG
This sequence comes from Dehalococcoidia bacterium, assembly GCA_034428455.1. GTDB lineage: Bacteria > Chloroflexota > Dehalococcoidia > Lucifugimonadales > UBA3495 > Bin87. The sequence goes on from DAOUHZ010000090.1 coordinate 13,001, forward strand.
GATGGTACACGCGCTCGGTGTTGTCCCATTCGGGGTCGCCGCGTTGGGCGATCATGTCCACGATGTCGGCCTTGCCGCCCACGGCGCCGCCGGGAAGAGCGCCGGCCACGATCTTGGCCATCGTAGTCAGATCGGGAGTGATTCCGTAACGGACCTGGGCGCCGCCGGGCGATGCGCGGAACCCCGTGACCACCTCGTCAAAGATCAATACCACGCCGTGTTGATCACACAACTGTCGCAAGCCCGCCAGGTATTGCGGTACGTTAAACGGCAACTGGCCGTAATGAGCGCCTGTGGGTTCCAGGATGATTGCGGCGATGTCAGAGTCGCGCTCCATGGCTTGCTGCACCGCGTCCAGATTGCCGGCCGGCACGATGATCATGCTGCCCCACGATTCCGCCGGGATTCCTGGGGCCGGGCGGTCGGAACCGGCCATGGCGTAGTCGTGCCACCCGTGGAAGTGGTCCTGTAGTTTGATCACCTTGTTGCGCCCGGTGTAAGCGCGCGCCAACCGCATGGCCATCAGCGTGGCTTCCGTGCCGCTGCTGTGGAACCGCACCCTTTCCACCGCCGGCATCAGGTTCATTATGGCCCGGGCCCAGCGTAGCTCCTCATCGGTGCACGCGCCCAAGTGGGTGCCCCGCCGGATCTGCTCGGAAACGGCGTCCGCAATGGCGGGATGGGAGTGGCCCAACAGCAGCGCCCCGTGGCCGGATACGTAGTCGATGTACTCGTTGCCATCCACATCCCACTTCCGAGGCCCCTGTCCGTGGGCGATGTACAACGGGAAAGGTTCGGCATAGCGGTTGTCGTGGGTGACGCCTCCGGGGAATATGCCCACAGCGTCCCGATAACGCTCTGCGGACCCGACGTGATTGGCGATGTAATGTTCGAGGATGGTGGGCATTGTTTGACTCCCCATGATTGATTCGATCGGTGTATCCGGCCACGCCACAGGAGGAGGTGATGTTTGACGTCCTGCAATCCCTTGCACTGGACCCTGCCGAGTTGACTAATGGCCGCCTCGTCCGGTTCAGGGCCATTGTAGCATCGGCAGGTGGTTCACAGCGTCACTGGCTCTCCGTCTCGGCATCCCCGGCCATCAACTCCGGAGGTCGTTTGATGAACAGGAAACACGTGCCCGCTCCGAACGCACAAAGGGCGCCGGGAATGATGGCGTAGTCGTAGTGGCCAAAGTGATCGCCGACCCAGCCGGCATACACCGGGGACGCTACCAGCGCCCAGGCGTACGCGAAGGTGATGTACCCACGCAGGGTTGCAAATCTGGCGCGCCCGTAATACTCGCCCAGCGCGGCCCAAACGATTACGCCGGCTCCGTCCATCATGCCCTCGCATACAATGAACGCTAGGATCAGCGTGATGCCTACCGCCGTCTGCCAGTCGCCCAGCCAAAGGCACAGGTACCCGATCCCTTCCACTGTCAGGCTCAGGAACATGATGGTTTTCTTGGATACGCGGTCCCCCATGTACCCCATCGCCAGCCTGGAAAAAAAGTTGATGGCCGACATCGCTCCAATCAGATTTGCGGCCATCTGAGTGCTCATCCCTTTGTCGCCAACCAGGATGGGGAACAGGCTGATCAGGATACCGAGGGTCGCCATCTGCCTCAGGCCGGCGCCCACCAGCAAGAGCCAGTACGCCTGGGTTCGCAGCGCCTCGCGCACCGTGTAGTCCCGCGTTTCGCGCCGGGCCGCGGCCGAACCGGGACGGGCCGGAGGCGGTCGCGTGGCTCCATCTGGAAGCAGTCCCATGTCTTCAGGCCGGTTCCTGAACCAATAACACAATGGCAACAGGATGACCGCGTAAAACCCGCCGGAGGCGATGAGGCCCCAGCGCAGGCCGGCCTTGTCGATCAGGAGGTTCATCGTGGGGATCAGCGCCAAGCCGCCCAGGGATGCCACCGCCGCCAGGATGGATATCGCCAGCGCCCGCCGCCGGTGGAACCATTGGTTCAGGCCGGCGAAGCAGGCGTGCTGGAAACCCATGCTGTTGCCCAGAGACACCAGGCCCAGGTAGATGAGGGCGAACCCCCAGAACCCCGGCAGCCAGAACGCCATAATGAAGTAACCGACAACGGTGATGATCAGCGACGGTACCAGCACCTTGCGGTTGCCGAACTTGTCGATCAGCCACCCCGCCAGCGGGCCCTCCAACCCGCCTTCGGCGCGCGCTATGGAAAAAACCAGGTTCGTCTGCGCTTGGGTAATCCCCAACTGTTCGCGGATTGGCAGCACCAGCACGCCGAATCCGCGAAAGAAGATTCCGCTGGCGAAGAAGCTCATCACCGAAGTGACTACGACCATCCACCAGCCGTAATAGATGCGCCCGTCGGAAGACACTCCTCCTGAGGGCGCTGTACCCGCTCGTTCCTCTGTCCCAGCCAAGAATTCAACCGTCGCCTTGCATCAAAATTTACCCGGCCTGCCCGCTGTCGGGGCTTGGCCGGGTGCACGCACAGCGCGAGCAGTGTACCGTTTGGCCCTAGTCAGGGCAACGCAGGTACGGACTTTAACATCAGCGGCGCTCCTACGGGTGTCCCAGGGAAACATCGGGCACCTCCCGTTGCTATAATCGGCCACAATTCACTGGAATGACTGGAGGCTAACGATGGCTGAGAATTTGTCCGCGCTGCTTGCCGAAACTGAACTCACGCTGCTCGACGGTAATCAAGTGCGTACCGAGGGCCCGCTGTGGCACCCCGGCGGGTACCTGACCTTTGTTGACCTGGAGCGTCAGCAACTGCTCAAGTGGGATCCGCAGACGCGCGAGACCACGGTGGTCCGGGAGAACACCGGTGAGGGCAACGGCTGCACTCTGGACCGACAGGGGAACCTGCTGATGTGCGAGGGCGCCGATCACCGCTGCGTAACGCGCATGGACGCCGATGGCAACGTCACCTCCATCGCTGACCGCTGGGACGGCAAGCGGTTCAACAAACCCAACGATGTGATCTGCCGCACCGATGGAACGATCTATTTCACGGATCCCCACCTTCGTTTTCCGGAGGAATTGCGTGAGATCCCATTTGCCGGCGTCTATCGCATCGATCAGGCCGGAAACGTGCACCTGGCTACGGACGAATGCGAGTACTCCAACGGTCTAGCCCTGTCCCCGGGCGAATCGGTGCTGTACGTCGCCATCAGCCGGGCGGAGCCGGCGGACTTCGACCGGGAGGAAAATGGGGAATTTTGCCCGAACCGACGGATCCGAGCCTTCGATGTCGCTACCGACGGGACGTTGAGCGGCAATCGCATCCTTATAGAAATGGGCTCGGACGCCCCTGGCGTCCCCGATGGCATGAAAGTGGATATCGAGGGCCGGGTCTGGTGCACCGGGTCCGGCGGCGTTTGGATCGTTTCTCCCGAGGGAGAGCGCCTGGGAGTGCTGGAGACGCCCGAGGTCACCCGGAATATCTGCTTTGGCGGCGACGACATGCGAACGCTGTTCCTGACCTCGGGTCAGTCTCTATACAGTATCCGCGTGACAACGCCGGGGATTGGGGCATTTTAGCTTTTCTTGAAATCAGTCTCCATGATGTCCGGGGTCTTCCGGATCGGTTTCGTCGGGTGGAATCAGTTCATCCAGGCTGATGCCGCGTTCCCTGAGTTGGTCGATTATCTCTGCGCGACCCAGGGCCAATCCTTCGGCCATGCCTTCGGCTCGGCCAGCAGCGAGGCCTTCGGCAAGGCCCTCGGCTCGGCCTTCGGCAGCAGCCTGGGCTCGTTCACGGGCGCGGCGTTTGCGATTTTCCTGGAACTGGTCGTAGGCTTTGAGAAGCAGCACTATGGTTCCACCTCCTACCAAAACGGACACGATGACTGTGATAATCGCCCCGCTGCCAATGTCGCCCAACCGGGTCAAGCGGTTTGCGATGTCGTGAAAAACGCGCTGCGCCGGTGAACCTTCCGACAGGAGGCTTTCGCCCAGCATTATGATCAGAGTGGCCGCGGCCGCGGCGTACAGGGTAATAGTCGCAATCGTCGCCCATCGTTCCAGTCGCCGCCAGTCCATAGAGCGTACTATATCAAAATCGATAATTTGCGAATAACAGACCTGACATCTTCAAATCCTGCGACTTGCGGTCAGGCCGCCGCCCTGCTGGTTGAAGGTTTTGCCGAGCATTGGCCGCTAGCGTGGCCAGATCTCGCGACGGCCATGCTTACGGTGGAAGAATCCCTGGCGCCGGACCGCATCTGTCGAGCCGCGTTCACCAACCGCGACGCCCTTGCCGGCTGGACCGCCGCCGAGCCGTTGTATGGCGGGAACGTTTGGGAACTCAACGTTATTGTGGTTCAACCGTCGCAGCAGCGCCGGGGCATCGGTCGTGCGCTGCTTGAGGATCTGGAAGGGCAAATAGCGCAGCGAGGCGGACTGACCATCTGGCTGGGCTCCGATGACGAGGACGATATGACCTCCCTGTCCGGTGTCGACCTGTTTCCCGACCCGCTGTGGCACCTGGCGCGCATCACCAACTTCAAGGGCCACCCCTACGACTTCTACCGGAAGATGGGTTTTGCCATCGCCGGCGTCCTGCCCGACGCCAACGGGCCCGGCAAACCGGACTTTTTCCTCGCCAAGTCGGTGGCGCCGCGCTGACCGACGCCAAATTGTGGTAAAACAAGGCAGAACCCAAGGGATCGCCACACGCAATGACAATGAGGAGGCTCATATGACCACCGCCACCAATGTCGTCGGCAACGGCGCGCACACTTACGAATTCGATCGCAACTGGGCTCAGGCGCCCGATGGCATTCCGATGCCGGCGGCGGCAGTTTTCGGCGACGACGAGGATCGCGTCTATTGCTTCAACCGCAATCCCGATCACCCGATCATGGTTTTTGACCGGGACGGCAAGTTCATCAAGTCCTGGGGCGCCGGAATGTTCGAGTTCCCCCACGCCATCATCATCGACCAGTGGGGCTACGTGTGGCTCGTGGACCGCAACATGGGCCAGATTTTCAAGCTCACCAAGGACGGGGAGCTGGTCATGACCCTCGGCGAGTACGGTTATCGCTCCGACACCGGGGCCGACAACACCGCCTTCGATTCAAACTCGTGGCACCAGGTGGTGCGCGGCGCCGACCCCTTCAACATGCCGGCCGGTATCGCGCTGAACGACGCTGGCGAGATCTACATCGCTGATGGCTACGCCAACGCCCGGGTGCACAAGTTTACGGCCACCGGCGAGCACATCTTCTCGTGGGGCGAGCCGGGCGCGGGTCCTGGTCAATTCAACCTGCCTCACGGCGCCTGGATCAACCGCCAAGGCAATCTTCTGATCGCCGACCGCGAAAACGACCGTGTCCAGGTCTTCAATCAGGACGGGACGCACGTGACTGACTGGCCCAGCAAACTGATTGGTCCCGCTGTCATCTGCATCGACGACGATGACGTGGCTTACGTAGCGGAGCACAACGGCGGGATGCTCAGCATCCTTGATGCGAATGGAGAGCGGCTGACCCAGTGGGGTGACCTGACGCACCGTAGTTGCCACGGCGTTTGGGTCGACAGTCAGAAAGACCTTTACGTGGTTGAACCCTATGAGGGAAGCACCGGCCGCACGGTAGTGAAGTACACCCGCAAGGATTAGTCCGCACACCGTGCGAATTGTGCAGGGGCGGCTTCATAGCCGCCCCTGTTTTTGAGTGAATTCCGTTCAGCGCATTTTCTGGTTTCGCAACGATATTGGGCAATTCGCGCAATATCTGATTATAATGCGCAGCCGAATGTGCACTCATCCCTTTGCGTCACAGTGCCGACCCTATCGCGATCAGGGTTGCTCGCGCATAAAAATTTTCGCAGATTTTACTTTCAGCACTCATTCAAGCACTCATTCAGAGGATGTACAGCAATGGCTACCGTAACGCTCAACATCTCCGGCGACAGTCAGGAGGTGATCTCAGTTATCCGTTCCCTGGCAAAGCAACACGAAGAGCCTCAATCTCAGGTTGCGACGGATTCCCCGATGGCGCCGAACGGCGCAGCCACTGCCAGTGCGGCCGCCGAGTCGCGAGAGCACACGTGGAATGCTGCCACCGCGAGGGACACTCGCAACAACGTATCCGCGGACGCGCAACGCTTGTTGGACGCGTTGATACGCGCCCCAGACCATCAGATGCACATCGATGAAATTTACAGCCAGCTCGATCTGGACCGCTACGGCTTGATCGGCGCCCGGCGTTCCATCTCCGCCGCCCTGAGGCGCAATGCGGCGACAGCCAACGCTACCCTGCTAACCACCAAGGACCGTCGAGTTACCCTGAGCAGCGAATACGCGGACGCGATCTCAGTGGTGTAGGGCGCCCGCACTTCGGTAAATCGGCAACGCTCCCACCAGACACGTGAGAACACATCCTCCGCCGCCTTGCAACGCGACCGTCAAGAATTAGAGCCGCTGAAGGATCATGCCACTCGCTCCGGCCACACCGGGTCATGATATCCCAACGGCACCGTGGGCCTTGCCCAATACGGCTGTGTTTCGGAAAGCTGCAACGTCGGCGCCAGGTGCGTTAGTTGTCCCGCTGGCACCTGGCTGGTGGTACACCACCGGCTGATCTCGTCGGCTCTGAAATCGGACGCTACATCGATTAGCTCGGACTCGGGCACTTGTCCCCGGTCGACAAGCCATTTGCCGATTTGCGCCAGAGAAATCCTGACGAGCCAGCTACCGCCTTCCCGGGCGCGGCGAGCCAGGGCGGTCAACGCGCCGTAGGCCATCAGGTAACCGGTCAGGTAGTCGATGGCGGACACCGGGTAGAACTGCGGCCCCGGTTCGCCCCCGGGGAACAACTGGCCCTGCCGGTCCGTGATGCCGCTGACCGTCTGGACCACCGTATCGAAGCCGCGGCGTTCAGCCCACGGGCCGACGCGTCCGAAGGCTGACAACGAAACGCAGACGATACCCGGCCGGAGTTTTGCCAAGTCTTCCGGAGCGAGACCGCGTTGCGCCAGGGTCCCCGGGCGGTAGCCTTGCGAGAACACGTCGGCCTGGGTGACCAGATGACGCATCGTCGCCAAGTCTCCGGTGTCCCTGAGATCCAGGCGAGTAGACAACTTGCCGTGTCCAGTGTCGAATTCCTGGGCTTCGCTGCTGGGCAGGTGCTCGGCAGTTACTTTCATAACGTCTGCGCCGTGCTCTGCCAACGTGCGGGCGCAAGTGGGTCCGGCCAGAACGCGGGTCAGGTCCAGAACCCGAATCCCCGAAAGTGGTCGGGAGCCGTCCGGCAACGGTTCCGGCGGGCTGTCGGCGATCTTGTCAATTTCCAGGAGGGGCAAAGACGCCACGGCGGCCGACTGCGGATGCTGTGCCCACTCGTCCATTGAGCGCACCATGCCGCCGGCTCCTCGCGCGGCGATGATCGCCTCTTCTAATTCCAGGGCATCCCAGTTCGCCACGGCTTGTCGCACGGCTTCCCGGTCTTCCGGCACGCCCAATACGCTCAACGCCGCTTCCCGGTGATTTGGAAAGTTGCAGTGCAAGTAGCTCCACCTGCCATTTTTGGCAGGGTACACGCCCATTACAGACGGCCGTTCTCCAGCTGCCGGCGCGCCGTTGAGGGTCATGTACCTGCTGCTGCGCAACGATGCCGTGGCCTGCCGGGAGTCAACCGCGATATCCTGGCGTCGTCCCGTCCGCGTCTCCCACAGATCGGAGACCGCCAGACCGACCGCGGCCAGGGATGCGGCGGCCGCTTCGCCGATGCGGAAAGGTGTGGGCAGGATCGGGTCGACCCCTCCGGTAAACGAAACTCGCGAAGCCTGCTCCGGATCGCAGCCCGGAATGGTGAGCAAAGTTGATAGAATCTGATCAGCCACTACAAAATCCTTTGCTTTGCGCCTGGCACGTCAACGGGGAGCAAATCGGCGCAGGGAATCCATCCGTGTCAAAATGTTGGAACTTGACGATCATATTACACCAAAATATCAGAGCTCCATCATTTTGAAAGCGCGCGCGTTGGCTCATGAACTTCGATGCAACGACAACGGTCGGTTTGCCAGGGCCTTTCCAAAGTCGCTGCGGCAACCTTCGCACCAGTCAATCGTCATTCCTGCGAAAGCAGGAATCCAGGAGGTCGCTGCCCTCTGAATGTTCTAGATTCCGGCTTTCGCCGGAATGACGGGTTAACTTTGGAAAGGCCCTGTCGGTTTGCGCGTTGTCGGTCTCGGCTTGCCCGTGTATATTGTTTGCATCGTGGGGCGGAGCCAGCCGTATGATCGGTCAGGGGAAGAGCATTGCAAGATAACGCGATCAGACTGGGCTCCTGGGAAATTACCTCCGAAGCGGTCCGCGAATACCTTTCAGCCGTCGGCGATAATTTGCCGCTGTACATGGACTCGCAATGCGCTCCTCCGATCATGCTCGCTGCCCGGGTTGTCGCCTTGTTGCTGGAACGCTTGTCGCTGCCCGACGGCGCGATCCATAGCCTGCAAGACCTGGAGACCGTGGACGCGCTGCGCGTTGGTTCCACAGTTTCCGCGGTGGCCCGTGTTGAACCGGTTCGGGAGCGCGGCGGAATGCGGTTTCTCACCGTCAATTACACGGTCTCCGACGAACCTACAGGCTCGGATTTGATGAACGGTCGCACCACGGTGCTGCTTCCCGCAAGTGAGAGAGACGCATAGAAAGAGCTGATATGCCTGCTGACGCTTCAACACGCGCGCCATCGCAATTCGGCGTGGGCTACGCGATCACTCCGGTGCGACGTGTCGTCAATCGAGAAAACATCGATGCCTACCGATCGGCGTCCGGCGACCACAACCGGATCCACCATGACGATGCGTTCGCGGCGTCCACCCGTTTCGAGGGCGTGATCGCCCACGGCATGCTGACTTTGGCCATGATCTCCGAGATGATGGCGGGCGAGTACGGCCCCTGCTGGCTGCGGTCAGGCAGCCTGCGCGTGAGGTTCCGTGGCGCGGCGTATCCCGGAGACCTTCTGGAAGCCGTCGGCTCGGTTACCAGGAGCGAATCGGTCGCCGATGGCAGCCGCTTGACTTGCAATGTAGAGCTGCTGAACGTTGATAATGGAAACAGGATCATCACCGGATCGGCGACCGTCGTGGCAGGTTCGGCGGATACGAGGGAAACTGCGCAATGAGCACGAATGGAGATATGCCGCGGGTACGCGTCGCGGTGGATGCGATGGGCGGGGACTTTGGTCCGTCGGAGACGGTTCCCGGTGTTCTGGCGGCGCTGGATGCCCATCCCGAATTGACTGTCATCCTGGTGGGCGATCACGATGATGTGCAGGCGGAGTTGTCCCGTCACGACCTTGCCGGCCGCGCCGTTTCGGTAGTGCCTTCCGAGGGCAAAGTGGAGGATGACGAGCATCCCGTAGCTGCCCTGCGACGGAAACCTAAATCCTCAATCGCCGTTTCCATGGGCCTGGTTCAGCAAGGCGCAGCCGACATGGTGGTGTCCATGGGTTCGACCGGAGCGACCATGGCCACAGCAGTGATGGCGCTGGGTCTGCTGGAGGGATTGGAGCGGCCCTGCATCGGCGGCAACTTCCTCGGCGTCGCGCCAAACACCACCGTGGTCGATCTGGGCAGCAACGTGGATTGTCGCCCGTCGCTGCTGCTGAGCTTTGCCGCGCTGGGAGTTGCCTTTTCCCGCCGTCGCCTGGGTATCGAGAACCCTCGCGTCGCCCTGCTCAGCGTGGGTGAAGAGTCGGCAAAAGGCAATCGCCAGGTGCAGGAGAGCCACGCCCTTTTTCAGGAGAGCCATCTGAACTTCGTGGGCAACGTCGAGGGGATGGACTTTTTCACCGGCAAAGCAGATGTCATCGTGTGCGACGGGTTCATCGGCAACATCCTGATCAAGTTTGCGGAAGGTCTGGGTTCCGCGCTGGTGCCGTATCTCCATCAGCGCCTGTCGGCAGTCCTGCCGAATGAGCAGGTCCAGCAAATCGGTGAAGCGTTGTGGACTACCATGAACCTGCCGCGCACTATGGGCGGACCGCTCTTTGGCGTTGACGGCCTGGTAATGATCGGTCACGGCTCG
>DAOUHZ010000091.1:0-40804 GCA_034428455.1 Dehalococcoidia bacterium
CTACAGGCCCGAAAACAGCCCCGCCACGCCCGACCGTGCCCCGATAGGATCGGAGCCGGCCTATGCCGGCCCGCGGGACGACGCCTTCCCATACTACATTCCGCCCGGACGCATCATCGCGCTGACGGTACTCAGTTCGGGCCTCTACATCTTTTACTGGATGTTTGCCACGTGGCGGCAGTACCGGGAACACACCGGCGAAATCGCCTTCCCGGTGATGCACGCGCTGTCGCTGCTGGTGCCGATTTACCAGTTCTTCAGGCTCCACGCCCACATGCGGGTGTACCAGGAGCTCATGGAGCAGCGGGGCGTCCCAACGACGCTCAGCCCGGCCCGCATCGTGCTGATATATTTCGGCGTCGTCATGCTGGGGATGGTGTCCTTCATTCTGCCGGCCGAGGGCCCTCTGACCGCGTCCCAGCAGGCGGCGTATGTGGCCATCAACGTGGGCCAGGTCACGCTGCTGTCCTGGATCCTCTGGCACGCCCAAACCAACATCAACCGTTTCTGGCAGCACCGCCTCGGCGTCCGGCTGGGCTGGATGCCTCTGAGCCTGGCCGAGATCGCCGTGGTCGTGGTGGGCCTGGTGCTCGGATGGGGGATGCTGGCGATAATCCTTATCGACCCGTCGTTATTGAACGTAGGCTTCGAGGTGCCGGCCGGTACGGGTAACGCGCCATAAGCCTGATCGCGCTTTCACTGGGCTCCGCAGTGACCGAATCCAGATCAAATCACTGATACCGAACTACTGGACTTCCGGCGGCCCGCCACCACCGAACTGGCCCTGGAGACGCCGAAATCCGATACATACGCACAGGGGATAGCGATGCCCATTTTCTGGCTGATCGCGGTATTCGCCGCGTACTTTGCGATGCTTATCGCCATCGCGGTGGCCGGAGCCCGTCGCATGCGCGACATGTCCGAATACGTGCTGGGCGGCCGGAGGCTCAGCAGCGTCACGGCAGCACTGAGCGCGGGATCCTCCACCACCAGCGCATGGACCATGATGGCCCTGCCGGCGCTGGCCTTCACCTATGGCGCGGTGGAAATCTGGGTGCCGGTCGCCATCGTGACCGGCGTCTGGCTGAGCTGGACCTTCATCGCCAGCCGGCTGCGCCGCTACACCATCGCGGCCGGCAACGTCCTCACCATACCCGAGTTCTACGAGGTCCGATTCGGCGATCGTACCGGCGCGCTGCGCACAGTTGCCGGGCTTGCCACCATGCTGTTCGTCATCTTCTACGTCAGCTCCGGACTGGTCGGTGGCGCCAAGCTTCTGGAAACGATCTTCGGGCTGGAATATGTCACCGGCGTAACGGTGACCTTGATCGCCATCGCTTCCTACACCATCATTGGCGGGTTCATGGCCGTGTCCCGCACGGACGTCACTCAGGCGCTGCTCATGGTGGTCAGCCTGCTGATCATGGTGATTGCCCTGGCCGGCTGGACCGAGAACCCCTTCCTGCAAATCGGCAACTATTCCACCAGTTGGCTGAACCCATTCAACAACGGCGACGGGTCGCCCATCACGCTGGCCGCCGCAGCATCCATGGCCGGGTGGGCCGTTGGCGGCCTGGGCGCCCAACGCATACTGCAACGATTCATGGCGCGGGAACGGGAGGACCAGGTCAAACGCAGCCGGCGCATCTCAATCGCCTGGTTGATCTCCGTGTTCGTGCTGGCCGTGATGCTGGGCCTTATCGCCCGTCCCGCCCTGGCCGAGATCGGCCTGCTGGATCTGGCCGCGGATCCCGAGCGCGTCTACCTGGTGATGGCCGAGGTGTTTTTCCACCCGGTGGTCACCGGCCTGCTGCTGACCGCTGTGATCGCGGCGGTGATGAGCACTGCGGACTCCCAACTGCTGTTGGCCTCTGCGGTAGCCACCGACGACCTGCCGTTCATCCGAACTTTCGCCTACCGGATCACGGGCAACGCCCGCGTCTGGCTGGGTCGTCTGCTCCTGCTGATTATCGGCATCGGAGCCGCGGTAATTTCCGTGTACTACCCCGGGTCCATCGCCAACATGGTCGCCTACGCCTGGGGCGGTATGGGCGCCGCTTTCGGGCCGGCGACGCTGCTGGCCCTGTACTGGCGCCGGTTCAACTCCTGGGGCGCGCTGGCGTCGATCCTGGGAGGGACTGTCGCCGCCTCCGTGTGGGCGCTCCTGGACGGTGGGCCGTCCGGCGTTTGGGACATCCAGCCCGCGACACCGGGTTTCATAATAGCGACCCTCACGGCGGTCGCGGTTACGTGGCTGACTCCTCGGCCATCGGAAGAGACCGTGACGTTGTTTGACAAAGTGAACGGCCCCAGGGAGCCCAGGGCCGTCGCGACTTCGAGAGCGTGACCGCAGGTATGCTGATCAAACGCCCAGGGCGACCTGCACCATTCGCTTCTCCAACGCCAGGGCCATCTCGGTGGCCAGCGGCGTTCGGTCGTGCTCGCCGATGGAACCCACGAAGGCCACACCCAGCAACCGCCCCACGCGGAAGTCGATCACCGTGGACGACAGCAGACCAGCCGGGCCGCCCTGCAGCACGTACAGCCCCACCGACTCGTCGTGGAACCCGTCGGTCTCAACCTTTTGCACCGACACGATCTGCTGACCCGAGCCCACGCTCTCGCCCACGTTGTCCTCAAAATCCTTGACGAAGATGTCGGACATCCAACCTGACACCTGGTCCGGATTCTCGAACAGGTGGACCACCGTCGCGCCCACGAAGTCCACGCCGTTGGCCGGAGACACATCCGAAGTGGGGACGAACTCCCGCATGAACCCGCCGATGCGTCCGGCGTTGCGAAAACGGTCGGCCGTGCTGCCCTTGAAGCCGTTCTCGGCCATCTCCTGATTATCCAGCGGGCCGCTCCTGGCAAGTTGGTAGCCAAGCAGCGACTCGGGCAAATCGGCGGCTTCAAGGGTCATGTATTCCAAGTCGGCCTCGCCGACGCGGAAAGTGGCATTCCACAGCGGGTTGGTTGACACGGTTCGGTCCCTCCGGTGATCTGTCTGGTGCCGTGCATCATGCAGGGGCGAATAGCAATTCGCCCCTGCCAATCGGGCCTGCTGGTTCGGCGCCGCTAGGCGGCGATCATGGGGTACACGTGGCGGCCGCGGGACATCTCCACCGGCACGTCGGTCCGGGTCCACTCGTTGCCGCCGTCGTTGCTGCAGTAGACGTGACCGTCGCGGTCGCAGCAGTAGACGTTGCGCGGCGCGTTCCGGTCGATGGCGATCTGGAACATGCGGGCCGGGGCCACCTCGCCGATGTCCACCCGCTCCCAGGTCTCGCCGGCGTCGGTTGACCGCACCAGCACTCCGGCGTCAATGGTGCCGGCCGGCGCGCTGCCGCCACCGGCTCCGGCGGCCAGGTACATGCGATTGGGGTCGGTGGGATCGACGACAAGGTCGCGGCAGTAACTGCCACCCTCGAACATCTCCTCGATGGGCACGAACTCCCAGGACTCCCCGCGCTCCCGGCTGCGGAACATGGCCAGCTGCGTGATGATGTAAACCAGGCCGGGCTTGCTCGGGTTGACCTGCACCCCGTGGAGGTCCACCGGACCCAGGCGGGTGTAGTGGCCATCGGTGATGCAGGACCAGTTGTCTCCGCCGTCCCGGGATGCGATGAGGCCGCCCACTTCGATGGCTCCGTACACGTCGTCGGGATAGGCCGGATCGATGCTGATGCCGATCACGCGCTTGCAGATTTCATGGGGGTTCATGGTGATGTGGGGATGCACCATGCCTTCGGTGTTCATCTGCTGCCAGGTGTTGCCGCCGTCGTTGGAGCGGCACACCCGCCCGGCGTCGTAGCCGGCGAACATGATCGACGAGTCGTTGGGGTGGACCGCCAGCGACCACACGTCGCCGCTGAGGGTGTCGGTGCGACGCCAGTTTTCGCCCCGGTCGTCGCTGCGATAAACCCCGTCCTGCGTTCCGGCAAAGATCGTGGCCGCGTTGTCGGGATGACCCAGCAGGGCGCGAACCTGGGGGTTTTCGGGCAGGCCGTTCTCGATGCAGGCCCACTCGGACTGGCCTTCGGTCAGCCGGTACATGCCGCCCTCGCCCAAGGGGGTGCCTTCGGCGCCGATGATCAGCGCGCTCTCGCCGGCCAGGCCGACGTATACGTTGGTGTTATGCGCGGTAACGGTTGTCATTGCCTAATCTCCTGGTGGGTGTGTGCCGGATGCGGTTTTGAAGATTGTTGGGGGAACGGTGCGCCTTGTCAAGGGTCGATCTGGGCTACGGCCACATGATCCAGCCAGTGCGGTCGGTGCGAGCGCGGAACAGATGGCCGCCGCCGGTCGTGACGTAGAGGGTGCGCATGTCCGCGTCCCCGAAGCAGCAGTTGGTGGGCCGGTCCACGCGCATCGGGTGGGTTTCCAGCACCCGACCCTCGGGCGAAAACACGTAGATGATCGGCCCCGGGCCAGCCGCTTCCCAGCCGGCGCAAACGATGATATTCCCGTCCACGTCCAGAGTCATGCCATCCACGCCCCGCTGCACGCCCTGGCTGCCCTGACCACGCAGGTCACCGTCGGACGCGCCGCCATCGATGCCGAAAGTGTGCAGCGTTCGGTACTCGCCCAGTGAACCATCGTCGTTGATGGGATACGCTCGCAACTCGCGGCGCCGGTCGGCTCCGTAGTCGCTCTGCGCGATGTACAGCGTGCGCTGGTCGCGGCTGATCAGGATGCCGTTCGGCCGGCTGATGTCGGTAGTTGCCCGCACCAGGTCCCACTGGTCGTTTCCCCTGGGGTCCAGCCGCAGCACCGACATGTGGTCCAGCTCCTGGGGGCCACTCCCGCCAATTCCCGAATACGGGTCCGTGAACCAGATGCGGCCCGATCTGTCGACCACCAGGTCGTTGGGATTGTTATGCCGATTGCCGTCCAGCAGGTGTGGCATCGAAGTTGCGGTGTTGCTGGCGGCGTCGAAGCGGGCAATACGCCGCCGGCCCTGCTGGCAGCCGTACAGGTTGCCGCTGGCGTCGAAGCACAGGCCGTTGGTGTTGAAGGTCTCGTTGAAGTACTCGGAAACTTCGCCGGTGTTGGGGTCGTAGCGCAGGATCTTCGACTCAGGGATGAGGGTGAACAGCAACGCCTCGCCGTCCCAAACCGGCCCTTCGGTGGTGCCGCCGTAGGGTCCGGCGACCAGTTCAAAACTCCAGGACATGGGTTACCTCCTGTGGTTTGTCGCCGCAGTTTAGCACGGCGGGCGTTTGACGGTGGGATAGAGGGTGCGTAACATTGCGCCACCACCAATTGAGGGAAGCACGTGGGTACATTTTACGTAGATATAGGGATCGGCCATCCGCATGGCGGCGACTTGCGACCGGTATCCCCGCTAGTAGACACGGGGGCGATACACTCCATGATGCCTGAGTCGCTTCTGGAGGATTTGCGGCTGGCTCCGCTGGAGCGAGTACGCTTCACCCTTGCCGACGGCAGCGCGGTTCATTACGGGTTCGGTGAGGCAAGGTTCGGGATTGAGGGACGACACAGGACGTGCCCCGTTATTTTTGGGCCGGAAGGCCAATATCTGCTGGGAGCGACAACGCTGGAAAGTTTTAACCTGATGGCAGACACAACGAATCTTCAGTTGGTTCCAGTGGAGAGGCTGACGCTATAGCGTTGCCGGAAAATGGCATGGGAACCCTTCATGTAGAAATCGGCGTAGGCCATCCGCATCGCGGCGATTTTCTGACGGTATCCGCTCTGGTGGATACCGGCTCGACCCATTCGGCCATGCCGGGATCCCTGCTTGCATCCTTGAGTCTTGCGCCGTTGGAACGCCGAACATACCGGATAGCCGATGGCAACTTCATTCAACGTGATGTCGGAGAAGCTCGATTTCGCATTGACGACCAAGAGCGCACCTGTCCGGTTATTTTCGGACCCGAAGGACAGTACCTGCTGGGGGCAACTACCCTGGAGGATTTTGACCTGATGGTTGACCCTAAGCAGCCCAATCCCAGCCTCGTCTCCATTGACGAATTGCTGCTATAGCTATCCCGCGCGCAACCTGAACTGAGAAGGAGAGAACTCGTGGGAATCTTTCGCGTGGAAATTGGTGTAGGCCATCCGCAGGGCGAGGATTTGCATCCCGTAGCCGCCCTGGTGGACACGGGAGCAACCCACTCAATGATGCCTCAATCGTTGATGGCGCGCTTGCGAATTGCCCCGCTCCGGAGCAGCAGGTACAGCATCGCCGACAGCAGCACCGTCGAGTACAGCGTGGCGGATGCGCGGTTTGGCATCGACGAGCAGGTCAGATATTGCCCGGTCATCTTTGGACCCGAGGACGAGTTTCTCATAGGAGCCACTACGCTCGAGATTTTCGAGCTCGTCGTCGATCCAATGGGAGAACGCTTGGTTCCCGCGGAGAAGCTGACGCTGTGAACGTCATTCATCAGCGGCTCGTTGACGCTCGGCTCCCGCCCACCACCAGACGCCGCAGCATCAAGGCGTAGCAACAGGAGGCAGCGCATGGGAACCTTTCGCGTGGAAATTGGCGTAGGCCATCCGCAAGGCGGGGATTTGCATCCAGTGTCGGCATTGGTCGATACCGGTGCAGGTCACTCTATGATGCCCGCGGCGCTGTTGGAGCAACTTGGCTTGACGCCGCTGGAACGGCTCCGGTTTAAAGTCGCTGATGGCAGACGGGTAGAATACGACGTAGCCGACGCTCGCTTTAACATTTTCGGCAGGGAACGATTTTGCCCTGTCATTTTCGGCCCGGAAGGCCAATATTTACTCGGCGCTACCACGTTGGAGATATTCAATCTGATGGTTGATCCTACGGAGGTCAATCCCGGACTGGTTCCTATAGAGGAAGTGAATTTGTGATTCGCTTGCTGGGTGACGGATAACCCCATAACTACAAAAAGTAGGGCGGGTTTGGAACCCGCCCCACTATAACGGTCGGTATGACACCGCGCGCCTACCGGCCCCGCAGCCTCGGATCCAGCGCGTCGCGCAGGGCGTCGCCCAGGAAGTTGATGGCGAAGACCACCACCGAGATCGCGATGCCGGGGAACACCGCCAGCCACCAGGCAATCCGGATCTCCTCGGTGCCCCGGGTGAGCATACCGCCCCAGGTTGGGATGTCCGGCGGGACGCCCACGCCCAGGAAGGACAGCGACGCCTCGATGATGATGGCGAACCCCAGGGTGATGGTGCCCAGCACGATGTAGCTGGCGATCACGTTGGGCAGGATGTGCTTCAGCATGATGCGGATCGAGCCGGCGCCAATGGCGGTGGCCGCCAGGGTGTAGTCCAGCTCCTTGATGCTCAGCACCTGGGACCGAATGACACGTATCGTTCCCGGCAACAGAATCACCAGCAGGGCCATGATGACGTTGTTGGCTGAGCCGCCCAAAACGGCCACCAGGCCCAGGGCCAGGATGATGGGCGGGAAGGCCATCATGGCATCCACGATCCGCTGGATGGCCAGGTCAACCACTCCCCCGATGTAGGCGCTGAGGATGCCAATCAAAGCGCCCAGGGTCACGCCGATACCTACGCTCAGCAGGCCCACGTATATGGAGATCTGCGACCCGGCGATGATCCGGCTGAGCTCGTCGCGTCCCAAATGGTCGCTGCCCAGCCACGCTCCCGGCTGTGGCGGCAGGTACTTCTCTTCGTGGGCGCGGACGTCCAGCGGGTCGTGGGGCAGGATGCCCGGAACGGCATAGGAAACCGCTGCCGCCAGAATGGTGAGCAGAATGATGACCGCGCTCACCGCACCCAGGGGTTTCGAGCGGGAAAAATCGATTATCTTCTGCACCCGGGTCTGGCGCGGGCGCATCCCCTGCAGCTGAAGTTCACCTTCGCCGTCGGCCGTCATTCTCACGGTGTTGGCTGTAGTCATTCTGTCAACGCTCCTCAATTGAACAAAGTGGCATCGATGCTAGGCGTACCGGATCCGGGGGTCCAGCAAGCCGTACAGGAGGTCAACCAGGAGGTTGATGATCACGATGGACACCGCGATAACGATGATGATGGCCTGGATGGTGGGGAAGTCCCGCTGGAAAACCGTCTCAATGAGCAGGGTGCCGATGCCGGGCACCTTGAAGATGCTCTCGATGATGACGGTGCCGCCGAAGAGGCGCCCGAACTGCCAACCGGAAATGGTGAGGATAGGCAGCACGGCGTTCTTCAGCCCGTGACGCACCAGCACGATGCGCTCGCCGAGGCCCTTGGCCCGCGCTGTGCGCATGTAGTCCTCCCGGATTATCTCCATCATCGAGGAACGGGTGACCCGGGCGATGAAGGCCATATCGTAGAAGCCCAGCGCCAGAGCGGGCAGGAACATCTGCTGCAAATTCTTCCAGGGGTTATCCCACAGGTCCTCATAACCCAGCGGGGGCAGCCACCCGAAGCCGCGGGACAATACCAGCACCACCAGCAACCCTGCGAAAAACGTCGGTATCGATATCCCCACCAGCGCGATTACCCTTGAAAAGTAATCGATCACGCTGTCCGGCTTGATGGCGGAAATCACTCCCAGGGGAACGGCAAAAGCCACGGCAATCAGGATGGCCAGCACGGCCAGTTCCAGCGTTCGGAAAATCCGGTCTCCAACCAGCTTGGTGACCGGTTGTCCCGACCGCCAGATGGAAGTCCCCAGGTCTCCCTGGACCAGCCCGCCAATCCAGTCCACGTACTGGACCACGATGGGACGGTCGGTTCCAAGCTGCCTCCGCAGGTCTTCCAGTTCTTCCTGGGTGAAAGAGGCGTCGCCTTCGCTCAGGATTACCAGGGCCGGGTCGCCGGGCAACAGCCGCATCACCGTGAATACGATGATGGTTACCAGCAGCACCGTGGGGATAATGAGCGCGATGCGCTTTATCGCGTACTGTCGCATGGAATATATCCCTTACACAGTAGGGGCGAATGATCATTCGCCCCTACAAATAGGTTCGCCGAGTCACTATGCCGGAAATTCGATCCGGGAATGACAGATTAGCGGTCCAGCCACAGGTCCTCGTGCTTGAACTGGTATTGCACCGTGGACGGGGCAGTGAACCCCTTGACGTCCTGGTGCACCAGCCAGAAGAGCTGGCCCAACTGTAGCGTTACCCAGTGGTTGTCCTCGAAGCTGTGGAGCCAGAGCTCGGCTTCCTTGTTGATCTCCCGGCGGGCCTCGGTGTCCAGCTCGACCTTCTGGGCCTCGAACCAGTCCACCACCTGGTCGTTGGACCAGTCGGTGTAGTTCCGGGTGCCGCCCTTGAGGTAAACGCCACCGTAGACGGCGTCGGCGTCAAACACCACCATGCCCTCGCCCTGGCAGCTGATTTCCCAGTCGCCGTCCGATTCTGCGGCGCGGGACGTGCCGTACTTGGCGTAGCCGGCCGCGCTGGGCAGGGTCTCAATGTCGCCGGTGATGCCTAGGGCGTCCTGCAACTGCTGTTTCACGACCTGGCACTGGTCGGGATAGTTGCCGACCTGGCGCACGGTGTACTGGACTTCAAAGCCGTCGGCCACGCCCGCCTCGGCCATCAGGCGCTTGGCTTCGGCCAGGTCTTCCTGTCCGCCAGCGCTGTCCTTGGGCCGGATGCCGGGCCAGTCCATGCACACCTCGTTGGCGTGGGCCAGACCCATCAGCGGGCAGTAGCTGCCGCCCGAGTTGTCGAAGACGCGCTCGTCGATCTCCTGGCGGTCAACGGCCAGGTTGATGGCCTGGCGCACCAGGTGGCTCTGGAACTGGGGCTTCTTCACGTTGAGCATCAGTCCCCAGTTGGTGCCGGCGGCGATGGGGTGGGCGACGTACTCGCCATTGGTGCTCTTTTCAAGGTCGAAGTACTGGGTCGGGGACAGGTTGGTGAAACCGCCGTTGGCCATGTCCAGCCGCCCGGCCTCGAAGTTGGCGATCAACGTGTCCTTGGCCTGGCCGGTGAAGATGGTGTGTTCGATGCGGTCAACGTAGGGGCGTCCTTCCTTGAAGTAGTCCGGGTTCTTGTTGACGTAGTAGAAATCGCCAACCTGGTACTCTTCCAGGATATAGGGGCCCGAGGTGGTCCCCATCTCGATGATGTTCTCACCCAGGTTCAGGGAGCAGGGATTGGCAGCATCGCGCACCGCGCAATTGGGGTCAGCGTCGAGCAGGTGACCCGGCAGCACCTTTGCGTAGTCGATGGCCAGGAACTTGATGAAAGCCCCGGAGGCGAACTGCAGGTTGAACTCGATGGTCTTGTCGTCGATTGCCCGCAGTACCGCATCCTGGTTGGTGGGGGTGCAGTTGCCGCCGTCCTTGTCCACCACTTCCATCTTGACCGTGTAGTTGCGCCAGAGGCCGGAGCGTCCGGTGCTGTTGCACGGGTTGGCGTAGCGGGAGTGAGTGGAGATGACGTCCGCCGATGTGATCTCGGTGCCGTCGGTCCACTGCATGTTGTCCCGAAGGTGGAAGGTGTAGGTCAGGCCGTCAGGACTCACGTCCCACGACTCGGCCAGGTCGCCGGTGATGGCATTGGTATCCACCGTGTCATACTGCACGATCTGGTTGTACAGTTGCGAGTAGGAAATCACGCTGGAAAGGGACGAAGAACCCAGCGGGTCCCAGTCCTTGGTGTCGGCGTAGGCCGACATCCGCAGCGTGCCGCCGTACTGGGCGCCGGCGCTGGGGGTCGGCGTGGCCACCACGCGAGGCGTGGCGGTGGGGGCCGGCGTATTAGTCGGGCGCGCGGTAGCGGCCGCGGCCTGGGGAATCGGGGTGTTGGTGGGTTGCTCGGCCGCCGGGGCGGCTGGAGCCGTGGTAGCGGCGGCCGGCTGTTGGGCCGCCGGGGCGGAACTGGGCGCGGCGGGCGCCTCCGCGCCACCGCAGGCAATGCCGACCATCAGCGCGGCAGCGCCCGCGATCAGCGGCAGCGTCCGCAGGAATGGTCGGCGGAGTGTAGATGGCTTCATATCTGGTTAAAACCTCCCGTCTCGTTATTCCGTTTGTCTGCCGTTGCGGACGGGCGAAGAAAGGCTGGTGTCCGCAACCAGAAAATGTAATCCCCGGCCGTGGCCAATTGTGAAATTAGCCACAAACCGTGAGATACGGGCGGGAATGTTAGCCCACCCAATTCGCGGTGTCAATAGCCCATGTCTGGGAACAGCCAATCGAATTACGAAATACGCACAAAATAAGGCCCCTTCCAATTGGAAGGGGCCATGCCACGCGATGTTTTCGACCTTATCGGCCATGCAGCCAGGGTACCCCGCAGGGCGTCGCCTAGAAAATGGGGCCTTGGAGTGGTTGTGCTAGACTACCCGAGCGATTTGACGTGAACGGTTAGCCTTGCATGTGGGAATTCTTTCGCGAACAATTCAACCACGTCCCGAGGCCAATGCGACCGTTGTTTGTGATCGCCTTCTTTCTGGCCGGTCTGAACCGGCTCAACAAGATCGAATTCCAACCCCAGCTTGAGGAATGTCTGTCGCAAACGGGCATAGTCGGGTGTATC
Source organism: Dehalococcoidia bacterium (assembly GCA_034428455.1). Taxonomy (GTDB): domain Bacteria; phylum Chloroflexota; class Dehalococcoidia; order Lucifugimonadales; family UBA3495; genus Bin87. Next base: position 11,451 of record DAOUHZ010000091.1, read on the forward strand.
GGGCTGGGAATAGTTACTGCTCCGTACGCGGTGTTGGCGTTGGGCCTAATATGGCTGGTACTGTTCAGAATCGTTTCCCGTATCCGGCGGTGGCCGATTTCGCGGCGGAGCGAAAAACTGCTTGACGGATAGGGCAATCAGGATGATTGCCCCAACTACCCACACCAACACTACAACGGAGTAAAAGGCGCTGCCAATTGCGACCACCGAGACCGAGCCAAAGGCGTTCGCGATCAGGATCGTTAGTGAGTTCAGCAGGGCCAAGATCAGGATGACGATGTTGAAACGCCAGGCCCATGACAATTCCTGGTAGCGTCGCGCCCACCACCGGATTGTGATAAACCGTCTGGCCGATTTTCGCTCTTCCGCCGGTAGAAGTACGGCAGTCTCAATACGGTCGGTTCGCGTTTCGGGGGTCGCCACGGTGCGCCTTGCCTGCTGATTCCACTATATCAGTCCGGCGCCTCTTTGCCAAAGAAGCGGTTGCGATCACAGCGACCCCGGTTCAGGTTTTCTCCGGGAAGATGAGGCGGTTTGGTTACCGCCCACGCAGCCGGGGATCCAGCGTGTCCCGCAACGCGTCGCCCAGGAAGTTGATCGAGAACACGATGACGGAAATCGCCAGGCCGGGGAATACGGCCAACCAGGGCGCGTTCCGGATGTATTGCGACGCGCCTTCGGTCAGCATTCCGCCCCAGGTGGGCACGTCCGGCGGCACCCCGACGCCCAGGAAGCTGAGCGACGCTTCGATAACGATGGCAAGGCCCAGCGTGATGGTGCTCAGCACGATGTAGCTCGCCGTCACGTTGGGCAGAATGTGTCGCAGCATGATGCGCCACGGCCGCGCGCCGATGGCCTGCGCCGCTAGCGTGTAGTCCAGTTCCTTGATGCTCAGCACCTGCGAGCGTATCACCCGTATCGCTCCCGGTACCAGTATCACCACCAGCGCGGCCACGATGTTGTTCACCGACGCACCCAGCGCAGCCATCAGCCCCAGCGCCATGATGATCGCCGGAAACGCCATCAGGGCGTCCACAATCCGCTGGATTACCAGGTCCAGGACGCCGCCCACGTAGGCGCTCAGTATCCCGATTATCGTGCCTATCGTGATCCCGATCAGTACGCTCATGATCCCCACGTACATCGAGATCCGCGCCCCGGCAATCACACGGCTGAAAACGTCACGGCCCAGGTCGTCGGAACCAAGCCAGGCGATGGAGGAGGGCGCGACGAAGGGCGCGTGAACCAGGTCCAGCGGGTCGTGGGGCACTATCACCGGCGCAAGGATCGCCGCCAGTATTGTTAGCAAAATTATGGCGGCGCTGAGCCCACCCAGCGGTTTCGTGCGGCAGAAACGCCAGACATTCCCGTACCACGTGGGACGGGGCCGCATGTCCCGCAACGCTGCTTGATCCAGCGCGGCAGTATCCTGGGCCCTCAGGGCGTCGTTGGGTGTTTGGGTAGCCATCGCCGGTTCTCCAGTGCCAATGACTCGTAACGACTAATTCCGAGCGCAGGCGCGTTCTAAGCGTAGCGGATGCGCGGGTCCAGCCAACCATAGAGCAGGTCAACCAGCAGGTTGATGACCACGATTGACACCGCTACGATGACAATGATCGCCTGGATGGTCGGGAAGTCCCGCTGAAACACGGCGTCAATGAGCAGCTGGCCGACGCCCGGGATCAGGAAGATGCGCTCGATGATCACCGTGCCGCCGAACAGCCTCCCGAACTGCCAGCCCGAGATAGTCAGGATGGGCAGCACGGCGTTTTTCAACCCGTGGCGTGACAGCACGATGCGCTCGCGCAATCCCTTCGAACGGGCGGTGCGCATGTAGTCTTCGCGCAGGATCTCCATCATGGAAGAACGGGTGACCCGCGCGATGAATGCCATGTCGTAAAAGCCCAGGGCCAGCGCCGGCAGCATCATCTGCTTGAGGTTGGCCCAAGGGTCGTCCCAGATGTTCTCATAGCCCAGAGGAGGTAACCACCCAAAGGCCCGGATGAGGATCAAGGTAAGCAGGATGCCGCTGAAGAAAGTCGGAATAGATATGCCGACCAGGGTGAATATGCGCGACACGTAGTCGATGGGACTGTCCGGCTTGATGGCCGAGACAACTCCCAGGGGAACAGCGCAAACGACCGCCAAGGCAATACCCAGGATCGCAAGCTCAATGGTGACCGGGATCCGCTCGCCCAGCCGGTCCATTACCGGCCCGTTCCACCAGAAGGACGTGCCGAAGTCTCCACGAAGCAGGCCGCTCATCCAGTCGAAGTACTGGACCACGATGGGCCGGTCGGTGCCGAGTTCGGCCCGCAGTTCCGCCAGTTCCTGCTCGGTGTAGGCCGCGTCGTCTGCGCTCAGGATGGCCAGCGCCGGGTCGCCGGGGATGAGCCGCATCACCACGAATACGATGACCGTCACCAGCAGCACGGTGGGTATGAATAACCCGATGCGTTTGGCAGCGTACTGTCTCATGTGTACCCCCTAACGTCCCGATAGCAGCACGTTTGAGCGCGATCCCTTTGGCTAACGGTCAAGCCAGTAGTCTTCGTACTTGAAGAAATACTGCACGGTGGTGGGCGGATGGAACCCCTTGATGTCGCGGTGGACGATCCAGAAGAACCGGTTCCAGCCCAGGTTGACCCAGTGGTTGTCGGAATAGTCGTTCAACCACAGTTCCGCGGTCTTGTTGATCTCCCGACGGGCGTCCGGGTCCTGCTCGGTCTTCTGAGCCTCGAACCACTCCTCCACCATCGGGTTGCTCCAGTCGGTGTAGTTGCGGGTGCCGCCCTTGTTGTAGATGCCGCCGTACAGCGCGTCCGGGTCCAGCACCACCATGCCCTCGCCCTGGCAGGAGACGATCCAGTCACCCAGCGCATCCGGCGAGCGGGAGGTGCCGTACTTGGCGTATCCGGCGGCGCTGGGCAGGGTCTCGATGTCGCCGGTAATGCCCAGGGCGTCTTCCAGTTGCTGTTTGATCACCGCGCACTGTTTGGGATAGCCGGCCACCTGTCGGGCGGTGTACAGGACCTCAAAACCATCGGGGTATCCGGCCTCTTCCATCAGCCGCTTGGCTTCCGCCAGGTCTTCCTGGCCGCCCGGGCTGTCCTTGGGACGGATGCCGGGCCAGGTGTAGCACTCGTCGAAGGAGTGCCCCATGCCTCCCAGCGGGCAGGCGATGCCAGCGGTACCGTCCCAGATCTTTTCGTTCAGGTCGTCCCGGTCAACCGCCAGATGGATGGCCTTCCGGACTCGCGGGTCGGTGAAGGGCTCCCGCTTCACGTTCATCATGAAGCCCCAGTTGCCCGAGGGCGGGAACTCGTGCATCACGTATTCCCCTTCCATCCGCTGTTCCAACTCCAAGTATTCCAGCGGGGTGAGGTTGGAGAAGCCGCCGTTCATCATGTCGATGTTGCGCCCTTCGATCTGAGCGGTCAGGGTCGCGGTGTCAACTATGATGAAGTGTTCGATGCGGTCGAAGTACGGCTTGCCGGCCTTGAAGTAGTTTTCGTTCCGATTCACGAAGTAGGAGTTGCCCGACGAGTACTCTTCCAGTACGAACGGGCCGGAACCGGAGTTGTGCTTGATGATGTTCTCGGAGAGGTTCAGGTCGACCCCCTGCTCCAGCAGGTGCTTGGGCAGAACCTTCACGTAGTCGATTGCCATGAACTTGATGAAGGCGCCCGACGGGAACCGCAGGTCGAACTCGATAGTCCGGTCGTCAACGGCCCTGACCACGTCGTTGGCGTTGGTGGCCGTGCAGTCGCCCCCGTCCCGATCCGCCACCTCCAGCGCGACGGCGTACTGTCGCCACAGCCCCGACCGACCGGACGGATTGCACGGGTTGGCGTAGCGCAGGAAGCTGTACACCACGTCGGCCGAGGTGAGCGGTTCGCCGTCGTTCCACTGGATGTTGTCGTGCAGGTTGAAGGTGTAAGTGAGTCCATCAGGGCTGACCTGCCAGTCGGTGGCAAGATCACCCTCCACCTGGTCGGTCTCCACGCTGTTGTAATGCACCAGCTGGTTGTACAACTGCGAGTAGGAGATCACGCTGGACAGCGACGCTGAACCCAGCGGGTCCCAGTCCTTGGTGTCCGCGTAGGCCGACATGCGCACCACGCCTCCCTGTTGAGGAGGGCCGGAAGGTGTCGGCGTCGGAGCGATACGCGCCGCGTACTCGGCCACCGGCGTGTTGGTCGGTCGAATGGTGGCCTCGGGCGGAGGCGTAAAGGTCGGGGTCGGATCGGCGCCCTGAGCTGCGGGAGCCACCGGCGCGGCCGGCGCCGTGGTGGCGGCCGCCGCCGGGGCCTGGGCCGCAGCAGCGGGAGCCTCGGTCGCGGCCGGAGCCGGCGCGGCGGGAGCGGCCGTTTCCTCGGCGCCGCCGCAGGCCACGCCTATGGCCAGGGACACGCTCGCTGCAATGCTAATCAGTAGCGTCGGTTTCACTCTCAGCATCATAAGCCTACACATCCGCAGTGGTGGCGGAACATCGGTCTGCCGGATGGCCCTACCGATCCAGCCACAGGTCTTCGTGCTTGAATCCGTACTGCACCGTTTGCGGGGCCACGAAGCCCTTCACGTCCCGGTGCACAACCCAGAAGTTCTGCCCCAGGGTGAGGCTCACCCAGTGGTTGTTGGAAAATTCATGCAGCCAACGCTCCGCTTCCTTGTTGATCTCCCGGCGCTTCTCGGGATCAAGTTCGACCTTCTGGGCCTCGAACCAGTCGTTGATTTCGGGGGCCTCCCAGTCGGTGTAGTTGCGCGTGCCGCCCTTGAGGAAGATGCCGCCGTAAATAGCGTCCGGGTCCAGAACGGTCATGCCGTCAGCTTGGCAGCTCAGTTCCCAATCGCCCTTGGCGTCAGCGGGGCGAGACGTGCCGTATTTGGCGTAACCCGCCGCGCTGGGCAGTACTTCGATAGCGCCACGGATGTTCAGGAAGTCTTCCAGGTCCTGCTTGATAACCGAGCACTCATCCACGTAAGTACCGACCTGGCGCACGGTGTATTGAACTTCAAACCCGTCAGGGTAACCGGCCTCGGCCAGCAACTCCCGGGCGCGCTGGATGTCCTGCTGACCTTCCGGAGTATCCTTGGGGCGCATGCCGGGCCAGGTGGCGCACTCTTCCAGGCTGTTGGCCATGCCCACCATCGGGCAGTGGCCGCGCCCGGCGCCGTGCAGCCCACGGGCGTTGTGCTTCTGACGGTCAACGGCCAGGTTCAGAGCCTGACGCACCCGGTGGTCGGTGAAAGGCTCGCGCTTGATGTTGATCATGAACCCGCGGGTCGCGCCGCCGAACACGTCGTGGGCGACGTACTCGCTCTCGGTCCGCTGCTCCAGCGCGTAGTACTCGGGCGCGGTCAGGTTCATCGTGGCCGCGTTGGCCATGTCGATCTGACGCGCCTCAACCTGCGCCTGCGCGGTGGCCGGCGTGGTGATGATGTAGTGCTCGATGCGGTCGAGGTACGGCCGCCCTTCCTTGAAGTAGTTGGGGTTCCGGTTCACGAAGTACGAGTTGCCGGACTGATAAGACTCCAAGATGAACGGGCCGGAGCCGGAGTTGTGCTTGATAATGTTCTCGGCCAGGTTCAGGTCGACCCCCTCCTCAAGCAGATGCTTGGGCAGGATCTTGACGTAGTCGATGGCGAGGAACTTGATGAACGCGCCCGACGCGAAGGCCAGGTGGAACTCAATGGTCTGATCGTCCACCACGCGCAGGGCGTCATCCGCATTGGTGATTGTGCAGTCGCCGCCCTCGCGGTCGGCAACCTCCAGCGGATTGGCATACCGACGCCACAGGCCGGAACGACCCGTGCTGTTGCAGGGGTTACCGTAGCGCAGGAACGTGTAATTCACGTCCTCGATGGTGAACGGCGTTCCGTCGTTCCAGGTAATGTCGTCACGGATGCGGAAGGTATAGATCGTGCCGTCGTCGTTGAGACTCCAGCTTTCCACCAGGTCCGGCACCACTTCGCTGGTTACGGTGGTGTCAAACTGCACCAGCTGGTTGTACAACTGGGAATAGGAGATCACGCTGGACGTCGACGCCGAGCCCAGCGGGTCCCAGTCCTTGGTGTCCGCGTAGGCTGCCATCCGGACCAGGCCGCCGGTTTGGGGCGGCCCGCTGGGAACCGGGGTGGCCGCGGTACGCGCGATGGCCGTGGGCGCCGGCGTGTTGGTGGGCCGCTGGGTGGCCGCTGGCGGCGGCGTGGCAGTCGGGGGCACGTTGGCTGCCGGGGCGGCGGTCGCCGGAGCGGCCGGAGCCGCCACGGTCGAGCCGGGCCCGGGGGCGCTGGCTCCCGTGGCGGGGCTGGCCACGGTGGGAGCGGCCGGCGCCGCGGGCGCAGCCCCGGATCCGGTGTCGGCCGGCGCTGCCGGGGCCGGCGCTTCGGCGCCGCCACAGGCTACTCCGATGATCAAAACGGCAGAGAGCGCCGCGGCTACCCACAATGATTTCGTAACGGACAACATATGGCGTGTGGACCTCCTGACCGGGCTATGAACCCAGCGGACTCAAGATATGCCGGCCGTATCGCCAAGCCAGGGCGGCTTGTTCCTGATACAGCCCGGCCTATCCTATTCGCGCCCCAAAGCCATGTCAAGGAAATGTATCGGGAACCTACACATGCCAAACGATAATTTACGATATGGGTCTATATTCGTAGATATGATAGCAATTTATCGGATTCGTAAATTGTCGGGGGCAATCATTATGACTACCCCCGATATTATTGCGAATTCCGCTAACTCGGCCTGTCCAATGGTTCCATTGTGGGACCTAACGGTCGAGCCAGAGATCCTCGTGCTTGAAACCGTATTGCACGGTGATCGGCGCGTTGAATCCCTTGATATCCTTGTGAACCAGCCAGAACAGTTGCCCCAGCAGCAGGTTCACCCAGTGGTTGTCCTCAAAGCTGGCCAGCCACAGTTCGGCCTCCTTGTTGATCTCCCGGCGCCGGTCAGGATCCAACTCCACCTTCTGCTGTTCGAACCAAGCGGTAACCTTGGGATGCTCCCAATCCGTGTAGTTCCGGGTCGCGCCGGGTAGGTAAACTCCGCCGTAGATCGCGTCCGGATCGAAGACCACCATGCCCTCGCCCTGGCAGCTGAGCTCCCAGTCTCCCTTGGCATCCTTCGGGCGGGAAGTGCCGTACTTGGCGTAGCCGGCGGCGCTGGGCAGCGTCTCGATGTCGCCGGTGATGCCGAGGAACTCCTCGAGGTCCTGCTTGATCACCGAGCATTGCGCCGGGTACGAACCCACCTGCCGCACGGTGTACTGGACCTGGAACCCATCGGGGAAGCCAGCCTCGGCCATCAGCCGCTGCGCTTCAGCAATGTCTTCCTGGCCGCCGGGCGTGTCCTTGGGGCGCAGGCCGGGCCAGGTGGTGCATTCGTCGTTGGTGTGGGCCAGGTCCATCAACGGGCAGTGGGTCACGCCGGCGCCGCCGAAGGCCCGCTCGTCCACCTTCTGACGGTCCACGGCAAGGTAGAGCGCCTTGCGCACCCGGTGGTCTGAGAATGGTTCGCGCTTCACGTTCAGCATCAGGCCGAAATTGCCGCCGGCCTTGATGTCGTGGGCCACGTAGTCCCCGTTGGTGACCCGCTCCAGCTCGTAGTACTCAGGGGCTTCCAGGTTGGTGGAGCCGGCATTGGCCATGTCGATCTGTCGCGCCTCAACCTGTGCCATCAATGTCGCGGGCTGCGTGATGATGAAGTGCTCGATGCGGTCGAAGTAAGGTCGCCCTTCCTTGAAGTAGTTGGGGTTCTTGTTGACGAAATAGGAGTTGCCGGAGCGGTACTCCTCCAGGATGAAGGGACCGGACCCGGATTTGCTGGCGACCACGTGCTCGCCCTGGTTCAGGTCGACCGACTCGTCCTCCAGCAAATGGCGAGGCAGGATCTTCACGTAGTCCACCGCGAGGAATTTGATGAACGCGCCGGAAGCGAAGGCCAGGTTGTACTGGATGGTCCGGTCGTCCACCGCCTTGACCACATCGTCGGCGTTGGTGGGGGTGCAGTCAGCCTTGTCTACCACGTCGACGACTTCCATCCTCACCGCGTAGTTGCGCCACAATCCCGAACGTCCGGTGGCGTTGCACGGATTGCCGTACCGGTGCATCGTAAAAATGATGTCATCCACGGTGAGCGGCTTTCCGTCGTGCCAGTTGACGCCCTCGTGAATGCGGAAGGTGTACTGCTGTCCGTCGGCGCTGAGCTCCCAGCTCTCGGCCAGGTCACCGACCACTTCCTGCGTGTTCGTGGTATCGAACTGCACAATCTGGTTGTAGAGCTGGGAGTAGGAGATCACGCTGGACAGCGAGGCCGACCCCAGCGGGTCCCAGTCCTTGGTATCGGCATACGCGGACATGCGCACCGTCCCGCCGTATTTGGGGCCGGCCGCGCTGGGAGTCGGCGTGGCGACGACGCGGGCTACCGCCGTGGGTACCGGGGTATTGGTCGGTCGGAGCGTAGCCTCCGGGGGCGGGGTGGCAGTCGGCGTGGGGTCCGCTGCCGGCGCCGGGGCGGCTGGCGCGGTGGTTGCGGCGGGGGCTGCCGCCGGGGCCTGGGGGGCCGGCTCTGCAGTAGGCGCCGGCGTTTCGGCGCCGCCGCAGGCAATGCCTGCAACCAGCAGAACGGATGTGACGAAACTGGCAATCAGGGTCGGTTTCAAGTATCCCGACATCGTAGCTCCTCCTTCACGCGCGGTCGGCGTCTGGTCCGGTGGAAGTCTGCGAAAGCTAACGTGCATACCGGCGTGGCCGGAATAGTGATTTGCCCGCGCAAATGTAATGCTTATTATTCGTATAGTCAACTAATTAGAACGAATTTCGTAATATTATTATTCATTATAGATAATTATCGTTTTTATTTGGCGATTGAATGAACGACGCAGGTATCGGCTACGGGCGACCATCAACTCGCGTGAGGTGACCCGGAATGGCGGGGCCGTTGTTGACTAAAACACCCCTGCGCCGATACGCTTTTCGACCGTTACGCCAGTCCATACCCAGGAGCCCCAACCGATGACCGACACTGCCGCCGTACAGAACCCAGCCTCCGATATTCCGGTTGCCGCCAATGGATACATCCTCGTGCGGCGGGAACCGCCCATCGCCACCGTGACCATCAACCGGCCAGCTCAGCGCAACGCCATTTCGCTGGACATGTGGGTGGAACTGACCTCGCTGCTGCGCGACCTGGACGCTGACCGGTACGTCCGCTGCATCGTGATTGCTGGCGCGGGCGAGGAAGCCTTCTCCGCCGGCGCGGACATCAGCGACTTCGAGCAGCACCGCAGCGACTCCACCAAGGGCCGTGTCTACAATGCCGCCGTGGACGGGCTGCTGGAGACCGTAGCGGAGATCGGCACGCCGGTCATATCCATGATCCGCGGGTTCGCCGCCGGCGGCGGCTGCGAGCTCGCCGTCGCCACCGATCTGCGCATCGCCGCCGAAGGCAGCCGCCTGGGCATCCCGGTGGCGCGCTTGGGCATCACCATCGGCCACCGCGAGATGTACGGCCTGGTGAACCTGGTGGGCAAGGGCAACGCCCTGTACATCCTGCTGTCGGGCCGGCTGCTGGACGCCGACGAGGCCCTGCGCATCGGCCTGGTGAACCAGGTGGTGCCTGTGGAACGGCTGGAGGAGGTCACTTACAAGCTCGCCGCCGACATCGCCGCCCTGGCTCCCCTGTCCCACGCCGTCAACAAGAAGACCATGAACCAGGTGCTGGCCAAGCCCTCCCTGGACCTTTCTCCCGAGGAGGCGGAACTTCCCCTGGGTCAGTTCGACACCCGCGACTACCACGAAGGCTTCCGTGCCTTCCTGGAAAAGCGCCGACCTCAATTCATCGGCGAGTAGCGGTCAACGCCATGCCAGATTCCCCGCAGCGAAAACCACGCAAGCAGTCCCGTCAACGCGCTGACGTGCTGCTGGTGGAGCGGGGCCTCGTGGAGAGCCGGGAGCAGGCCCAAGCCTTGATCATGGCCGGCGCGGTGCTATCCCCGGCGGGTCCCGTCCAGAAAGCCGGCGCGTTCCTGGATCCCGACACACCCCTGGAACTCAGGGAGCGTCTGCCCTACGTCAGCCGCGGCGGCGTCAAGCTGGCTCGCGCATTGGACACGTGGGTAGAACATCACGCTATACCACTGGAGGGCATCACAGCCCTGGACGTGGGAGCGTCCACCGGCGGGTTCACCGACTGCCTGCTCCAGCGCGGCGCGGCCCATGTGTACGCTGTAGATGTCGGACACGGCCAGCTGCACTACCGGTTGCGCCAGGACCCGCGGGTAGTGTGCATGGAGAAGGTCAACGTCCGGTATCCCTTTGATCTGCCCGAGGCTGTCGACCTCCTGGTCACCGACGTGTCTTTCATTTCCCTGACCATGGCATTGGCGGAGCCGCTGACGCACCTGAAAGCCAACGGGTACGCCATTATCCTTATCAAGCCGCAGTTCGAGGCTCAGCGCGGCGAGGTGGGCCGGGGCGGTATCATACGCAGCGACGCCCTCCGCGACGACATTCTCGCCAGGGTTCAAGAGTGGTTAACCGCTCGCGACGATGTCACTCTGCTTGACACGATACCATCGCCGATTACGGGGGACGCCGGCAACCGTGAGTTCTTGGCCCTGTTGCGCAAGTGTTGAGCGCAGGCCAAACCGGCGCCATACGCGGATACATCCGAAACGAAACCGCCAGCCCATAGCCCTGTTCCATAGCAAACCGTTTCAACGTATCAAATGCCTCATGCGTACCCAGTTTGTCATCGCGAGGAGCGCAGCGACGTGGCGATCTCGTTGCCCGAAGGTTAGCCCCATAGCAACGGGATTGCCGCGCTTCGCTCGCAATGACGGATCGGGTCAAATTGGGTACGCGTGAGATTCGATGCCTGCCAAACGGAGCCGAGGATGATATTTCTAACCAGGCTTGCCCTGCACAGCCGGACGGTCACCGTCCTGATACTGATCCTCGTGCTGGCCGGCGGCATCTACGCCTACCGGCAGTTGCAGCAGGAGCTTTTCCCCGAGATCAGCCTGCGAGTCATCAACGTCTCCACTACCTACCAGCAGGGCACGCCGTACCAGGTTTCACAGGACGTCACCAAACCCATCGAGGACCTGATCATCGGCATGGAAGGGCTGAAGGAACTGACCTCGACGTCACGATCCAGCAACTCGCGGGTGCGGGCAAGTTTCGAAAACAACGTTGACACCGCAGAAGCGGAGGCGGAAATCGTCAGCCGGGTATCCGGCCTCCGGCTCCCGGACGCCGCCGGCGACCCCCGCGTGTTCGAGTCGACGCCCAACCTGCGGCCCGTGATGGAGCTGAGCGTATCGGGCCAACGCGATATTCCCGATCTGCTCCGGATAGTCGAACGGCAGATTGTGCCGCCGCTCCAGGCGGTGCCGGGCGTGCTTGACGTGGAGGTTGAAGGCGGCGTCAACGAGCAGGTCTTCGTGACTGTGGACCCGGCGCTGCTGCATACCTACGGATTGACCATCCAGAACGTCATCGGTGCCCTGCAAAGCAACTCGGTGGACGTTAACGCCGGCAGCGTCGAGGCGGGCGACGGCACGGTGACGGTCCGCGCGTTCCACGGCTACACCGATCTGGACGCCATACGGGACCTGCCCGTCGGATTTTCTCGTCCCGCCGGGTCGCCGGCCTCCGCGCGCGCTCCGGGCAATAACGCCACTCCGATCAGCATGTCGGAAATCGCCGACGTGCGCGTCGCCACTCCTGAAGCCCGAACCATCTCCCGCACCAACGGCCAGCCCAACGTCAGCCTGAGCGTTCACAAAACAGGTGACGGCAACACTATAGAAATCACCCACACCATCGACGAGTTGCTGGCAGACCTCCACGATCAACTCCCGCAGGATATCGAAATCGCGGTGGTCGAAAGCCAGGCGCCCCGGCTGGAAGAAGAGCTGGGCAAGGTTCTGGGGCAGGGCCTGCAGGGCTTTTTCTTCGCCGTGGCCGCGGTGTTCCTGTTCCTTTTGCAGTTGAGGCCGCGTCCTTTGGCCGGAATCGCCAACGCCATCCGGCCCACTATCATCATCGCTCTATCCATCCCGCTCAGCGTGATGATCACGATGCTGGTGATGGCTCTGTTCGACTGGACGCTGAACTTCATGAGCCTGGCCGGCCTAGCCATCGCCGTCGGCCGCATCGTCGACGACAGCATCGTCGTATTGGAGAACATCTACCGACACATCCAGGAGGGCAGCCCCCGCTCCGTAGCGGTGATCGCCGCCACCCAGGAGGTCAGCCCGCCCGTGGTCGCGTCCACCCTGACCACGGTGGCGGTATTCGTTCCCCTGGGCTTCCTCCCGGGCGTGGTGGGGCAGTTCTTCTCCCCCTTTGCCCAGACCGTCTGCGTTTCCCTGCTGGCGTCCACCCTGGTCGCCCTCACCGCCGTTCCCGTGCTGGCGTCGTGGTTCCTGCGCGCCGGCGACATGGTTGACGATCCCGCAAACCCCAGGGGCGACACTTACCTGCAGAGAATCTACACTCCCATCCTTAGGCTGGCCCTGCGCTACCGATTGATCACCGCCATCGCCAGCATCCTGGTGGTGCTGGCCAGCCTCACCTTGATCCGCACGCTGCCCATTGAGCTGTTTTCCCAGGGACGCATCGAGGGTATTCGCATCGACCTCACCCTCGGCGGCAACCCCTCAACCGTTCAACTGGTCGAGGAAGTCAGCGAGGTTGAAGGCATCCTCGATGAGTTTGTCGCCATGGGAGCCGTTGAGAGCTACCAGGTGACCCTGGGAGCCAGCAGTCGCAGTTTCGGGTCCACCGCCGACGCGGCATTCGACCGGGCCGGATTCAACTTACTGCTGGGAGAAAACGCCCCGGATGACGTCGACGAGCGGATCAGGAACGCCCTGCCCGAAAAAAGGGGCGTTACCACCCGCGTCTTTACCGATGCCGGCGGCCCGGGCGGAGGCGGCCGGCTGCAACTCACCCTCACCGGAACCAACTACGAGGATGTCCGCATCGCCACCGACCGGCTGCAGGCCGCCGTGGAACGAGACCCCGGCGTACGCAACTTGCAAACCAATATTGAGGACGGCAGGGAGGAGCTTACCATTGCCATCGACCCCAACGCAGCGGGACGCTACGGCCTGTCGTCGGCGAACGTTGCCAGCCAGATCTGCACCTGGATGCGCGGCAGCGAAGTCGGCGAGATAAACCTCAGCGGTGAGACACTCGACGTGGTGGTCCGCGGGGTTCCCGAAGCCGTGGACGACCCGTCGGACATCCCCCTGCTGCCAATAGGCGGCAACGCCGGCGCCATTCCCCTGGGCAGCATTGCCGATACCCGCCATACCGTGGGGCCCAGCGTAGTCACCCACTACGACGGCCACCGTTCCGCCACCATCTCCGGCCGGCTGGTTGGACGGGACGCTGGCGCAATCGGTGATCGCATCGATGCCGTCGTAGCCTCCACCCCATTGCCCCCCGGAGTGTCCATCCGTTCCGGAGGCACTCGCAGCGACATCAGAGATGAGTTCAACAACGTTTACGTGGCGATGGTCATCGGCGTATCACTGGTGTACCTGGTGATGGTAGCAACCCTGGGCTCGCTGAAGATTCCCTTCATCGTGGTGCTCAGTATGCCGCTGGCCGTGGTGGGCGCCCTGGTCGCGCTGGTCATCACCGACCGGTCGCTGAGCCTGCCGGCCCTCATGGGGTTCCTGCTCCTGGTGGGCATCGTGGTGACCAATGCCATCGTGCTGCTGACTTTCGTTCACCAGCAGCGCCGGGCCGGCCTCGAACCCCTGGACGCCGTGATGTCCGCCGGCCGCACCCGCGTGCGTCCCATCCTGATGACCGCATTCACCACCATCCTGGCGTTGATCCCGCTGTCGCTCAGCGACTCTGCCGGACTCGTGGGCGCGGAGCTGGCCACCGTCGTCATCGGGGGCCTGATCAGTTCCACCTTCCTCACGCTGGTAGCGGTGCCGGTGGTCTACATGCTGTTCGAAGAGTCGGCGCCCAACCTCTACCGACGGGTGCTGCGTCTAGTTGGTATCGGGAATGGACGGAGCGGCGCCATGATCGCTCCCGACATTGATGCCAGTCCTGAAACGAGCGGCTCGCCGGCCTCTGATTGATTGCGTCAAATATCCTTCCTGCCGGGCACGACGGTCCTTGAAGCTGCGGCGGCCGGCCCCATCACCCGAGAATTGCTGCACGCGCATCAACTCGAAATTCGGGTATCATAATCACACTCACATTCCAACTGTGGATTTCCAGGGGAGATGACGATGGCCACCGCCAGAGAGGACACCGTTGCTCAATGCATCGACCAAGCCGTCGCCTTCCTGGCGCAATCGGACCGTGAGTTCGACGCGGGAGACCGTCGACAAGGGTCGGAAAAACTCTACGGCGCGGCTACGCAAGTGGTCATAGCGGCCGCCAAGCAGCGCGGCTGGCAATATCGCAGCCATCGCGCCACCAAAAACGCCGTCATCCGACTTGCCGACGAATACGATGATCCATTCCTGTCAGCCGGATTCATCGCCGCGGAAAAGTTTCACAAAAACTTCTTTCACGACGAGATGGAGGACTACGAGATCGTCGCCGACCGACCTATCGTCCACCGCTTTGTGAACCATCTGGTGGGGCTCGTCAACGACTATACCCCCAATTCTTGAACCGACCCGAAAATCTCAATCCAAAACGAACATTGTCCAAAGGAGCCAGAACATGTACGTACTGCGAAGAATTTTCAAGACCAAGCCCGGCGAGGCCCGCCGCGTGGCCAGCCTGCTCCAGAAGCAGGCGCAGATCTACCACGACGCTGGCCAGCGCAGCGAGTTCCGCGTTTACTTCAACGGCGCCACCACGCCGGCGGAACAGGACGTGGTCATCCTCGAGTGGACTGACGATGCCCTGATGTCCCCCATGCGTGGCGGGCACTCCCTGCCCCCGGCGGCCCTGGAATTCGGGGCGCAGATCCGCCCGCTGGTGGAGAGCAACCGCATCGAGTTCTGGGAGCTGATGTCGCCCGACAAGATGATGGACGTCTAGCCGGCGGCAAATTCAGGAGGCAAAATCGTGGAAGTAGCACAGGTTGCGGAGATTCTCCTGGAGCGCGGACAGACGGTGTCCGTGGCCGAGGCCTGCACCAACGGCCTGCTCGGCTACACGCTGGGCACCATACCCGGCGCGTCCCGGTTCTTCCCGGGCGGCGTCGTCGCCTACACCGGCGGGCTGAAGGAGAAGATCCTCGGCGTGCCCGACGAACTCTATGAGACCGCGGGAAGCGTGAGCCGGGAAATGGCCATCGCCATGGCCCGCGGCGCTCTGGAGCTCACCGGCACCGACTTTGCTTTGTCAACCACCGGCGTCACCGGCCCGGCGGCAGGCCGCAGCGGGTTGCCCATTGGCACCTTCTGGATCGGCCTGGCCGTCAAGGACGGAGACGACGCTGCCATCGAGATCCGCGTCGGCGGCGACCGCGACGCCACCAAACACGAAGCAGTCCAAGCCGCCATCGACCTGCTGGGCCGGGAGTTGACCGCCTGACTATGACAAAGAACATCGCCTAGAACTCCCGATGAGTTTCGCACGAGCTCTGGGCGATGTCATCGTCAGTCCGCCGGAGCGGCATTCGCCGCGCTGGTGGGTATCCCGCATCGTCCCACCGACGGTATCGACCGCAGAATTTATAATGGCGGTAGCCACGCTGCTCCGTCATACTGAGTTGGGGCAATTGGGGCAGTTGCTAGTCGCCGCCAATTTCCTGGACAGAGCCGTCAGTGCAACGCACATCGACCCGGCAGTCACTCTGGCGGCGCTGGCCATAACGCACATCGGAGGCAACCGCATCATGGCCTTACTGGAAATTTTGGTGAAGCCGTTGCTCGACGCCCAGCTGGAAGCCGGCATTGAGATCGGCAGAGAGGAAGGCGAAGCTCAAGGCAGATCTCAGGCCAACGCAGAATTTGAAGCATGGAAAGAACGCCAGCGCGCCGCCGGTGTCGAGTTCGTTGACGACGACGATGAGCCCGAAAATGACAAACCTCCAGCGTGAGACCAGTAACGTTACCGTGCCGCGCGGCCGGCTCACAGTGAAGGTGCTGGAATTTCTGCTTAAACCGCTGCTCAAAGCCCAGTGGCAAGCCGGATACGAAATCGGCTACGTTGAAGCGAAGGCGCGCTTTGAAGCGTGGAAAGCGCGACAGCGTGCCGCCGGCGTCAAGTTCGTTGACGATGACACGCCGCAGAAACGTCCGTCTACCTTGCGTCGGTAGCCGGCCGTTCCACTCGACCCATTTCCCCAGGTTCCCCCAGGAGCAACCATGAAATTCGGTGTATCCCTTTCCGCCATCGCCCAGCAGCCGGCCGGCGCCGACATGCAGCAGGCCTTCGCCGACATCTGCGCCTACGTCGGCGCGGCGCGCGACCTCGGGTTCGACATGGTCTACCAGGGCCAGCACTATCTGACCAACCCCTACCAGCAGTTGCAAACGATGCCGCTGCTGGCCCGCATTTCGGCCGAGGCCCGGGGCATGGGTCTGGTGGCTACGATGCTGATACCGCTGCATCATCCGGTGGACCTGGCGGAGCGTGTGGCCACCATGGACGTTATCACCGGCGGCAACTTCACCCTGAGCGCCGCCCTGGGATACCGCGACGAGGAATACGACAACTTCGGCGTTCCGCGCCGCACCCGGGTGAGCCGCTACCTGGAATGCCTGGAGGCCATGCGCCTGCTGTGGTCGGGTGAGAAGGTGAATTACGAGGGGCAATACTTCCGACTCCAGGACGCTCAATTGATGCTGCGCCCCGTGCAGCAGCCGCACCCGCCGGTTTGGGTGGCCGCCAACAGCGACGCCGCCATCACCCGGGCCGCCCGCATGGGCTACATATGGTACGTCAATCCGCACGCCAAGTTCGACACCATCAGCCAGCAGGTTGAGATGTACCACGAGGCCGCCGGCGCCGCCAACTCGGGCGCGCCCGACCGCCTTCCCCTGGGCCGCGAGGTCTTCGTCGGCCGGACTCACGAGGAGGCTTTCGCCAACGCCGCGCCTTATCTGGGCGGCAAATACGAGGCCTACGCCCAGTGGGGACAGGACAAGGCCCTGCCCGGCGATGAAAACTTCCGCGAACCCTTCGAAGACCTGGCTCGCGACCGCTTCGTCATCGGCAGCCCCGACGAAGTGGTCGAGGAGCTATCCCGCTACCGCGCGCTGGGCATGTCCCACGGCTGCTTCCGCATGATGTGGCCCGGCATGCCGCTGGACGACGGCATCGCCAACCTGGAACTATTCGCCGACCGCGTGGCGCCGCAACTGCGGGAGGGCTAGCCTCTGAACCGTGAGAAGATCATTCCGATCACGTGGAAGATCGCAACCAGAATGAACGCGGACAGGGCCAAGTAAACAGTGTATGACAATACGATAACCGCGAGCATCGGATTCTCTTCAACCAAGATGATCAGCGTAACCGCGTAACCGAATATTGCGGTGAGTACGCCCGCGTACGACACCAGACGATTTTCGGTAATCACCAGAGTCGGGAACACGGCTGCAAACAAGACGCTGGCGGCAATCAGCAAAAGCGCGGTTCCCTGGCCGGGTCTGATCTGCTTAATGAATATCGGGGCGAACAGTACGCCCAACCCCAGAACCGTGAACCCTGCGATCCAAATCAAACCCAGCAGGGTCGATTGCCTGGCGATCATGCCAGATCAGTGTTGCCCGCATCATCGCCAGGAGCAACTGATGGTTCGCTGGCACTCCACAAGATCCTCCCCACGAGAACCGTGGTAATTGCTGCCATCAAACACGACGGCAGTATCACCAACCATAGAAACGCTGCCCCGCCTTCCCGGAAGGCAAGTTTCATCGCGTCGTTGACTTGCGGTACGGCAAAGAGGACCACCGCGGTTCCACCCATAGCCAAGGCAATCGGGATTACGACCGCAAGCACGCGCAATGCGTTATAGCTTCTTGAAGAGAGTGGAATAACCGCCATGGCTCAAACTCTCTAACGGCTTTATAACTGCCATACTAACATCTACCCCGCCCGCAGCGTCTGCTCCGTCTCCGCAACGGCCTTGATACGCTCCCAGTCGTAAAGCATGGGCGCCATGCGCACCTTGCTCCACATCTCCGACTGGTCGGAGTAGTGCGGGCTGGCCGGGTGGCCCGAGGCTCCCAGCGGCACCGCCCACAGCGAGCGATTCCAGTCGGCCGGATCGTAGGCGTAGCGGAACACCGATAGCCCGCCCACCGTGGCCAGATCGCCCGGCGCGTAGGAGCCGGCCCACGGCGTGTCGCCGTCACCGCCGGTGGGTATCTCCGGCGGATCCAGCAAGCCGCCCAACTCCGGCATCGCCATGGACAGCGGATGCTGCGGCCGCGCCCGGTGTACCCGGTCCCACCGCCAACCGGAGATGTCGGAGCCCAGCTTGGCGGACAGCGTGCGCACCGCTTGACCCAGCGCCGATGTCAACGCACTGGACCAATCCTCGCCGGCGGGCAGCAGGTCGGTGTCGCCATTGGCGATGGCGTCGGCCATCAGGTTCTTGAAGCGGTTGAGGAACACGCCTCGCCCCCGGTCCAGCGGTTGCCAGGCCAGAGCCGCCAAGTCCTCACCGATGTTGTGCTCCAGCAGACGCCACATCAACGCGTCCCGCATAGCGCTGTAGATGGTTGGCTCAACCGCGCCGGGATCAATGCTGCCCGACCAGTCCCGGAGCTTCGCCAACGCCGCAGCAGCGGCGGGGTCTTCCAGCATCGGCAGGTTCGCAAGCGCAGCCACGTAGGTTGTTGCGGGGACAGACACGCGCTCGGCGTGAATGCGCCCCATGTCGTTGGCGGCCGCTCCGGATATGCTCTCCACGCCGTGGGTCACGCGCATCGCCCGATAACCGGGCGCAAAGTCCATCGAGATGTAATACGGATAGTCGGCGCCCACCGGCCGGTTGTTGGCCGTGACGATGTACCCCTCGGACGGATTGATGTAGCGGGGCATGTCCTCGAAGGGAATGCTGCCCTGCCACTCGTGTTCCCCGTCCCATCCCGGAACCGGCAGCGGAGCCGGCGCGTCGCCCGGCCGGCGGGGAATCTCGCCCCGGCACTGGTAGCCGATGTTGCCGTGCACGTCGGCCATCACGAAGTTGTTTACCGGATCAACCCAGCCCTCCATGGCGTCGGCCAATTCGTTGACGCTGGTGGTGTCCAGCATGGCGGGCAAGATGTCCGTCCACGGATCCCCGCCGTCCCCGGCGGTGTACCGCAAGGCCAGGCCATAGCCGGACATCGGGTCGCCGCCCACCACGGGCCCGTGATGCGTCGCCCAGGTGCGGATATGCACGTCCTCGGCGTCCCGAACCCTGATTACCTCGTCGCGCACGTCGGCGTTGTACCAGTCCTCCTGGTGCTGGTACAGGGAGGGATCGGCATCGTTGAACCGCTCGATGTACAGGTCCTGGTAGTCGGCGGCGGTGTGGGTCACGCACCAGGCGACCCACTGGTTGTGCCCGAAGTGCGGGAAACCGGGCACGCCGGCGAAGGAGTTGCCCACCACGTCGAACGTGTCGCAAGCCAGGTGGTTCTGGTAGTAGACACTGGGCGTATCCAGCCCTCGGTGGCTGTCTCCGGCCAACAATCCTTTGCCGGTGGCCGTGCGCTCCGGCCCGATGGCCCATGAGTTGGAGCCGCTGTCCATCTCGCCGATGAGATTCAGGTTCGCGGAGTGCTCCAGCAACTGCTCCAGGCCGACGTCCACTGAGCCGTCGTAATCGGCGCCGGTGGGGATGATCACCGGCTGACCCGGCGGGTAGGACGGAAACAATGCGGCCGCCCGCTCCGCGCCCAGCGCCTTGACCATGCGGGCGCGCCACGCCTTGGTCTCGAACACGCCCATGAAGATGTGCCGCACCTTGAAGACGGCCAGGCTGTGCCACGGCTCCCACGGCTCCGGCAGGATGCCGGCGATGGCGTACTCCGCCGGCAACGGCGCGTCGCTGCTGATGAACGCGTTGACGCCGGCCGCGTAGGCTTCCAGCATCGCCTTGGCCCGAGGGCCGGCCGCCTCGCAATCGGCCCGGGCCGCATCCTCCAATCGGTGCCGGCGCATCTGCATGTCCTGACCCACGGCGGAATCGCCGGCAGCCTCGGCCCAGCGGCCGACGGCCCGCAGCCGATCAAACTCCATGGCCCACAGCCGGTCCTGCGCGGTGACGAAACCCTGGGCAAACCAGGCGTCATGCTCGTTGGCGGCGCGCACGTGGGGGATGCCCCATTGATCCCGCCAGACACGCACGTCGGCCTTCAAGCCCGGCAGGTCGAGAACACCGTCCAGGGGAGGAATTGCGCTCTTCAGAACGTCGGAAGTGATGGAGACGGGGTTGGCGGCAGTGATCGTCATGGCGGTCAACTCCAGTATCGGATACCGCCATCTTACCGCACGACGGCGCGACAAGGGAGTTGCCGAGATTCCGATGCCGCCCAGGTTGAGCCGGAAATGGACACCTAACGTTGCGCCGATTCCCGCTCGGCCGCCGTCTCCTGCAGCATGTCCCGCACCTCAAGAGCCGATGGCGGCTCAGAATGATCGACTCCAGGTTTAGCCCCGGTCTCCGCCAGCTCGGTCGCAGCATCGGCTATGCGTTCACGGGCCAGCCTGCAGTATTCGTCGGACAGATCTATCCCCACGTACTGGCGCCCTTCCATTAGCGCCGCGATGGCCGTGGTTCCGCTGCCGATGAACGGATCCAGCACCACCTCGGCGGTGGTCGCCGCGATGGCCCGCCGCGCCAGTTCCACCGGGAAGGACGCGGGGTGCGGGTTACCTCGATCCTGCCGGATTCGCCAAACGTCGCCGATGCCGCCGGCCTTGGGCGCCAGGCGGAACTCCGGGTTAGCCACCAGGTAGATCACTTCGTAGGTGGGCAGGAAGTACCCGGGATTATGGTTGAACCCGCCGGAACGCTGCCAGATGATGATCTGCCGCACCGGAAACCCGTCCATGATATCCGCCCGGTCCTGCAGCAAGCCCCGCTGCACCCGCCACTTGTGGTTATAGAAGATCGCCCCGTCGGGAGTGAGCACTCGCAGCATTTCGCGCAGGCATTCCCGCTGCCATTCCACGTAATCCGCGTGGGGCATGGCGTCGCCGTGCTGGGCGTACCCCCGCTGGAGCATCAGGGTGGCGCGCGACCATTTGCCGCCGTTGCCGTTTTTCATCCCGTTGCCGCTGCTGTTGAGCAGGTTATAGGGAGGCGACGTTACCACCAGATTCACCGACGCCGACGGCATCCGGCCCATGGCCGAAAGGCAATCGTCGCAGTGGATCTGATTGAGCCAGGGTTCTATATTGGTTGGATTCATAGAAAGCGTATGAATTACGCTTATTGAACCGCAACCGGACGATTCGGCGCATAGAAAGACCCCGGCGGGTTTCGGCGTTTCTGGCCTACGGCAGCAGACGCTCAGGGCCCGTTACCTTTCGGATAACGGGCAGATGGAGCTAGATACGCTCCGGAAGATGCGAAACGTCCATGGCCGATTCAGCGCTGGCCGGCTAGGGTTGCGATCGCGACCATGGACCTTTCTTGAAGGGTCGAAGCGTTGAAGTCAAGGATGGCCTGTTCGGCGCGGTCAATCCAGGTGGCAACATGGCTTTGAGCAAAGCTGACATCGGGGTTATAGTCAGCGTCTTCCCTTTGTCTCTTGATGCCGGCGATGATGACGGCAAAGTTCTGGATCGGCGGGCTGAAGAGATGTGGCCAACCGTAAAGGGGATTTTCGGCGCGGAAATGGCGCAGAGACCGGTATATCGCCGTCCAGTCGGATTGGTTGGACCCCGTCTTGGGACCTACGATAATGTCGGCGTTGCTGGAGGCCAGTGCATGAAACATGGCGTAGTATGCGGTGCTGATGGCGCGACGCAGGGCCTCCTGAGAGGGCTGCCCACTAGCCAGAAGGCGGCTGGCCCGGATCAGTTCTGCCCAGTCCATGGCGCACCCAACTGGTCTGCTTCACTCTCAGGGATGTAGGAGATCGATGGGATGGCGTAGATGCCGGCATTGCGCAGGGCTCCCATGAGATAAACGTCGAACGAGTTGAGCAGGCTGATGTCGAGGCTGCGCGGCTCGCCGTCATAGATGACCCAGACGTCCAGGAAAGGAACGCCATCAAAGTCCTGGCCCGGCCTGGTCCAAACTTGTCGGAAGGGCACGCGGCGCTGATGGTGAATGTTCAGGCATTCTAAAATGATGCCCTGCGCTTGGTCCGCCTGCTCTGCGGTGATGGTCATGGTGTGCTCCGGTTGAAGCCCTGGTAGGCGACCGGGTAATTCCGAGTGCCTATTGGAAACTGGCAGTTGAATCAGAATAACTTATCCGAGCCAGCGACGATCAGGAGACTGCCGTCCGCCAGGCCACGAGCAGCCCGTCCTCACGGGTCACCCGCATCGCGAAGGGATAGCGGTCCACCTCCAGCGCCAGCCCTACGTCCCTCGGGTGAAACTGCGGCTGCGCGTCGTCGAAGAACTTTTGCGTCGCGCCTCCGGCCATGATCAGCTTGCGCAGCGCCTCGGGATCGGGGTTGCGCCCCTCCAGCCGGTTGCGCAGGTACAGGGCGCAATGCTCGTCCTCGTCCGACCGGTTCACGCCTTGGTCTCCCATGGCGAGAATCGTGACGCGATCTGGCAGCGGGTCCTCTGCCAACAGCGCTTGAGTGGTTGCGCCAGCCACCACAAAGGACGTGACGTAGATCGGATCGCAGCCGGCCGCTCCCGCCGCCGCCGTGCCCACCGTGCCGGCGCGCGTGGACTGCACGACGCTCTTGCCGGCGAAATCGACCGAGGACGCTTCAAACGGCGAGTTGCCGTAGTCGAACCCCTCGGGTCGGCGGCCTTCCACTTCACCCATCAGGATGTCAGCGATGGCAGGATTGGTTCGCCGGATCTCCAGCGCCTCCTCCACCTCGGCGACCAGGGTGATCCGTTCCGCGCCCCGGTTGAAGGCGATGGCCGCCGTGGTGAAAGCGCGGAACACGTCGATCACCAACGCCGCGCCGGTGGCCTCGTTGGCATCTCTAGACAAACTGCCGATGCGAATTTCCATAGGATAGTTCTCTCTTACATCGATGAACGGGATAAACAGGATTGCTGATCGTTATTCATACATCCTGACTATCCTGTATATCGATGTCGATTAATTCAGGTGGTTTTGACCAGTTTCTGGAGGGAACGAATCTCCCGCGGCGGGTCCAGGTGCTGGCCGGTGTGCGTCCACGAGACCTCTCCGACGTAGATGTTCCCGGCGGAGTCCAGGCAAACGCCGTGGGGCGCGATGAACTGGCCGGCCTCCTCGCCTTCGGGGCCGTCGCCCACGCGGGCCTGGCGCCGTCCCTCGGTGTCGTAGACGCTGACCCTGGGGCCAAGGCCGGTGGCCTGGGAGTTGGGGCCAATGGCCGACCCCAGCTCGCCGATGTACACCAGGCCGGCGTCCTGGTCGATGTACAGGCCGCAGGGCCGGGACATGTCGTTCCACTGTCCCATGAACCTGCCGTCGGGATTGAACACCTGCACCCGGTGGTTCTCCCGGTCAGCCAGGTACACCAGGCCGTCACGGTCGGTTCCGATGTTGTGGGCGATGTTGAACTCGCCCGGTCCGTTGCCCGACTGGCCCCACGAGAAGATCAGACGCCCGTCCGGGCTGTACTTGTGGATGCGGGCGTTGCCGTAGCCGTCCGACACGTAGAAGTCGCCGTTGCGCGGATCGATGGCAACGTGCGTGCACCGATTGAACGGGTCGCCGGACATGAAGGTCGCGGGATGGCCACTGGTGCCCAGGGTCAGCAATATCTCGCCTTCCAGGGTGCACTTGCGCACGGTGTGGTCGCCGTCGTCGGTCAGGAATACCGTCCCGTCGGGAGACATGGTGACCCCATGCGCGCGCGGAAAAACACCTTCACCCCAGGACTCGATGAAGTTGCCATCCTTGTCGAACACGATCATCGGGTGCTCGCCCCGATTGAATGCGTAGACGTTGTCGTTAGCGTCGCAGCCCACGGCAGCCACCTCTTTGAATCCATAGCCGTCCGGCAGTTGACCCCACCCTTCCTGCACTTCATAGGTGAACTGGCCCTCTCCGATTGTTACCATCAGTGTCCCTCCTGTGATGGCGCCGACATTGCCGGACGCCGCCCGCGTCCGTGATTGTAACCCATCCGGTTTGCGAGAAACCCAGCTGCGTGGGGCCGATGCTACAATGTGGCATCACGCAGGTTTCGGTTCCGAACCTATCCCTATCCGCCAATAACCATCCAAGGAGACCCTCATGGCCGACCCGCGACGCGATTTCGTCAAGTACACGTTCTACAGGGTGCAGCCCGAGTGGCGGCGCCTGCCCGCCGCCGAGCGCGAAGCCGGCAAGGATGAGTTCGCCGCCGTGGCCGCCGAGCACTCCGACCGGGTCGCCCTGAACACCTACACCCTGGTGGGCGCCCGCGGCGACACCGATTTCATGCTGTGGGGCGTGTGCCCCGAGCTGGAGCCCATCAACGAGATGGCGGCGCGGCTCAACGGAACCCGCCTCGGCGGCTACCTGGAAACGCCGCACTCGTATCTCGGCATGACCCGCAGATCGCCCTACATCGACGACCATCAGCACGAGGGGCAGGAGGGAACCGGCGACGCCGCGTCCATGCGCATCGTAGGCCGCCGTTACTTGTTCATGTACCCCTTCTGGAAGACCCACGACTGGTACCAGCTGCCCAAGGACACGCGCCAGGAGATGATGAACGAGCACTTCGTCATCGGCCACAAATATCCCCAAGTGAAAATCTCCACCGCCTACTCCTTCGGCCTGGACGACCCGGAGTTCATCCTGGGCTTCGAGACCGACGAGCCCGGGACCTTCCTGGACCTGGTCATGGATCTACGCGAGTCCAAGGCCCGCCCCTACACCCTGAGAGACACGCCCATCTTCTCCTGCATCAACCGCCCCCTCCGCGACTGCCTGGACGACGCGGCGTAGCGATGGAAACGCACGATGACCACGCAAACCGTTGCCACCACACAACCTGACGCTACGGTCAATTCGCCCGACGGCGATATGCCGGCGCCCTTCTCGCTGGACATCAGCTCCATACTCGCCCTGCTGCCGGATGATGACGCGCTGGACGACTGGTTCCTGCGCTTCACCGCCGACAACGAAGACCTGGGCTACCAGTTCGAGATTGACCAGCAGGGGAGATTGTGGGCAATGGCATCGGAAGGCATGGACGGAACGGAACGTCAATTTAACCTGCAGTTTGACCTCCAAATTTGGCTCAATGCTGGTCTTGGCGGAAAAGTAGTCATCGGAAACTCGCGGGTTCGCATGGCCTGGCCAGGACGCCGCGCCCCGGATGCCGGCTGGATGGCCCCGGAACAGTTAGCATCCTTGCCGCCGGCGGGGCAGCGACCTCACAGCTTTCCTTTTGCCCCGCGCTTTGTGGCGGAAATTCGATCCTTTTCCAATTCCCTGGAAGACCAGCAGGCCAAGATGGAGGAATGGATCGCCTACGGTGTCGCCCTGGGCTGGCTGATTGACCCGTTCCTGCGCCAGGTGCACATCTACCGCCCCGGCGTGCCCCCGGAAGTCCTGGACGACCCGGAGACGGTCAGTGGCGACCCGGAGCTGCCGGGTTTCGTGTTCGACGTGCGCTGTCGCATTTTTGACTTGGCTTAGCGGGTTCTGGAAGGAAGGCGCGACGACGACCGAGCAAACGGCATTTTATGAACCGGAATCGCTGCGCAAGGCGGGATGGTTCGCCAGTGAAAGGACGCCGGCGCCAAGTGAAATGAAGAGCAACGGCGAACTGGCTTCCGATTCGCGATAGCGCCCCGACTGCTGGCATCCTTCCCCGTGCGGTCATGCTACCACGGTAAAATCGGCGGAGTGCACCGTAAATTGGAGCCGGGCGGCGGCGCGGTCACAATCCACCCGCCAGCGGCCCAACAGATCCCAGCCTAGCAGGGATGGCACCGCCATGTTGGTGGCCGTATGCGCCGCAACACGGACATCCACCCGATAGCCGTAGTATGGCTCTTCGGATTCGTTGGAGAATATCAGGTAGGCGGGTTCACGAAAGTATTGTGACGCCCCGCCGATGCCGAGTACCTGACCCGGAGATTCCAGCAAGTCGTATGGAATGCCCATGCTATCGGCGTCATGGGGGTGCACGCAGGTCAGACCTGCGCCCGTATCCACCAGAAAACTGATGTCTGCCGACAGGCCCAAGCGTGGGAATCCGACCCGGCATCTAGCAAAGGGCCGGCCGCCGCGGAAAGTTCCCCTGATCATAAAATCCAGGCGTCGGAGTTGGTTTCCAAAAACTCGATGACCCTGGGTTGGCCGACCAGGCCGTTGCGCTTGATTGCTTCCAGCACTTCGTCTTGGGTGTCGCCGACGAACAGGCGGCCATCTTCGACCACCGCCACCCAACGATCGGGGTAGGTGAGGGTCAGTTCTTCTAGCCTGACATCGACGCTTTCGGCCAGGGTTCGGTAGCGCGCCATGCTCTCTTTCAGGGCCGCGTAGCCACCGAAACCGGCGACAATATCCTTTATGGTGTGTTCTTCTAGCGGTTTATCCCACCCGGTTGCCGGCATAGTGCCTCCCTGCGGCGGCCTCTTGATGGAACCCGGTCGCTGATACCGGCTACCGCAGCGCCAGCATCCGTTCCAGCGCCACGATTGACTCCTGCTGCTCCTGGTCCGGCACCAGGATGCGGTTGACCACCTCGCCGGCCACCAGACTCTCCAGCGTCCACAGCAGGTAGGCCGGGTGAATGCGGTACATGGTGGAGCAAGGGCAACTCACCGGGTCCAGGCAGAAGACCGTCTTGTCGGGGTTGTGCATGGCCAGGCGGTTCACCAGGCTGATCTCGGTGCCCACGGCCCAGACGGAGCCGGCCGGCGCCTCGTTGATGGTCTTGCGGATGAACTCGGTGGAGCCGTTCAGGTCGGCGGCATCAACCGTCTCCATGGGGCACTCGGGATGTACCAACACGGTGACGTCGGGGTAGCGCTGCCGGGCCGAATCGATCTGCTTGGTGGTAAACCGGGTGTGGACGGAGCAGTGGCCCTGCCACAGCACCATCTTGGCCTTGCGCAGTTGCTCCGGCGTGTTCCCGCCCATGGCCTTGAAGGGGTTCCAGACCACCATCTCGTCCAGGGGGATGCCCAACTTGAGCGCCGTGTTGCGGCCCAGGTGCTGGTCGGGCAGGAACAGGACCCGGTCGGCCTCGCCGAAGGCCCACTCCAGCACGGCCGTCGCGTTGGAGGAGGTGCATACCGCGCCGCCGTTGCGCCCGCAGAGAGCCTTGATGGCCGCCACGGAGTTCATGTAGGTGACCGGCAGGATGCCGCCGTGGTCGCCGAGCACGTCCTGTAAATCCTCCCAGCCGTCCTCAACGTCCTGGATGGGCGCCATGTCGGCCATGGAACAGCCGGCGGTGATGTTGGGCAGGATCACCTGCTGGTGGTCGCCGGCCAGGATGCAGGCAGTTTCAGCCATGAAGTGGACGCCGCAGAACACGATGAAGTCGGCCTCGGGCCGTGAAGCGGCCTCCTGGCTGAGCAGGAAGGAGTCGCCCTGGAAATCAGCATACTTGATGATTTCCTCGCGCTGGTAGTGGTGGCCCAGGATGGTCACGCGGTCGCCCAGGGCGCGCCGGGCGATGCCGATGCGCTCGTCAAGCTCGGCTGGTGAGCAGGCCAGGTACTCACCGGGGATCTTCTGCCAGCGAACGTTGATCGCCAACTCCTCCGCCAGCGACTTGGCGGGAAGTTCGTCTTCCGGTTTGCAGAAGGCGGCGTGTTCTATCTCGGTGAGGGGAATGGTTGGTTGCCTGGTTTGCGTAACCATAAAAGCCGCCTCCTTAAACTAAAAAAGCGGTACTACGCCAGCACACCGGCCAGGGACCAGGGACCGGTGCGGGTGATCCGAACGTCCACCAACTGGCCGGTCAGGTCCGGCTCGGCGACGCAATCGGCGGTTTCGGGAAGGTCGAAATAAACGAGTTTGTTGCCCCGGGTGCGTCCGGTCCAACTGCCTCGCTTGCGGTTCTCCGCCAGCACCTGGACCGTTTCGCGCAGATACGCCGAATTGATGTCGGTGAGAATGCTCTCTTGAAGCGCCTCAAGGCCCTTCAGGCGCCGCTGCTTTTCTTCCTGCGGGACGTCGTCTTCCATGGTGCGGGCGGCGATGGTGCCGGGCCGGGTGGAATAGGCGGCTCCATGTACTTTGTCGAACCGCAGGTCGTCCACCAGCCGCAGGGTGTTCTCGTATTGCTCCTCGGTTTCGCCGGGGAAGCCGACGATGATGTCGGTGCTGATGGTGACGTCGGGTATAGTGTCGCGGATCTCGCTGATGATGTCGCGATACTCCGCGGTGGTATAGGGCCGGCGCATTCGCCGCAGGACTTCGTCGTCGCCCGACTGCACCGGCAGGTTGATGTGCTCGCACACCTTCGGCAGATCCGCCACAGACTGGATGATGCGGCTGCTCATATATGAAGGATGGGATGTCAGGAACCGGATCCGGTCCAGCCCTTCCACGTCGTTCAGCCGGGTGAACAGGTCGGCCAGGTCGTCGCCCTCGTCGCGGTCGTGGCCGTAGGCGTCAACGGTCTGCCCCAGCACCGTGACCTCACGGACTCCGCGAGTTGCCAGCAGTTCGACCTCGCGGGCCACGTCGTCCACCGACCGGCTAACCTGCCGGCCCCGGCGATAGGGAATGATGCAGAAGGTGCACATCAGGTCGCAGCCGTGGATGATGGGCACGTAGGTTGCCACGTCGGGCCGCTGGGGCGCCAGGGTTCCCACGCATCCCTCCCAGTCCAGCCCCAGGCGCTCGCCCACCACCTCCAGCAGCGGCTCGAACTCCTGCGGACGCAGGAACAGGTCAACGTGGGGGAAGCGCTTTTGCAGCTCTTCCGTGCGGGGGCCGACCATGCAGCCGGTGAGCGCCAGCACCGCGTCGGGTCGCTTTTTGCGCAGCGGTTGGGTCAAGTTCAGGGTGCCGGTCACCTTGTCCTCGGCGGACTGGCGAACCACGCACGAGTTGAGCACCACCACGTCGGCGTCGCCAGGTCGCGCAACCGACGTGAGGCCCAATTGCTCCAACGCCGACCCCAAGCGTTCGGAGTCGGCGGTGTTCATCTGGCAGCCTATGGTCCAGATGTGGTAGGTCTGCATTCGAGTTTGTTTCCGAGTAGAAGGGGGGCGTCCGGGATGGAGATGGCGGAGGGAGTGGGATTCGAACCCACGATCCCAGTTTCCCAGGATAAGCGCTTAGCAGGCGCCCGCACTAGACCACTATGCGATCC
>DAOUHZ010000092.1:0-3950 GCA_034428455.1 Dehalococcoidia bacterium
GCATGGTCTCACATGTCTCCGCTAAATCAGATGGCCCGGAGTATAACCGGCTGCCCCACCAACCGAGGTTTCCGGCCGGATTTCTAGGAGATTATGACAGCGCGGTCGCCGATTACAGCCTTGCCATCGTGCTGGATCCCAGTGATTCAACCAACTACCACATGCGGGGTATCACCAAATATTATCTGGGAGATATTGACGGTGCCATCGCGGACTACGGCCGTGCCATTGACTTGAAGCCCGATAATGCTGGTTACTATTACTCTCGGGGCGTTGCCGAGTCTGCCCTGGGAGATGTTGACAGCGCCATCGCCGATTACGGCCTCGCCATTGCGCTGAATCGTTACAATGCGGGCTATTACCATGCCCGTGGCGCAGCCAAATATGATATGGGTGATTTTCATGGTGCCATAATCGATCTTGACAGTGCCGTTACGCTGGATCCCAACGATGCAACTAACTATCATCATCGGGGTGACGCCAAGCACGATATAGAAGATTTTGAGGGCGCTATCGCCGACTATAGCTTGGCCATTGCGTTGAATCCCAACAGCGCCGGATACTATTACGCACGAGGCGTCGCCAAGTCTGGTATAGGGGATTTTGAGGGTGCCATCGCTGATTACAGCCTTGCCATTGCCTTGAACCCTAGTGATGCGGACGCCTACTACGCCCGGGGAAACACCAAGATGTCAAAAGGAGATCTCGACGGAGCTGCAGCAGACTTGGCGAACGCAATTACCCTGAACCCTGATTGCGGAGAGCAGGTTATTGAGACAATTGAGGCCATTTGGCAGGTACGCGACCCCGAATAACCGGACCGCCACCCGTGCTAAAATAGGCCAATGCCTCGGATGGAGGTGGCGCGATGGCGAGTATAAACCTGGACGAGCTTGACGAGGAAACGGCGGTGCGCCTCCGTGCGCGGGCCGTTGGCAATGGCTGCTCCATTGAGGAAGAGGCGCTGAACCTCCTGCGGTTTGCGCTGGTGGAGCACGGCATCCACCTGCCGCCGCCTAGAGACTGGGCTCTGGCCATCCGCGAGCATTTCAAAGACATTGGCCTAGTGGATATAGTAGTCCCGCCGCGGAGCACGGGCGAGCCGATACAGTTCATTTTCGAGGACGAGGAAGACGAAGACGATTTTGTGGAGCCTAGCGTGGACGAGCAACTCGCCAAAGAGTTGCGTATTCGCTCCCTGGCCAACGATTGCTCGGTGGATGAAGAGGTGCTGAACGTCCTGCGCTTTGCGTTGGAGAAGCCGGCCAGGCTGCCGCAGCCGAAGCGTTTGGGAGTGGCCATCAACGAACTGTTCAAGGACCTTGGTTTCGGTATAGAAGTCCGACCGCGCAGTGAGAATCCCGACCCGGTTGCCCGATATTATTGGCTTGACGAGGAAGATGGCGATAATAGTTGACACCAACGTAGCCTCTGAAATCGGCGAGCCGCGCGCGCATCCGGCGGTTCTCGCCTGGTGGGATCGCCAACACGTTCAGGAGATGTTCACTACTGCCGTAACCGAAGCGGAAATGCGTTACGGGCTGGCCGTCATGCCGCTTGGACGGCGGCGCGATGCGGTGGCTCTACAAACATATTATCTGCTTGACGGGTATTTTGAAGACCGCATTTTGCCTTTCGACAGTGCCGCCGCCAAAATTTACGCTGAGATATATGCCGGCCGTCGCCGTCGCGGGCGTCCCATCAGCCTGCAAGACTGCCAAATCGCAGCAATAGCTCGCTCCCAAGGCATGGCAGTAGCCACCCGCAACGTCAGCGATTTCACCGACTGCGGCGTAGAACTCATCAACCCCTGGTCAGCCGGAGGAACCCCCTAACCCATGCGCATCTCCCGTCTCGTTACCCGTACTCTCCGCGACGACCCGCCCGAGGCTGAAACCGCCAGCCATCGCCTGATGCTGCGGGCTGGCCTCATCCAGCAGGTGGCCGCCGGCATCTACGCCTACCTGCCCCTGGCCTGGCGCTCCATGCAGAAGATTGAGCAGATCGTCCGCGAGGAAATGGACGCCGCCGGCAGCCAGGAACTGCGCATGCCCGCCCTCCAGCCGATGGAACTTTGGGATCAGACGGGCCGCGCTGCCGCTTTCGGCGACAACATGTTCTCTCTCGAAGACCGGCGGGGTCGACCTCTGGCTTTGGCGCCCACCCACGAGGAGGTGGTCACCAACATCGTCAAGGGCAACGTACAGAGCTACCGCGACCTGCCCGTGATCCTGTACCAGATGCAGACCAAGTTCCGGGACGAACCTCGACCTCGTGCGGGTCTCGTCCGCGTTCGCGAATTCACCATGAAGGACGCTTATTCCTTCGATGCTGACGACGATGGGCTGGACGTGTCCTATCAGGCCATGGCCCAGGCGTACCGCAACGTGTTTCGCCGTTGCAGCATCCCCGTAGTGATGGCCGAGGCGGACAGCGGCGCCATCGGCGGCAAGGACTCCCATGAGTTCCTGCTCCCCACCGACACGGGAGAGGACACCGTTATCACCTGCCCCTCCTGCGGGTATGCGGCCAACGCCGAAAAAGCCGCCGGCGTATATCCGGATATGCCCGTTCCTGACCCGTTGCCGCTGGAGGAAGTCAGTACGCCGGGCATGAAGACCATCGCTTCTCTGTGCGAGTTCCTGGGCGTTGAAGAAGCGCAGACCCTGAAGGCAGTGTTTTACGCGGCCGACGGCGAGGCGGTGTTCGTCACCATCAGAGGTGATCTTGAGGTCAATGAGGTCAAGCTCAAGAACGCCCTGCACTGCAACGAGCTGCGCCTGGCCGAAGACGAGGAGGTAACCGCTGCCGGTATAGTCGCTGGCTCGGCCTCGGCCGTCGGCATCAGCAACATCCAACGCATCGCCGATGAGTCCATTACCAACGGCGGCAACTTTGTAGTCGGCGCCAACAAGCCTGACACGCACTTCCGCAACGCCAATTACCCCCGCGATTTCGACGCCGACCTGGTCACCGACATCGCGCTCACCGAGCCCGGGCATCTCTGCTCCCTGTGTGGGGCCGCGCTCCGGTTTACCCGCGGCGTGGAGGTCGGCCACATCTTCAAGTTGGGCACTTTTTACAGCGAATCCCTCGGCGCATTCTTCCTGGACTCTGACGGCGAACAGCGGACCATCACCATGGGTTGCTACGGGATGGGCATCGGGCGCATTCTCGCCGCGGCCATCGAACAGAACCACGATGCGCGCGGCATTGTGTTCCCTCCGCCCATTGCGCCCTACGACGTGCACCTGGTGGGTTTGAACATGTCCGATGAAGCCGTGGCTGAAGCCGCCACTGACCTGTACGACCGCCTGTGGGCTGCCGGTATCGAGGTCCTTTTCGACGACCGCACCGACGCCGCGGCTGGCGTGAAGTTCAACGACGCCGACCTGATCGGGCTGCCGGTCCGCCTGGTGGTGAGCCCGCGCAATCTCCGCCAGTCGGCGGTGGAGATTCGCCGCCGCACGGCTGAGGACGCCGAAATGGTTCCACTCGACGATGTCGTCAGCGCCGTCGGTGAGTTCTTGCACCACGACTGACAGGCCCGATGCGGGCGCTTTTGGGAGCGCGATAACCTTGCCCTCTGAATCCCCGGAGTTGCGCCCACTGAACCTGTGGGAGCGGGGATTCACCACGATTTACGGCGGTATCCCCAGCAGCTTTATGCTGTTCATATTGCGGGCGGTCTTCCTGCTCCTCAGCGGCCCGGACCTGAGCCTGTGGCACTTCGTCCGCTACACCATCGGCTTTGACGTCGGCCTGGACATTCACGTCGACGCTGTGGATACGTACTACCTGCCCAACTTGATGGCCAGCGGAATGTACGGAGTGTTCTATTTCACCTGGGGCCGTTCCCTGGGACACATGGCGGTTGGCGCTCACATCCTGGATGCGCGAACCGGCAGGCGGATGCGAAACTGGCAAAAGGCCGTGCGCAGCGCTCTCCA
>DAOUHZ010000093.1:0-39505 GCA_034428455.1 Dehalococcoidia bacterium
CTGGGGCCTCTCCCCCAGCAACGACGCCCACTTCGCGCTCACCGACGCCATTGAGGATGACATGACCCGCATCCTCCGGGAGGCCACCGGCGGCGAGCCCATCTTCCGGGCCTACTATCCCAACCAGTACGTCTTCAGCCGTGAGCCTCTGCCCGACCTGGCGTCCTATAAGGACAAGAACATCCGCCAGCACAGCACCATCCTGGGCGATCTGCTTTCCGGTCTGGGCGCCGAGGGGCAGTTCGTGGCCTTCGCCGACGTGTACACCGCCCTGGAGCGCGGCGTCCTCGACGCTGGCATCACCGGCGGCACCCCCGGCTACGGCCAGCGCTGGTACGAGGTTACCGACTACCTCTACGGCCCCATCGTCGGCTCCATCGGCGTGACCTACGTCACCGTCAACAGCGAGAAGTGGGGAGCCCTCAGCGCTGCAAACCAGGCCGTCCTCAAGGAAGTGGGCAAGGAGTACGAGGCCGAAAACCTGAGCCTGCTCAAGGCGGATTGGGACCCGGCCGGCATCAGCCTCAACGTCGAGGGAGGAATGGAATACTCCGACTTCCCGGACGACGTGAAGGCCAAGATGCGTGAAACCGCGCTGGATCTCATCATTCCCAACTGGGTGGAGCGCGCCGGCGGGCCCAGCTCCGAGGGCGTGCAGATCTTCAATGACAAGGTCGGGCCCATCGTCGGCGTGGTCATCAACTCCGACGGCACCGCCAGCGAGACCGAGGCCATGATGCCGGCGATGTCCGGCGGGATCGATTGCGGCAGTGACCGCAGCGTCGGCGAGGTCTGCATCAGCATCGTGGACTCGCCCACCGGCGAGAAGGAAGCGATGGCCTCCACCCAGTGCGACGGCGAAACCGCCGCCAGCGTGCCCGACGCCCACGGCGGAGGCAGCCCCTCCGGCTGGTCGTGCGGCGTGGAGAGTGGCGTCAACTTCAACCTCACTCCGCTGACCTCCTCCGGGGAGAGCTTCGAGTTCCAGATGGCTTGCATCAACCGCACCCTGGTGGACTGCGGCCTGGCCATCGGCAACTACTCCGAGACCGAGGACATCGGCTTCGTGGAGCGCGTCCGGCGCCGCACCAACGGGCAGGTCAACTTCGAAATCTCGTCCTTCCCCGAACTGGGCATCGCCGGCCCCGACTCCCTGCGCCTCATCGAGGACGGCACGCTGGACTCCGCCCAGATCTACTCCGGCTACGTCGGCGGCGACTTCCCCATCATGGACATGAGCAACCTCTGGGGTCTCTTTGCCACCCAGCAGGACCAGCTGGACGTCATTGACGCGATCCAGCCCAAGATGGCCGAGGTCACCGCTGAGAACGGCGGCATCCAGATCGCCTACATGATGACGGCCCACAACTACATCTTCGCCAAGCCGCAGGTTGACGGCCTGGAGGACTTGCAGGGTCTCAAGGTGCGCAGCCACAGCACGGTGCTCAGCGACCTGCTTTCCGGCATGGGCGCGGACCCGCAGTTCATCGCCTTCGCGGACGTGTACACCGCCCTGGAGCGCGGCGTCATTGACGGCGCCATCTCGTGCGGTTCCTGCGGGCACGGCCTGCGCTGGTACGAGGTGTCCGACTATCTGGTCGGCCCCATCGTGTCCGTGGGTCACAGCTGGTTCGCGGTCAACGCCGACCGCTGGAATCAGATGCCCCAGGACTTGCAGAACATCGTCCTGGAAGAGGGAGCCCGCCACGCTTACCTGAACCGTCAACTCCTCTTCGAGCACTTCGCGCCCAACGCCATCGCGCAGAACGTGGAGCAGGGCATGCAGGAGGTGACGTTCACGCCGGAGATGAAAGACGCCCAGCGGCAGTCTGCCATCGAGAACGTTGTTCCCGGTTGGGTCGAGCGCGTGGGCGGACCCACCTCCGAGGCAGCCATCATCTTCAATGACGTGGTGGCCCCCATCGTCAAGGTGAAAATCAACCCCGACGGCACCGCGTCAGCGACCGAATAGCCGACGGCACGACGCACGAGCGCCTTTAAGCGGAGCGGGTGTAAAACCCGCTCCGCTAACTTATGTGTAACCAGTTTGCGGCGGTGAAACGTCAGAAGCAGGATTTCCAAGATTCAGGGATTATCAGGATTAGGACCGTTCCTTGATGGAGATTACCCAATCCTGCTAAATCATAAAATCCCGTAAATCCTGCTTCTGACAATTCAGAAAAGCAGGCACGGATGATTACCTAATAATTACAGCCAATTATTATTGAAAATTGCGCTTTGACAGCACTTTTTCACTGACATACACTGCCGCACGATCAACATTATTACGCGGTTCGCTGCTTGCAACGGCAAGGTTTGGCAAGGAGGGAATATGAAGAACACCATCAATCACCAATCCCTGACAGTTGCGCCGAAGTTTCTTTTGCCCTTCCTGCTATCGGCGCTGGTAGCTCTCATGCTGGCCTGCGGGGGCGGCAGTGAAGCTCCCGCCGCATCGACCTCCGATGGCGGATCAGGCACCGGAACCACCGGGACGGCCGGCAGCGCCGCTCCGGCAGCCACCACCGCCGCGCCGGCCACCGGCAGCGGTGGTAGTGGAGGAACCCAGCTGGAAACCCAGGGCCAGAGCTTCGAGTTCCAGCTGGTCTGCATCAACCGCAGCGTGGCGGCGTGCGAGCTGGTCAACAGCTTCTTCGTTCCCGAGGTGGCCGAGCGCACCAACGGCCAGGTGCAGTTCGTCATATCCTCCTTCCCGGAACTGGGCATCGCGGGCGGCGATACCCTTCGGCTGGTCGAGGACAATACGCTGGAAGTCGCGGAGGTGTACAGCGGATACGTCGGTGGAGACCTGCCGCTGCTGGACATAGGAAACCTGTGGGGCTTGTCCCCCAGCGAGGAGGCTCACCTGGAGCTATCCGA
Source organism: Dehalococcoidia bacterium (assembly GCA_034428455.1). GTDB lineage: Bacteria > Chloroflexota > Dehalococcoidia > Lucifugimonadales > UBA3495 > Bin87. Next base: position 2,881 of record DAOUHZ010000093.1, read on the forward strand.
CGCCATCCACGAGGACCTGGTGCAGGTGCTCAAGGAGACCACGGGCGGGCAGCCCATCATGCGCCACTACTATCCCAACCAGTTCATCTTCAGCCGGGACGAGCTGGACTCGCTGGACCAGTTTGAGGGCAAGCAGATCCGCCAGCACAGCACCATCCTGGGCGACCTGCTGGCCGGCCTGGGCGCCGAGGGTCAGTTCGTGGCCTTCGCCGACGTCTACACTGCCCTCGAGCGCGGCGTCCTCGACGCCGGTGTTACCGGCGGCGAACCCGGACACAGCCAGCGCTGGTACGAGGTCACGGATTACCTGTACGGTCCCATCATCGGCTCCGTCGCCGTGGCCTACTTCACCATGGGCAGTGATTCGTGGAGCCAACTGCCTCCCGATATTCAGCAGATCATCCTGGACGTGGGCGAAGAACACGAAAAACTCGCCCGCAAAACCCTCATTGAAGAATGGAACGTGTACAGCGTTGAGGCCAACGTGGAGTCCGGCATGATTCACCGGCCCTTCAGCGACGAAGTCCAGACCAAGATGCGGGAAGTGGCATTGAACGTGATCCTCCCCAACTGGGTCGAGCGCACCGGTGGCCCCGACAGTGATGCGGCGCGGCTCTACAACGATAAGGTTGCTCCCATCCTGGGTGTCGCGATCAGTCCCGACGGCTCCGCAAAGGAACTCGACGGCGCCATGATGTCGGGCAGCATGGAGAAGGCTGAGCTGGTGTCCCAGGGCGAGGACATCGACATCCAGCTGGTGTGCATCAACCGCACCGGCAACCCCTGCACCCTCATCTACTCCACCGAGGCGGAACACGGCATCGACGGCTTCATCAAGCGCGTCTACGACCGGACCGAAGGGCAGGTGGATTTCCAGATCAGCTCCTTCCCCGAATTGGGCCTGGCCGGCCCCGACTCCTTGCGTCTTATCGAGGACCGCACCATGGAGTTGGCCGAGATCTACTCCGGCTACATCGGCGGCGACCTGCCGATCATCGACATGGCCAACCTGTGGGGTCTGTACCCGGACCCGGAGACCAACTTCGCCGTCATCGACGCCACTCGTGAGGACATCCACAGCATCATCGAGGAGCAATCCAACGGCATCGTGGTGATGGAGAACTACTACGAGAGCAACTACTACTTCTCGTCGCGCCCGCTGAACTCGCTGGAGGACTTTGAGGGTCTAAAGACGCGCAGCCACAGCACGGTGCTCAGCGACCTGCTGGGCGGCATGGGCGCGGACCCGCAATTCATGGCCTTTGCCGACGTGTACACCGCCCTGGAGCGCGGGGTGCTGGACGCCGCCGTGTCCTGCGGCACCTGCGGCTCCGGCGTCCGCTGGTACGAGGTGACCGACTATCTGGTTGGCCCCATCGTCGCCATCGGCGTGACCTGGATCACCATGAACAAGGACGTGTGGGACTCCATTCCGCCGGACCTCCAGGCCATCATCAAGGAGGAGGGCGAGCGTCACCAGCGCACGTCCCGGGAGTGGGTTGAGACCGTCTGGACCGAGGAGGGCATCAGCGAGAACACCGAGGGCGGCATGGAGTACATCGAGTTCAACCAGGAAGTGCGGGACGCCCTGTTCCAGGCCGGGCGCAACAACGTGCTTCCCAAGTGGGTGGAGCGCACCGGCGGTCCCAACAGCGAGGCCGTGCAGATCTACAACGAGAAGGCCGCGCCCATCATCGGCGTCCGCGTCGGCGCCGACGGGCAGGCGGAGGACATCAACTAGCGGGCGGTTCGTTTCCGGGCTTCCCGCCATCAGGCCGGCCTGGTAAAAGACCACCGGATCGCCGCGAATATCGCTCCTCGCGTGTGCCCATTTTGTCATCGCGAGGAGCGAAGCGACGTGGCGATCTCGTTCCCGCAGCAGCGTTCCTTGCCCCAACCGGATTGCCGCGCTGCGCTCGCAATGACAGCTCAGATGAAGTGGGTACGTGTAAAGAATTTCGCCCGGTTGACTTTTATCAGACCGGCCAATATAGTCCCAACTTGCGTGTCATATCCGGGGATTTTTGCCCCTTTCCCACCGTGTTTCTTCAGCATTCGATGATCTGCCGGCGCATTTTAAACACGCTTGGCCGGCTTACCGGAGGCGCCAGTTGACTACACCATCCGCGGCGACGCCCACGCCGGTCTTTCTGACCCGTTTCATCCACAAGATCGACAGCGGCCTGGACTGGGTCTACCGGATATTCGGCTACATTTGCGGCAGTCTCCTGCTGATCCTTGGGATCTACATCACCTACCAGGTGATAATGCGGAAGCTGGGCGGCCCCATCCTGGGCAACCAGGAGCTGGTGGGTGGTTACATCCTGGCTTTCGCCGGAACCTGGGCGTTTTCCTACTCGCTGCGCACCGGCTCCCACGTCCGGATTGACGTGCTGCTGCCTCTCTTTTCACGGATCCACCCCTACGTTCGTTCGGCGGCCGACTGGTTTGCTCTGGGTTCCGTCGGTTTCTTCGGAGGGGTAACTGCTTGGTATGCGTGGAGAGAAGTGGTGAAGTCCTACTGTATCCGCGCCGCCCCCCAATTCCCCTCCAGCGGTGCAGATCGTTTTGCAATGGGTTTGCTGGGGGAAGATGACCCGGAACGACTCGCCCAAGCTTGCGCCCCGGCATTGGAAAACACGTACTTGATTGGTAACTTCCTGCCCGAGCTCTGGATGTTCCAGATTATCGTCGCCGTCGGATTCACCATGCTCGCTTTCACGTCCCTGCAATGGATGCTCAGCATGATCGCGCGGGGCCTCCTCGAAATCTGGCACAAGAGATCCGGCGGCGACGTTGCCGAACTTGCTCCCGAAGCCGAGGTCTTCCAGGAAGCCGCTTCCGGCGTGTAGACGCCTACCCATTCCAACCGATTTCCCCGACCCACGGCAGCCGTCCACTCTGCGGCTGCCGCCACACAGAGGAAACTGAAACATGGCAATCATCGCTGCTTTCAGCATGATGGGGGTTTTCTTCATTATCGGGCTGTACGTCGCCGGGGCGCTTGGAGTGCTGTCCCTGGTGATGATGCAGATGTTCTCGGACGCTCCACTGTGGAACGTCATGGGCAACAAGGCGTGGGAAACCAACAAAAACTTCATCCTGGTGGCGGTGCCGCTGTTCCTGCTCATGGGGGAGCTGATGCTGCGCTCCGGCATGGGCGAGCGCATGTACGGCGCCCTGTCCCGGTGGCTGGTCTTCCTGCCCGGCGGGCTGCTGCACACCAACATCGCGTCCTGCGCGGTCTTCGCGGCCTGCTCCGGCTCCAGCGTTGCAACCTCCGCCACCATCAGCCGCGTCTCCCTGCCGTCCTTCCGCCAGCGCGGCTACAGCGAGCGCCTGGTCATCGGCTCCCTGGCCGCCGGCGGCACCCTGGGCATCCTGATCCCGCCCAGCATCGGACTGATCATCTACGGCGTGCTGGTAGAGGAGTCCATCGGCCGCCTCTACATGGGCGGTTTTCTGCCCGGCTTCCTGCTGGCGTTCACCATGATCCTCATGATGATAGTCACTTCCGTGATATTCCCGCGGACTGCTCCCATGGACGAGGAGGTTCGTCGCCTGTATCGCGCCTGGTTCCACGGGATATCAGTCCGGCGATATACCGATGAGCAGATGGCCGTCATGCGCCAGGAGCAGGCCACCGAGGCCGGCCTGACCGACCCGGCGGACCGCGCCGCCTACCGCCGCGGCCGCTCCACCCTTTCGTATCCGGAGGCCATCGCTGAGTGGCTGCGGATGATCAAGGAAGCGACCGTCGGCCTGCTGGCCATCATCCCGGTGGTGATCATCATCTTGGTGGTGCTGGGTTCCATCTACACCGGATGGGCCACTCCCACTGAAGCGGCCGCATTGGGCGTGGTTGGCGCTCTGGTCGTTGCCATAGCCAACGAGCTGTACAAGCGGTCCCAGGGCATCTACGCGGACTGGAATCAGTCCATGCGCGGCATCAGGATAATGCTCCTGGACGCCATTATTTCCACCGTTCGCACCTCGTCGATGATCATGCTCATCGTGATGGCGGCTTTCACCCTGAGCTTCGCCTTCGCCCGTCTGGGCATCTCTCAGGACATCTCGGAGTGGATCACCGGTCTGAATCTCAACGCCTTGCAGTTCGTGATCATCCTGGTGTTCTTCTACCTGCTGCTGGGCACTTTCATGGAGAGTTTCGCCATGCTGGTGACCACGATTCCGATTCTCACGCCCTCGCTGGAAGCGGTAGGCGTGGACCTGGTGTGGTTCGGCATCATCATGGTGATCCTGGTGGAGGCGGCGCTGATCAGCCCGCCCGAGGGCATCAACCTCTACATCCTCCACGGCGTCAGACAGGACGTCGACGCTCAGATGGCGGAACAGACCGCGGCGGCACAGGAGGCTTTACGAGAAAGCACGATTACCGACGTGTACATCGGGGTCTTACCGTTCATGGGCTGCATGGCCCTGGTGATAGCACTGTTGTTCGCCTTCCCTGACATCGCGCTGTATGCTCCGTGCATCATCTACGACGATCCCAGCAGGGACTTCCTGCAAGCGGTCAACGTCGAACGGGACGCTGCCGGATTCTGGGAAAACGTCCGGTACTGCGCGTCGGAGTTCCGCCCCAGGGCGTATGAGTAGCCCGCGCGAGCATTGCCCTGCCGTATAATGCAGGAGCGCCTCTGCCGCCGTTGGGAGGCAGGGGCGCTGCTTCGTTACGGAGACGGTCCGTTGCCCAGCCCTGTACCGCATGAGCTTGCTAGAGAGGAGCGGTTATGAAATACCGGGTTTTGCTGCACAAATCTGAAGAAGGCTACGCGGCCTTTTGTCCCGGCTTGGGGGACAGCAAAGCGCTCGGATCGAGCCCGGAAGAAGCGCTGGAAAACATCCGGCACGAAATCTCCGGTTCTATCACCGAGCGGGAGGGAGCGTTCTGGGAGGAGGTCGTTGGCGACGAGGAATTGTGCGAGGTGGATGTAGACGTTGCCTGGCAACTTGATACCGGGCGTGGCGGGTCCGCGATGCGATACGAGATTGAGATGGTCAAGAGCTCCGACGGATATTCCGTTTCCTGCCCGATGCTGCCCGGCTGCCTCTCCGCGGGTCAGACAATGGAGGAGGCAATGGAGAATATCCAAATCGCCATCCGCGAGTGGCTGATTTATATGCAGGAATTGCTATTGCTGGGCACCCCGTCCGTGAAGGTCATTGAGGTTGACGATGATGACGAGGCGGTCGGTTAGTCGTGCCACGAGTTCCCGGCGTCAACCATTTGGCGGCCATAAAGGCTTTGCGGAAAGCCGGCTTTAGCGTCGCTAATCAAGGAAAGCATACCAAGATGCGAAGGGGCCGTGTCACGGTGTCCGTTCCCCGCCATAACCCTATTCCGGCTTTCACTATGGGCGATATCATCACGCGGGCCGGGCTGACGGTTGAAGAGTTTCGCGAACTGCTGTGATCTGCGCAACCACATTTCCCATTGACCCGCCCCTTTCGCCGCATTAGCATACCGTCTGCAATGTACGCTCTGATTCTCGCCGGCGGCAAAGGCGAACGACTGCGGCCCCTGACGGACACCGTGCCCAAGCCCATGATTAATTTGTGCGGTCGCCCCATCCTCTGGCACCAGGTCTGCTGGCTGCGCGAGGCCGGGGTCACCGACGTCGTCTTCCTGGTGGGCCACCTGGCCGACGCCGTACAGGATTATTTCAGCGACGGCAGCGAGTATGGGGTCCGCGCACACTACAGCCGCGAGGACGTTCCTCTCGGCAGGGGCGGCGCTCTTCGCCAGGGCCTGGCCTCCCTGCCCCGTGACGACCGCCCGGTCATCGCCACCAACGGCGACGTCATCACCGACGCTTCGGTGGCCGAGCTTATCGCCGACTACCATGCCCGTCGCCGCCGGAACCCGGCCCACTGCGCCACCATCCTCACCGTGCCGATGACCAGTCCCTACGGCATCGTGGACACCAGCGCGGACGGCATCGTTGACCAGTTCCGCGAGAAGGCGGTGCTCCCCTACGCCATCAACGGAGGGGTCTATGTCCTCCATCCCGGCATCCGCGACCTGTTGCCCGAGTTTGGTGACCACGAGACCACGACTTTCCCCGCCCTGGCCGCGGAGGGTCGCATGTCCGCGGTGTCCACCGGGGCCTTCTGGCGCAGCGTCGACTCCCCCAAGGATCTGCGGGAAGCCGAAGAGCACCTGTCCTCCCTGGCCGCCGGCCCGGCCGAGGCGTCGCGTTGATCACCGCAGCCCAGGCACAGCAGATCGCGGACACCGCCGCCAGTATCCGCGACAACGTCCAGCTGGCCATTGTCGGCAAGGATGAGGTAATCGAGTACACCCTGGCGGCCCTTTTCAGCGCCGGCCACATCCTGGTCGAGGACGTTCCGGGCATCGGCAAGACCACCCTGGCGCGATCGCTGGCCTACTCCCTGGACTGCGAGTTCCGTCGCATCCAGTTCACCCCTGACCTGATGCCCTCGGACATTACGGGCATCCACTACTACAACCAGCACAACGGCCAGTTCGAGTTCCGCCCCGGCCCGGTGATATCCCAGGTTGTCCTGGCCGATGAGATCAACCGCGCGACACCTCGGACCCAATCCGCGCTGCTGGAAGCCATGGCCGAACGGCAGGTCACCGTCGATCAGGACACTGTGCAGTTGCCCGCGCCATTCCTCGTCCTGGCGACCCAGAACCCCATCGAGCTGGAGGGCACCTTCCCGCTGCCCGAGGCCCAGATTGACCGTTTCCTGCTCCGCCTTCGCCTGGGCTACCCGTCTGAAGACGACGAGACCGCCATGCTGGAACGCTTTGAGGACGCCGACCCGTTGAGTTCGCTGGGGCCCGTGGCATCTGCCGATGACGTGCTGCGCATCCAGGCTCTAGTCCGACAGGTGTATATCGACCCGGTGTTGCGCGACTACCTGGTGCAGGTGATCCGCGCCACCCGCGAGCATCCCGATGTCGAGCTGGGGGCCAGTCCCCGCGCCACTCTGGGCCTCTATCGCTGCGCCCAGGCCCTGGCCGGCATTCGCGGACAGGAGTACGTCACCCCCGACGACATCAAGACCCTGGCCACCCCCGCGCTGGCCCACCGCATCATCCTCAAGAGCATGGCCCGCCTGCGGGAACGCAGCCAGGAGTCGGTGGTCAACGAAGTGCTGGAAGCCCAGACGGTGCCGGTCTGAGCGTGCAAGGCCGGCTACTGGGTACCCATCAGCGGATAGGCGACTTCGCTGCTCGTCGGGGCACAGCGGATGATACTACGCCTGGTCCAGCAGTGGTGCGAGCTTGCCCAGCAGGGCTTCGACATCATCCAGGCTTTCCGCGACCTCGAGAGCCGGCATTGTGTTCTCGTAGAAGTTCTCGTGGAGGGCACTGGCTGTATTGAACCAGCGGCGGATGTCGCCGTCGCCGGTCTCAGACCTGAGCCGGCTGGCCGTAACGAGGTGATGTCGGTGCCGGCTGTGTTCCCAGCCGCGCTGTTCGGCGACAGCCTTGAGGATCTGGACAGTAGCGCCCCAGCCCTTCTCAGATGCCTGTGGGAGATCGCCGTCAGCCAGTTCCCGTCTGGCCTGCGCCAGGAAATGCACGCTGGTCTGTTGATACTGCTGAGTGGTCATATGCGGATGCTCCTGACGCTTTTACAGGATAGCGTCTCCAACGTGTGCGGGCAATGTTGCCGGCCCGTCTGTAACCGTTCAGGATTCAGGGGTTGCCATTGCGAGGCGCATGCGCCGTGGCAATCTCGACATCGTATCAGCGTCGTCTGCCCCAAAGGATTCCCTTGCACCAATGGGATTGCCACGCTTCGCTCGCAATGACGACCCCCGCAACCCTGAACAGTTACCTGCTCCGTTCTTGCGTTGCGTAATCCCCGGCCCCTGCGTAGAATTGGGCATCCTGATATCCCTCAGCGGGTTCTCTACTTCCGAACAGGACCATTAGGAGAGCAAATTGACTACCGCCAACGATACCGAAATCATCCTCTACACCCATCCCGATTGTCCCTTCTCCGCGCAGGCCAAGATGCACTACCGTCGGCAGCGCGTGGCCTACACCGAGATTGACGTGTCCAAGCAGCCGGACCAAGTGCCGGCGCTCCTGGAGCTCTCCGGCGGCGAGCGGATCACCCCGATCATCGTCGAGAACGGCGTCGTGACCATTGGGTTCGAAGGCGGGTATTGAGACTTCTAGCCCCGGGGCCGTGCGCCCCGTAAATCCCGCAAAAATAATGACATTGCTCCATTGCATGAATGGAACGCGCGTGCTAAACTTCCCGTAAGTGCAAACCAGCCGTGCGGGAGGCTAACGATGGCAATCAACCCCGAAACCCTGAATCTCGACAAGAACAAGCTGGCCGCCCTTGAGGTCGCCCTGGGTCGCATCGAAAAGGACCACGGCAAGGGCGCGGTGATGCGCGGCGACGAGCAGGTCGCCCACCTCATCACCAACGTGATCCCCACCGGCTCGCTGTCCCTGGACCTGGCCCTGGGCGTCGGCGGACTGCCCCGCGGCCGCGTCACCGAGATCTACGGTGGGGAGTCGGCCGGCAAGTCCACCCTTGCCATCCATATCATGACCGAGACCCAGCGCATGGGCGGCCTCGCCGCCTACATTGACGCCGAGCATGCCCTGGATCCGCAGTACGCCACCAACTGCGGCCTTGACCTGAACGACCTGCTCATCTCCCAGCCCGACTCCGCAGAGCAGGCGCTGGACATAACCGAGAAGCTGGTCAGCAGCGGCGCTGTCGACGCCGTGGTCATCGACAGCGTGGCCGCGCTGGTTCCCCAGGCCGAGATTGAGGGCGACATGGGCGACGTGCACGTCGGCATGCAGGCCCGCCTGATGTCACAGGCCCTGCGCAAGCTGACCGCCACCATCAACCGATCCCGCACCGCCGTCGTATTCATCAACCAGATCCGCGAGAAGATCGGCATCAGCTACGGCAGCCCCGAGGTCACTCCCGGCGGGCGGGCGCTCAAGTTCTACAGCTCCGTGCGCATTGACCTGCGACGCAGCGAGTCGCTGAAGCAGGGATCGGAGATCATCGGCAGCCGGGTCCGCGCCCGGATCGTGAAGAACAAGGTCGCGGCGCCCTTCCGCGTGGCCGAGTTCGACATCATGTTCAACCAGGGCATCAGTAAGATGGGGGACCTGCTGGACATCGGCGTGAACCAGAACATCATCAGAAAGGCTGGCGCCTTCTACTCCTACGGCGAGACCCGCCTGGGACAGGGCAGGGAAAACTCCAAGAACTTCCTCCTGGAGCACAGCGAAATCGCCGACGAGATCGAGGCCCTGATACGCGGTGACGAGTTGCCCGAAGAAGACCTGCCAGACGGCAATGGTCACTTGGACGGCTCGGCTACCGATGCCGCGGCGTACATCGCCAACCCCAACTCCGTCAGCCTGAATTAGAACCTCATACGTACCCATTTTGTCATCGCGAGGAGCGCAGCGACGCAGTGATCTCGTTGCCGCAGCGACGACCGTTAACCCGACGAGATTGCCACGCTGCGCTCGCAATGACAGATTGGGCCAAGTGGGTACGTATGAGGCTCTAGCGGGGCTGACACTCGTCTTAGTTGGCGGCGCTGGCAAAGCGCGCGGTTGGAGGTGCGACATGCGGACTCCGGAGAAGTCGGCTTCCTATCCGGATGCCCTACAGGTTGCGCTGCGCTATGTGAGCTTCAAACCGAGGACGGTTGCCGAGGTCCGGCGGCGGGTGGGGCGAGATTTCGATCAGCCCGTCGTTGAGCAGACCCTGACGTCCCTCAAACGCTACGGCTATCTGGACGACGCGGAGTATGCCAGGCAGTGGCGCAAGAGCCGTGACCGGCGCAAACCGCGCGGGTCCTCGCTGATCCGCCGGGAGCTGCGCGCCAAGGGGATCGCCGAACCCATCATCGACGACGCGCTGGCCGGTCTGGACGAGTCTGACGCCGCCTATCGCGCGGGAGAGCGACGCGCCCAGAGATTGCTCGCTCGGGGCGCAATGCCCTATGCGGATTTCCACCGTAAGATGTGGGACTACCTACAGCGTCGCGGCTTTCGGTCCGGCGTGACCCGGGACACTGTGCGGCGGCTGTGGGCGGAGAACTCTGCGGCTACCTGACCGGCACAGAAACGTTGGCCTTATTCAGTACGCTCTGGATTCCGGCTTTCGCCGGACTGACGGAATGTGTCAACAGGCCCCAGCCTGCACGCGCCCTTACAGCCGGACCCGGGCGATGGCGATCAGCACGCCCAGGATGAGGGCGAGGATGCCCCACAGGCTCAACACCAGGCCTCCGGTCAACATCATGGCCACCAGCGAGCTGAGCACCACCGTTCCGCCGGCGATGTACATCAGCCCCTTGCTGCGTTTCAGGTTGACCACCCGGCTGATGATCTCGCCGGCTGCATAACCCACGACCACGGGCGTGACCACGAGCGAAATCAGGCGCGTACCGGTGAAGAACATGAGCGTCAGCCACAGGATCACGCCGATCACACCGATTACTGCGGCCACGACTGACGCCTTGGCGTAGTTTGCCGGCCGCACGTCGAAGGTCGGTAACGGCACCGGCCTCCCGCACTCCCGGCAGCGGATGCCCACGGGAGCCTGCACCAGGCAGTCGGTGCAGATCGGCCGCCGGCACTGGCTGCACGACAGGCCCGTGGGCACCGCCGGGTGCCAGTGACAGGTAATCGCCTGAGAATCGGTGTGCTGTTCTGCCATATCCTCGTTATCCCCTGGTGCGTAACCATTATCGTCGGTGTGTCAATGTATGCTCGCTCTCACGTGTATCCAGTCTGCCATCGCGAGGAGCCAGCGACGCAGCGATCTCATCGTCGGAACGATCGATCCTCCAGCGACGGGATTGCCACGCTGCGCTCGCAATGACGTTACTCCCAATCTGGGTATATGTGATAGGCGAAGTGTGGCGCAGGACGCTGTAACCGGGCACGAAATCTCGTGGGTTGCGGCTGTGGCGACGCCTTTTCTAGTTACCTCGCGTCGTTCAGATACTCGGTGGTGCGCGCGAGCCACTTCTCCCGGTCGGCGATGTCCCGGTCCCGGAGGAGTCGGTTGAGCAGTACCGTGCCCAGGGACAGGTCCTCGGGCGCCGGTTGGCCGTTTGAAGCCAGTCGTTTTGCCAGTATCAGGACCGCCCCTGCCGCGGTGAATACTGCAAGCTGCTCGTTTCCGCCCACCAGCAGCAACCGCTCCGGCCAGGCTATCGCCATCGCCGGCAGGGCAATCATCACCACGAGCATCCATTCCGCCGACCGCCGCGTCACGCGCCATCCCAGCACGTACAAGACCAGGCCGGCCGCGAAAAAGATCGGCGACATTCCCAATATTCCGCCGGCCCATGCGCCAACGCTGCGGCCCCCGGTGAACCGCAGGAAGGGCGACCAGTTGTTGCCCAAAATGGTGAACAGCGGGGTCAGCATCAGCCACCAGGCAAAGTCCGACAGGCCCAGCACAAAATGGCCGACAACAATCGGCCCGGCGCCGCGTCCCATGTCGATGGTCGCGATGGGCAGCCACCACTTCCGGCCCATCTGGCTGGCGAAATTGCTGGCCCCCACGTTGCCGCTGCCGTGCTGCCGCAGGTCGATTCCCCCCAGGGCCCGACCCAGCAGGTACGATACCGGAAGCGCTCCGATGAGATAGGCGACCACCCACAGGCCGATCAGCGTTGCCGCATCGCCCGACATATCGGCAACCCCACCGTTGCCCGGTCCTGATGCGGTCGCACGCTACCGGCGCGACGCCAACTGGCGGGCAGATTCCTCCAGCCGCTCCACCGTTTCCATGGGCGGCCCGTTGACGCCGGGCAAAGGCTCGCGCGCGTTCCCGCTGTGGTGATAATCGCTGCCGCCGCAAGGGATCAGGTCATAGGCCCGCGCCACGTCGGCCAGCCAGTCCACCGTCGCCTCGTCATACATGGCGTAATGGACTTCCATGCCGTGCAGACCGGCGGCCTTGAGTTCCTCCACCGTCTCGATCAGCGACTGTTCCGGCTCGGGCTCGTTGCCCCGCCGCTCGAACCAGGGGTGCGCGAAGACAGCGATGCCGCCCACGTTGTTCAGCAGCTTCACCGCGTCGGGCGGCGTGAGCTTGGATCGCTCCACGTATGCCTTGCCGTTGCGGCCCAGGTATTCCCGGAAAGCTTCCGACGGCTCGGGGAAATAACCCTTCTCGACCAGGGCCTGCGCGATGTGCGGCCGCCCCACCGAGGCGTCGCCGGCGATCTCAAGCACCCGCTCCCACTCGATTTCCATGCCGAATTCGGCCAGCTTGCGCACCATGCCCTCGCCGCGGGCGAGGCGGCCTTCGCGGAACTCGGCCAGCATGCCCTGGAATCCGGCGTCTTCGATGTCCATGAAGTAGCCGAGCATGTGCACTTCGCCGCCCGGAACGTCGCAGCTGAGCTCGATGCCGGGGATCAGGCGCATGCCGGGGATCCGGTTCACCGCCCGTTGGGCTTCTTCCAGGCCCGCCGTGGTGTCGTGGTCGCTCACCGCAATGGTCCGCAGTCCCTTGGACGCGGTGAGTTCCACCAACTCGGTGGGCGTCAGCCGTCCGTCCGACGCGGTGGTGTGCAGGTGCAGGTCAACGGAAATTGCCATCAGGTCTCCCGGTATGCGTGGGCGCTGTTCTCGTTATACGTCTATAGGAGTTTTGGGGTTGAGAGCCTGCTCGCGCTACGAGATTGCCGCGCTTTGCTCGCAATGACAGGTCCGAGTACGAGATTGCCGCGCTTTGCTCGCAATGACAGATCCGAGTGCGAGATTGCCGCGCTTCGCTTGCAATGACAGGTCCGAGTGCGAGATTGCCGCGCTTCGCTTGCAATGACAGGCTCAAGTCCGTAACTCCTAGTCGATGCGACGGTCGATGCGCACGATGTCCGTGGCGTGGCCGGTGTCGTCGTCGATGTCGATCAGCACGGAGTTCAGGATGCACGCGCCCTTGGCCGGTTCGAACCGCTGGGGCAGGCCCGTGCGGAAACGCTCCAGCACCGGCGCGACTTCGGTGCCGATGACCGAGTCCTGGGGGCCGGTCATGCCCAGATCGCTGACGTAGGCGGTGCCCCCCGGCATGATGCGCGCGTCGGCCGTGGCGACGTGGGTGTGGGTCCCGACTACCGCGCTGACCCGGCCGTCAAGATACCAGGCAAGGCCCTGCTTTTCGGACGTGGCCTCGGCGTGGAAGTCCACCACCACGGTTTTCGGGGCGAAACCCAGCTCGGTTTCCGCTTCGGCCAGCCGCTTGTCGGCTTCGCGAAAGGGGCAGTCGATGGGGGGCATGAACACCCGACCCTGCAGGTTCATTACCATAACGCCGCCGAACATCATCCAACCGCGGCCCGGCGCGCCGTAGTAGTTGGCCGGACGCAGCAGGGGCAACTCCTCCATGTGAGGCAGGATATCCTTCTTGTCCCAGATGTGGTTGCCCGAGGTCATCACGTCGACGCCGGCCTGCAACAGGGCGTTGGCCGTTTTGGGGGTGAGACCGAACCCGCCGGCGGTGTTCTCAGCATTGGCGGTGACGAGGTTGATGTCCAACTCGCGACGCAGGTTGGGCAGCAACCGGGAAAGAGCGCTCCGGCCCGGCTTGCCGATTATGTCCCCAATCATCAAGACACGCATAACATGATCCGAAAAGTGCTACGCGGCAAGGGGCGACGCACGGTCGCCCCTCGTAATCGCGTCGTCGTTTTCAAACGGCTGCTACCTGGCGATGCTTTCCTCGCGGGTTTCGCGGATCACCGTGACCTTGATCTGGCCGGGGAATTGCAAGTCCTTGGATACCTTGCCCGCGATGTCTCGCGCCAGGCTGGCGCAGGCCACGTCATCGACGTCGTTGGGGCTCACCATCACGCGAACCTCGCGGCCGGCCTGGATGGCGAAGGCGCGCTGCACGCCGTCGAAACTGTAGGCGGTGTCCTCCAGCTCACGCAGGCGTCGGGTGTACTGCTCGATGGATTCCTTGCGCGCGCCAGGGCGGGCGGCGCTGATTCCGTCGGCGGCAGCCACCAGGAACGACTCGATGCTGGAGTGGTCGTCGTCGTGGTGCTCGCGCACGCAGTTGCAGACCAGCGAACCGACGCCGTTTCGGGTCGTCAGGTCGTATCCGATCTCGGCGTGCGGGCCGGGTATTTCGTGGGTCAATGCCTTGCCGATGTCATGGAGCAGGCCGCCGGCCCGGGCCGTCTGCACGTTGGCGCCGACCTCGGAGGCCAGCATTCCGGCCAGAAGGCCCACCTCGATGGAGTGGGTTAGCACGTTTTCGCCGTAGCTGTAGCGATACTTGAGCCGCCCCAGCAGCTTGATGAGCTCGGGGTCCAGCCCGCTCACTCCAACCTCGAAGGTGGCCTCCTCGCCGGCGCGCCACATCGTCTCTTCGATGTCGCGTTCGGCGCGGTTGACCGCTTCCTCGATGCGGGCGGGCTGGATGCGCCCGTCCTTGACCAGTTGGGTCATGGCCAGCCTGGCGATCTCCCGGCGAACCGGGTCAAAGCAGGATAGCGTTACGATTCCGGGCGTGTCGTCAACGATGATGTCCACGCCAGTGTGGGCCTCGAGGGCCCGTATGTTACGTCCTTCGCGGCCGATGAGACGACCCTTCATCTCATCGTTGGGCAGGGAAACAACAGTAGTCGTGCTCTCCGACACCACGTCGGTGGCAAGACGGTTTATGGCGAGGGTGAGGATGCGTCGGGCGTTGTCGTCGGCCCGGGTTTGGTGTTCCTTCTCCAACTCATAGTAGCGGCGAGCCAGTTCGTGAGATGCTTCCTCTTCGCCACGCTTCAGCACGATGTCTCGCGCTTCGTCGATGGACAACGATGCGATCCGTTCCAACTCCCGGTTGTGCTGGTGTTTCAGGTCCTCGGCCTTCTGCAACTCGGACTTGGCGTGCGATTCCCGCTGTTCCAGTTCCGATTCCTGCTCCTCCAAGGACTCCAGTTTGCGGTCGAGCTGTTCTTCTCGCTGGATGTAACGGCGCTCCATGCGGTTGAGTTCGCGCCGTTGCTCCGTAATTTCTTTGTCACCGGCCTCGCGGATTTTCAGCGCCTCTTCCTGCGCTTGCAGGAGGATGGTGCGCTTTTCCTCTTCGGCCTGGGTGATGGTGTCGGCAGCCTCCTCGCGGCTGCGTTCGAGTTGATTTCCGCCTTTCTTGGTCGACAGCAGCAGCCAAACCACCGCTGCTATCCCTGTTGCTAGCCCTGCTGCCGCCAGGACGGCAAGGACGACTTCTAACATAGATCCTCCTCAATCCGTCCGAGCGTTGGCTCGGGATATTTTGCCCTAACCATATCCTAGTGTTGGCCCTAGTCAAAGTCAAGGAACGTCATATCTGCTATGGTGTCTCATTTGCGGCAAGAGTTGATCCGTTAGCGTCGGATACGATACATCTCGAAGTTTTCGATGGAGCAGTGCGGCCATCGTATGGTTGATGTTCAATCCTCACCCGGCGGCGCTCGCGCTCAGGGAATTGGTTGTTATACTGGGCAGCCACCGCTGGCCGGACACGGCGCTGCGCCGTCCAACGAGGCCGTTAGGCACTAGCCGACTGCGACCATGCAGAACCCGGAAACAGCCCACCCACCGGCAGAACCGTCCCCCGCTCTCGGAGGCCGGATCATAATTCCCGGACTGGCCACCGGGCACGTGGTGTTCCATTGGATCGTGCAGAGCTTCGTGGTTGCGCTGCCCGAGATCCAGCAGACCTTCCAGCTCAACACCGTTGGGGTTGGCGGCATCATGTCGGCGCGGGAACTGGCGTCCGGGCTGGTGGCCCTTCCCGCCGGCGTGGTGGTGGACATCCTGCGGCGGTATTGGGGACCGCTCCTGGCGGCGTGCCTGGGGGTTGCGGCCCTGGGGTGCCTGGCAATGGGCGTGTCGCCGGTGTATCCGCTGCTTCTGATCGGCATGGCGGTGGTGGCGATCTCCCATTCCATCTGGCACCTGCCGGCGTCGGCGTCGCTCTCTCACCACTTCCCCGAACGTCGGGGGGTCGCGCTGTCGGCCCACGGCGTCGGCGGGAGCGTGGGCGACGTGGCTGGCCCGGTTGCCACCGGGGCGCTGCTGGCGTTTTTGAGCTGGCGCGAGTTGCTCAGCGTGTACGCGATAGTCCCGTTCTTCCTGGCCGCGTGCGCCATCTGGTCCCTCCGCAACATTGGTCGAGGCCGGGATGAACCCGTGGTTACGCTGTCGGAACGGGTGGATGCGACCGGCGGCCTGCTGAGGACGCCGGCGCTGTGGGTACTGACCGTGGTGCGCGGTTTGCGCAGCATGGCGCTGGTGGCGCTGGTTACCATCCTGCCGCTGTACCTGGGGAACGACCTGGACATGGGCCCGGCCAACCGGGGGTTCCACATCGGGCTGCTGATTGCCGTGGGGCTGGTGGCCAAGCCGGCGGCGGGCGCGCTATCCGACCGTATTGGACGCAAGCAGGTGCTGGTGCCGGGGCTGGTCTGGTCGTGCCTGGCGACCCTGGCGCTGACGGTGTTCGACACTGGGATTCCGCTCACCATCGTGATCGCGCTGCTGGGGTTGTTCCTCTATCCCGACCAGCCGATTTTGACGGCCACGGTTTTCGACGTGGTGGGCCGGGACGTGGCGTCCACCGGTCTGGGCGTCGTGCAGTCGTTCGCATTCCTGATGTCGGTGGCGTCGCCGCTGATCGCGGGAGCGCTGTACGAAAGTATTGGGTTCGAGGCTTCGATCTACTACATCGGCGCGCTGTTCGCGGCGGCGGCGGTGTTGTTCCTGGCGCTGCCGCTCGCGCGAAGGGAGGAGGCCGGGGCGGTGGGGTGATCCCATCGGCAGCCAAAGAAACCGACAATGAGCCGCCCGGCGCGCTGACGCGGTGTTATGATTCGTTCCACGAGTACAGTTGCGCATTGTCGTCTGATCCGCGCCAACCCGGCCCGTCGAGGTTCAACATGACCACTACCCGAACTGCCGCGCTGCCAACCCAACCGTCGGCCCCGCTCTTCATCCTTCCCGACATCCCGCAGCGCCTCCCTGACGACATGACCTCCGTAAAACACTTGCATGAACCCGGCCAGACGCACTACCTGTCGCAGTACCTGGGCAACCACGATACCACCCTGGTTACTGGCGACCGCTACGTTATCCTCGGACCAGACTACGACCCTAACGACTGCCGCTACCCGGATCTGCTGGTGGCCTTCGACGTTGACCCCGCCGCTTACGAAGCCCGCAACGGCTACTCCGTCTCCGAACAGGGCAAGCCGCCGGACTTTATCCTGGAAGTAGCGTCCCAGCGCACCGCCAACGCTGACCGGGGGGTGAAGAAGGACTACTACGAGCGGCTGGGGGTGGGCGAGTACTGGCTGTTTGACAGTGAAGGGCGGTTCTATGGGTTCGTCCTGCGGGGGTATCAGCTGGTGGAAGGCCGATACGAGGAGATCGAGATTGCTGAAATCGCTCCGGGGATGTTTGAGGGATACAGCGCGGCGCTGAACCTGATCTTGAGGGTGGAGGATGGTCGCCTGGGCTGGCACGACCCAGCCACGGGGGAGCACGTCCCGACGCTCACCGGCGAAACCACCCGGGCCGACACCGCCGAAGCCCGGGCCGATGCAGAAGCGGCCCGGGCCGACGCCGCCGAGGCCCAGGTGCGGGAACTGCAAGCGGAACTGCTCCGGCTGCGCCCGGGTCAGTAGCATAAATCGGGAGTCCCCGTGTGACGCCCGGCCGGCGAATGGGGACTTTCAGCGTACGCCGGGCAAGACTGACGGTAAGTCAGCTATCCGCGGCTTTGACTGTTGCGCGTGGTTACAGCCGGTTGACCAGTTCCGGCCGTTGACAGTACCATTAGGTGACGGGCGGGGTTTCATCCCCGTCCTATCACACTGCGGGGGTTGAAATGAGTTCGAGTTACATCGGCAAGGTTGACAAAGCGCGCAGGTACGCCGAGGAGCCGGAGCGGGTGAACATCCACACCTTCGAGGCTTCCTTCATCGGCAACCACAACACCTACCGGGTCTCCTACCGTGACGGGGAGTGGCGATGCGAGTGCGCCTTCTTCGCGACCCGACGGGTGTGCAGCCACATAATGGCCTTGCAGCGTATGCTCGACGAGATGCTCGCCGGACAAACCGCGGAGGCCGCCGCCGGCTAGCCGGCAGGCTTCGTCAAAATCCCGAACACTATTGCCGCCGGCGTCACGCAAATGCGCCGGCGGATTTTTGATCCGGCATCGAGCGCGGGATCATTCCTCCCAGCGCCGGAAAACCAGGCAGGCGTTCTGTCCGCCGAACCCGAAGGCGTTGGACAGCACCACGTCGACGTCGGCCGCCCGCGATTGGTTGGGCACGTAGTCCAGGTCGCAGTCGGGGTCAGGCGACTCCTGGTTCACCGTGGGGTGGATGCGCCGGTCCGTGATGGTCTTGACGCAGGCCACCGCCTCCAGCGCGCCCGACGCGCCCAGGGCGTGGCCGATCATGCCTTTCGTGCTGCTGATCGGAACCCGGTAAGCCTGCTCAGCGAACAGGCGCTTGATGGCAACCGTCTCCACCGCGTCGTTCAGCGGCGTGGACGTGCCGTGGGCGTTGATGTAGTGAACGTCGCTGGTGTCCAGCCCCGCATCGGCCAAGGCTCCCGCCATGGCTCGCGCGGCGCTTTCTCCGGTCTCCTGTGGCTGCACCAGGTGGCCGGCGTCCGACGTGGCCCCGAAGCCGACCAGTTCACACAGGATGTTTGCTCTCCGCGCCCGGGCGCGCTCCAACTCCTCGAGAACCAGGATGCCGGCTCCCTCGGCGGGGACGAACCCATCCCTTTCGGCGTCGAAGGGCCGGCTGGCCCGCTGTGGCTCGTCGTTGCGGGTGCTCAGGGCGCGCATCACGGCGAAGCCGGCCAACCCGAGCTGGCTGATGCCGGCCTCCGCGCCGCCGGTGACCATGACGTCGGCCACGCCGTGCCGTATGGCCTGGAGCGCCTCGCCGATGGCGTTGTTGGACGCGGCGCAGGCGGTGGTCGCCGTGGAGTTGTAGCCGCGCGCGCCGACGTATTGGCTGACGTTGGCCGCCGCCATGTTCGGCAGGACCATCGGGAAAAAGAACGGCGACATGCGCATCCCGCCCCGGTCAGCCAGGATCCGGCAGTTTTCCTCCAGCGTGGGGAAGCCGCCATTTCCGTTGCCCAGGAGCACGCCCACGCGGTAGGGGTCTTCCTGCTCCATGTCCAGTTGGGCATCGGCCACGGCCTGCAAGGCGGCGGCTACGGCCATCTGCGAGAAGCGGGCCATGCGGCGGGCCTCGCGCCGGTCAATGTAGTCGGTGGCGTCAAAATCATCAGCCTGCCCCGCGATCTGACAGGGGTAGTCCGTCGGATCGCACAGGGTCATCGGCCCGATGCCCGACACGCCGGCCACCAGGTTATCCCAGAACTTGTCCGCGCTCAGGCCCAGGGGGGTGATCGCGCCCAGGCCGGTCACCACCACGCGCCGCCGCCCGTTTTCGGTGTGCATCATGGCGACAATTGTAGCAGTCGGGTTCGGGTCAACGTAAATCGGGCGGCAGCAGGTCGGGATAAGTCTCCGGTTCGATGCCCAGGACCGCCTCGCGGGCCTCGGCGACGACGAATAGTGATCCCGTGACCAGCACCAGGTCATCCGCGTCCGCCGAGGCCACGGCCCTGGCTATGGCATCGTCCGTATGCGCGATGACTTCAACCCGTTCCGCCGGCACCTGCTGGCCAAGGAACTGCTCGGCGATCTCCGCCGGCCGCATGGAGCGGGGATGCCGCGAGCGAGTGGCGATCACCCGGCGCGCCCGCGGCGCCAGCAGTTCGACCATCGCGTCCACCTGCTTGTCCCGAGAGAATCCTGCGACCACGATCAGGTTCCGATGGGGCACGTAGGTCTCCAGGGTTGCCAGCAGCGTGGCCACGGAGTGGTCGTTGTGCGCGCCGTCCACCACCAGCGTCGGCTCTCGGGCCAGGACTTCCATGCGTCCGGGCCACTCCACAGTCTCCAGCCCGGCGATGATCGCGCGGCGGTCGACGGCATATCCAGCGTCGACCAGGGCCTCTACGGCCCCGACTGCCGTGGCCGCGTTTGCTCCCTGGAAATCCCCCAGCAGGGGCAGACGCAAACGGTAGGTGTCCCGCCGGCCGCGTATTTCCAGGAGCTGGCCGTCCGCTGAGGCGTGCTCGACATCCCAGGCGATGGCTTCGCCCACCCGCACCACCGGAGCCGACTGTTCGGTGGCGGCCCGTTCGATGGATTCCATGGCCTCGGGGAACTGCGGCCCGACCACCACGGGCGCGCCCGGCTTGATGATGCCGGCCTTGTCCGCCGCGATCTCCCCGATGGTGTCGCCCAGGATGGCCATGTGGTCCAGGCTCACGGGGGTGATGACGCTGACCACGGGGGTTACTACGTTGGTGGCGTCCAGACGGCCGCCCAAGCCGACCTCGATCACGCTGACGTCGACGCCGTCCTGGGCGAAACACTGGAAACCCATGGCAGTCAGGTACTCGAACAGGGTCGCCGGCCCGGCCTCGGGGTCGGCGGCGTTGTCCAGGTGGTGCGGCCATACCGCGTCGGTCATCTCCGCGAATTTGTTCCGGGAGACCGGCTTTCCGTTCCGTCGGATGCGCTCGCAGAAGGAGTGCAGGTGCGGCGAGGAATAGAATCCGGTGGAATATCCGGCCGCCCGCGCGATGGACTCCACCATGGCGGCCGTGCTGCCCTTCCCCTTGGTACCCGCCACGTGCGCCACCCCGGGCCGCCGGTGCGGGTTTCCCATTCGCGCAAGCAGTCGCTCCACGTTGCGCAGGTCGTAGATGCGCTTCTGCCGCGGCTGCGCTGGGACCGAACGCTCGTGGTCAACCAGGCCCAGCAACCGGGCGACCGAATCCTCGTAACTTGACGGCACGATGCTTGCTAGCTGCCTGCGGCCAGGCCCAGGTTGATGCGGATGGCCTGGCCGGCGGTGATGTCCCGGATGTGGTCGATGTTCCCGTAGAGGGGCCGGGGCCGGAACCCAAAGGCGCGCTCCACGGAGTTCGGTTCAGCCACGTTCCGCAGTGTTACCAGTTGCAGCATGGCGCGATTGATCGGGGCCCGGGGCGTCAGCTTTTCCATGATGGTCACCGGCAGGCGCATTTTCCAGAGCGGCACGTTCACGCGGCGCGCTTTGCGGTCCAGCGTCCGCGCCACGACACCCACGATCTCATTGTAGGACAACTGCTCCGGCCCGCCGATTTCGATGGTATGGTTCCCACGGATGTTGCCGCTGACGGAAAGGGCGATGCATCGCGCAACGTCGTCAACGTGGATGGGCTGCAGGCGGTTGTTGCCGGAACCGATTACGGGCACGATGGGCATGGTGCGCACCAGCGCCCCCACCGCCGTGGTGAACTCGTCGCCCGGGCCGAAGATCAGCGATGGGCGCAGGATCACGTAGGGCAGCCCGCTGCCTACCACTGCCTGCTCTCCCTGCCATTTCGAGTGCAAATACTGGAGCCGTGGCCGGTTGTCGGCGCCGAGCGCGCTCACGTGGATGAACCGTTTTACGGAGCCGGCGGCTTTGGCAGCCTCGACCACGTTGGCAGCGCCCTGACGGTTGATGGCGTCGAACTGCCTCGGGCCGCCGCGGATCACCGCCACCAGGTGGATCACTGCGGTTGCGTCGCGGCAGGCTTCAGCCAGGGCGTCGGGGTCGCTCACGTCTCCGTAGCACAAATCCGTCGGCGGGGTGTCGAACACGCTCTCGCTGCCCGGACGGCGCACCATTACGCGCACTTCGTGGTTGGTCTCCAGCAGTTGATGGACCACCCGCCGACCCAACAGCCCCGTGGCCCCGGTTACCAGAACGGTCATAACCTTCCCCCGGCCAACCCGTTATACCCAGTCCCTTGGCTTATGTTCCCAGTATAACACCGGCCCTGGTGTGGCCGACGATGACGGACCCACGCGGTAGCGTTGCAATTCAGGCGGTTTTCTCCGTAGGGCGATAACTATTCGCGCCTACCCGCACCGGCAACAGCACTTGACAGAATAAACCACCTGAAACGGAACGCTATCGCGCATTGGGAGATGCTCAAAATCAAGACCCTGCCGATATGCCGGCTAGGGCGGCCAGCAAGCGCCGCTGGCGAGCCGTGTCGCCGGAGGACATACGCGCTGATATGCTGGCTTTGGAGCGGGAGACGGACGGGCTGCTGGCGGAGATAGTCGGATGAAGAGGCGATTACAGCCCGATGCGACAGGAGATAACCATGTCTCAAACTGAAATTATCTTTGAGGTAACCGAGGACGAGGTGGACGGTGGGTTTGCCGCGAGCGCCCTGGGGTACGGCATACACACCCAGGGGGATTCCCTCGAAGAGATCCGCTGTAACGTCAAAGAAGCCGTAGCTTGCTTCTTTGACGTTACCGCTTCCCGGCCCCGGATCATACGGTTGCATTTCGTACGCGAGGAGGTTTTCACTCCATGAGGCTGCCCCGGGACGTGAGCGGCGCGGAACTGGCAGTTCGGCTCGATGTCTCTACGATAATCGGCCCCCTGGAGGATATCCGCGCTGATATAATTTGGATTGGAGCAGGAAACGGATGGGCTGCTGGTGGATATGATCAGCTTACAGGCCGGCCAGACTGTCAACAGCCCATGTCGTAAGACGATGTTCAGGCCCTGTTCGGTGCCGCCATTCCATGCGGTTGCCGTCCGCCTGCTGCTGTTGGCGTGGCGGCTGATACTTAAATCGAGGACAGATACATGGCAGCCAACATAGCCAGGTACAAGGTATTCATCAGCTACTATCATGCGGACGACCAGGAATACAAAGACCGGCTGATTCAAGCATTGGACAGCAAGGCCATAGACAAGTCGGTCAGCCTGGGAGACATACACGACGAGAATCTCCCATTGGACGAAATACGCCGGAGAATCCGCGATGACCACATCGCGGACGCCACCGTCACCATAGTACTGATAGGCCCTTGCACCTGGCAGCGCAAACACTTGGATTGGGAAATTTCGGCTAGCATCATTGACCGGAGAAACAATCAGCGGTGTGGGCTGTTGGGCCTGTTGCTGCCTAATCACCCGGACTATCGCAAGAGGCCTCAAGACCGCAATCCCCGACTGATACCACCTAGGCTGGCGCGCAACATCGGCGGCAATGATCCTTTCGCGGTCATTTACGACTGGCCCAAAAGCGGGCTATCCAAGAAAATCCTGCCGAAAATTCATACAGCGTACCAGCGAAGAAACAAGACTCCCTGGCCGGATGACGGCCTTGACCTGTTTGCAAATAACCGGCGGGGTGATTGCCGCCGAGGTTGGCAGAATTAGTGCCACCTGTACAAACCACACTGCTGGTCGGTCCAGCTATCGATAAGTCAGCAAGGAGACAGTTAGCAATGCCAGGAGAAACCAGGAACGTATTCATCAGCCACATACACGAGGACGACGAAGGTCTGCCCCGTCTGAAGGACTTGGTGGCGCGGCATGGCATGAATTGCCGTGATGGTTCAATTACTACCGGCAAGTTTAACGGGGCTAGCAACGAGGAATACATCAAATACGGGATACTTAAGCCCCGCATTGAATGGGCCAGCGTCCTCGTCGTGTACGTTTCCCCCGAGACGAAGAACAGCGATTGGGTAAACTGGGAAATAGAATGCGCTCATCGGGAAGGAAAAAGGATTGTTGGAGTTTGGGAATGGGGTGCGAAAGATTGCGAACTTCCAGATGCTTTGGAACGATACGGAGATGCTGTAGTCGGCTGGAACGGTGAAAGCATCATCGACGCAATCAAAGGCGAAGCGGACGATTCCCATACGCAGGATGGGCAAGAAGCCGGCTACCGTTCAATCCCCAGGCATTCTTGCCGATGATGCGTATGATCCCAAAACTGCACTCCTATGTGGTAGCCAGAGACTACGGATTTGCCCCGAATCCGTTCTATGGCTTCTGCACTCTGGCGACTTGCAAGCCCGACATGCGAAAGAGCGTTGCCATAGGCGACTGGATTATCGGAACAGGATCCAAATCCAAGGGTCGAGACGGACGCTTGGTGTACGCCATGCGCGTGAGCGAAATACTGTCGTTTGAGCGATATTGGGATGACCCGCGCTTTCGGCAGAAGCGCCCCAACTTACGCGGGAGCCTGAAACAGTCCTTCGGGGACAATATTTACTACCGGGACCCAACGACCGGGCAATGGCGCCAAGAGGACTCTCACCACAGCCTGATAAACGGAAGACAGAATCAGGCCAACATCGACCGCGATACGAAGGCCAATAAGGTTCTCATCAGTGACGACTTCATTTATTGGGGCGGTGATGGGCCTGAGATCCCTGCGTTTCGAAGGCACAGCATATGCAAGAAGGGAATGGGGCATAAAGCCAATTTCCCTGATGAAGTTGTGCAGGAATTTATCGACTGGGTACGCAACCTTGGGAACGTCGGGTACTGCGGTACTCCCTTGGACTGGAAAGGGCTGTGAGCCATGACAGCCCAAACTGAACTCCGCCCCTACCCCGCTTACAGGCCCTCTGGCGTCCCCCGGCTCGACGACGTACCGGAGCATTGGGAGGCGCGGCGGCTGAAGCATTGGGTGGATATCAATGAGGCCGTGTTGCCGGAAACCACGGGACCGGGCTAAAACGGAACGCTGCCGATCAAGGCGGGCGTCATCGACGCCCGGGCATTTGTGGTATCCTGTGCGCGCGCCGGCGGCAGTCCGGCGCGTATTCTGTCAGCCATCACCGGAGGTTCCGCTTTGTACCAGACCGTAAGCGACGCCACCCTGCAGGCTCTGTCCAAAATCGACTCTCCAAGCATCTGCAACGCCATCGAGGGGTTCAACTTCCGGCCCAAGAACGCTGGCTTCATGATGCCGGAGATCAAAACCGTTTTCCAGGAATTCCCGCCTTTGGTCGGTTACGCGGTCACCGGCGTTATCTCCGCCAACCGGCCGGAAGGTCGGAGCGTTGCCCGCGAGGACTGGTGGGACCTGATCGTGTCGGTGCCCGAACCCAGGTTCATCGTGCTGCACGACATCGACAACCCGCCCATCGGCGCCTATTGGGGCGAGGTGCAGTCCAACATCCACAAGGCCCTGGGCGCTGTGGGCGTGGCGACCGACGGCACGGTACGCGATCTGGACGAAGTCCGCGAGCTGGGGTTCCAGTTCTTCGCCAAGGAAGTCTCGGTGTCCCACGCGTACGTTCACATGGTGGACATGGGCATTCCCATCGAAGTGGGCGGCCTGACGGTGCGCACCGGCGATCTGCTCCACGGCGACAAGCACGGCGTCACCAATATCCCCTTCGAGCTTGCCGACCGGATCCCGGATATGGTCAGCACCATCGCCGATTACGAACAGCAGACGATCGGCCTCTGCCAGTCTGCCGATTTCTCGCTGGACGCCTTGAAAGAGGTGGCCAAGATCACACGCCCCTACTGACCTGGTGCCATGATAACTCGAACCAAAATCCTGTCCGTGCTGCTGCTCGCCGGCATCGCCGCGCTGAGTTTCGCGGCCTGCAACCTCATCACCCCGCCGCCGTTGGGCCAGCCGGAATCCGCGGCAGCGCCTACGACCGTTCCCGCAGGGGACAGTGCCGTCGCGCCGACCCCACAACCAACGGCAACGCCCGTCTCCGGCTCGGGTTCCGGCGCATCCGCCGCGCCCACGCCCGCCGTAGTGGTGACCGGTGGACGGTCGATCAAGCAATGGTCCTCTCCGCCCGCCATGTCCATCGACACTGGCGCGTCCTACACCGCGGTGCTGAACACCACCGCAGGGCCGATCACCATCGAGCTGTTGACCGGCGACGCGCCGAATACCGTCAACAACTTCGTGTTTCTGGCCAGACAGGGCTTCTACGACAACGTCATCTTCCACCGCACCATACCCGGGTTCATGATCCAGGGCGGCGACCCCACCGGGACGGGCGGCGGCGGCCCCGGTTACCGTTTTGCCGACGAGCCGGTGAACCGGCCCTATACGCGGGGCGTGATGGCCATGGCCAACGCCGGCCCGAACACCAACGGGAGCCAGTTTTTCCTGATGCACGCCGACTACGCGCTGCCGCCCAACTACACCATCTTCGGGCAAACCGTGGCCGGCCTGGAGACCATCGACACCATCGCCACTGCGCCAACCCAGACTGGCGGCGAGGGATCGTCTCCCGTTAACCCGGTGACCATCCAGTCGGTGGAGATCGTCGGGCCGTAGCCCTGCGTTGGTAATAGCGCCAAGAATGATCAGTCGGCGCGGGCCCATGATCCGGCGCCGGTGAGGAGCGCCTTATGGCTTTTGAAACCCTGCTTTACGACGAGCAGGACGGCATCGGCTACCTGACCCTCAACCGGCCGGACAAGCTCAACGCCTTGAGCCAAACCCTGATGGCGGAGTTCCGCGAGGCGCTGGAGGGCATCGAGGCCAACCCCGACGTCCGCGTGATCATCCTGACCGGCGCCGGGCGAGCCTTTTCCGCAGGTTTCGACATCGAGTCGGAGGCCGGTGGACCCGACGGCGAGCCGCTTTCGGTTGACGGCCGACGCTCGCGGCTCAAGTACAACATCGAGACCTTCCTGATGGTGTGGAACCTGAGCAAGCCCGTCATCGCCGCCGTCAACGGCTACGCCCTGGGCGGCGCCTGCGAGCTGGTGCAGGTTTGCGACGTCAAGATCGCGTCGGATCAGGCCATGCTGGGGGAGCCGGAAATCCGCCTGGGCTACGGCGCGCCGTTCCTGATCACCCCGTACTCGATAAACCTGGCGATGGCCAAGGAGATGATGCTAACCGGGGACATCGTGGACGCCCATGAAGCCGCGCGCCTGGGCATGGTGAATCGCGTCGTGCCCCACGATGATCTCATCGCCGAGTGCGAGCGGGTGGCCCAGAAGATCCGCAACATTCCCGCCATCGGCATCAAGACCACCAAGATCTCCGTGAACCGTGCCCTGGAGTCGGCCGGGTTCCTCTCGGCGCTGAACCACAACCTGGAGCTGATGACCCAGTTTGACACGGCGGACACGCCCGAGCACGCCGAGTTCGCCCGCATCCGCGCCGAGCAGGGGCTGCGCGCCGCGCTGGCGTGGAACCGGGCGCGGTTCCCGGATTAGCCGCTGCCGTTCCCGGCTTGTCCGTTACCCCGTTCCGTCAGCCGGGCGAGGGCGTCCAGCAAGGCTTGCTGAGTGGCCGCATTCTGGCGGCGTTCCTCGGCGGCTTGCTGGCGGCGCTCTTCGGCGGCTTGCTGGATATCGGCGCGGAATTCGCCAACCAGCTCTACCACCATCTGCATGGCTTCATCTACCCGCTTGCGCTCGTTCTCTACCCGCTCACGCTCGTCTGCTACCCGCTTGCGCTCGTCCGCCAGTTGCTGCTCGGCCTGAAGCCGCAGTTCGCGTTCCTCGTTGAGCATTCTCCGCATCATATACCTGTCGTAACCTCCTTTGAGCGCGCCCACGGCCAGCGCGGCGCCCCCGGACTTCAGCAGGATTTCGACGTCGATAAATCGGGCAATAGCGCTGGGGTTGCATAGACCATTAGTGGCCGCCGTTGTCGTGCAAGGCGCTTTGGTAAAGTACCAAACTGCCCATAGGATTACGGCGGTGGCGAGGCCCCAGAAAATCGGCCATGCCCAATCGACGGCGAAATCCCTGACGCGCTGCCGGATGAGATTGAGCATATATCAGCCGCCGCGCTTCACCTCCACGTCGGCCATTTTCTCAATGAAGTGGAGGATTGCCGAGTGGTCGGCGTCCTGCTCACCGTCGTTGACCAGGGAACCGAGCATCTGCTGCACCAGCGCGGTCACCGGCAGGGGCACGTTGAGTTCGGTGGCGGTTTGGAGCACGTTGCGCAGGTCCTTCTGATGCAGGCGGATGCGGAAGCCGGCGCGGAAGTTCCGGTCCAGCATCATCGGCCCCTTGGCCTCCATGACCGCGCTGCCGGCCAGGCCGCCGCGGATGGCGTTGAACACTCGTTCGGGGTCCACGCCGGCCTTCTGGGACAGCACCATGGCCTCGCTCAGAGCCTCGATGTTGGCGGCTACGATGATCTGGTTCGCCAGCTTGGTGATGTTGCCGGCGCCAACGTCGCCGGTGAGCACGACGTTGCCGCCCATGACCTGCAGCAGCGGCTCGCAGGCGTTAAATACGCTCTCGTCGCCGCCCACCATGACCGCCAGCGTGCCGGCGATGGCCCCGGGCTCGCCACCGCTGACCGGAGCGTCCAGAAACTCCACGCCCTTATCGGCGCAGGCGGCCCCGATTTTCTGCGACATGGAGGGGGCGATGCTGCTCATGTCGATGATCACGGATCCAGGGTCGGCGCCTTCCAGCACGCCTTCCGGCCCCAGGATCGCCCGCTCGGAGTCGGCCGAGTCGGGCAGCATGGTGATGGTCCGGGCGCTGCCCTGGGCGGCGCCGGCCGGCGACGATGCCGCGGTGGCGCCTTCCGTGGCCAGCTCCTCGACGGGCTCGCCGACGATGTCGTACACGGTCAGCTCGTAGCCGGCCGCCATCAGGTTGCGCGCCATCGGCTTGCCCATGATCCCCAACCCGACAAATCCAATCCGCTCTGCCATTGCTCTTCCTCCATCCTGGGTTCGCCGCGCGGCGGACCCGGTTGATATCCGTTATTGCCCAAGTATTATACCCGCCGCATACCGACGGTCGGGGTGGTCACGCCTGCTCCAGGATCAGGGCCGAGTCCACTGCCGCGGGAGCGTCGCCGATCTCCGTTTCCAACACATCCCGGAGGGTCACGGCGGTCACGGTAGCCTGTCCCGACAGGTTTGAGACGTACCGCAGAGATCGGGTAGCCTCGATACCGGAGGCGATCAACGTAGCGGCAGCCTCCCGCCACGGTCCGGCGTATTCCGCCCCCAGCACCACCGCCGCGCGACCGTGGGCATCCGGTATCCCCGCGTCCTCGCCGATGCGCTCCACGGAGGCGCAGACGGCGTCCAGGGGCGAGATGCCGGCCAAGTCCAAGGCCAGCCGGTAGAAGCCGGCAGCTGAGACCATCGAAACCTTGCCCACAGCCTGCTCCAGTTGGGCAACAAGGCCGGGGGCGGATTCCGCCGGATCCCCCAGCGTCACCACCATGGACCACAGGCCGGCGCGGATGTCCCGAACCAGCCGGTTGACCAGTTCATCGCGGTTGTCCGGACGCAGTTCCAGCTCCACGGCGCGTATCCACGGCCGGGTGACCGTGAGCGCAGGCTGGGATCCGATGACATAATCGGCGTTGGACAGCAGCTCACGGGTCGCGGTGGGCACGGCTTGGCGGTCGCCAGTGCCCAACCCGGCCACGGTGACGGCACGCTCCGCAGACCGGAACGCGGCCACGTACTTGCGGGTCTCGACCACCTGACGGGCGTGATTGCCCTCGTGCCCCGACACCCGTTCGATGAGGTCGAGCAGGGACAATGCGGGGTAGTTGTTTTCGGGGTTGTATGGTGTGGCCGGCAGGTCCAGTTGCTCCTCGCCGAGTCCCGATATCAGCCGGCGGAACCGCTGGTAGTTGGCCTCCAGCCTGGCGACGTCGGCGGCGATGCGGTCGGTGCGGGCGTCGAAGGCGGGCAGCATCTCCCGCTCGCCTGACGCGATTTGCTCTAACGCTTCCACGAAGCTCTCGGTGAGCAGGTGCTGCATCACCTCCCAGACCGACCAGCGCGAACCGAGGAACGCCTCGGTTTCGCTCAGGCCTTCCAGGGCGTCCAGTAGCGCGGCGTGTCCATCATCCAGCCGTTGCAGCGCCCGTTGTTGACGCTCGTATGCGGAGAGGGCCGCTGAATCGGCATCGGTGGGTACGTCATGGGAAACCATTGCAAATCCCCTTCGTGTTTCTGTGATTTTGCTGGCGTAGCATTATTGCACATGCCCTGGCTAGTTCAGGTTGCGGAATCGGTTATCATTAACCATGCGAGGCGAGAGTGTACTAGCGGACTTGAACATCCGCGCCGGGCAGACGGCGTCGGTGCAGCGCGTGGATGCGTTGCTGACCGAGCTCCGATCGCGTTCCGAGACCGCCGACCTGTCGGCGACGCTCTATTTTCCCGGCGAGGCGGCGCGGGATGACTCTGCCATGTTCACGCTGTCGCAGGACCGGAACCCTGGCTCCTGGATCACAACCCTGGAGCGGGCCGGCAGTCGGGTGCTGCGCTCTCCCACCGGCGTCATCGCGTTCCGCATCGGCAATGCCGGTCTGGCCGTTCTGCCTCCGTTTCCCCTCAATGACATGTGGACGGGAGACATCATCTACGACTGGCCGTTGCGGACGATGTTGTCGGCGGAGCTGACCATCGGCGTGGTGCTGGTGCGCCTGGGTCGCTACGCCATTGCGGTGTACGAGGGGCAGCGTCTGGCGGTGTCCAAGACCGATACGCGCTACGTGAAGGGCAAGCATCACGCCGGCGGCACTTCCCAGCGCAGGTTCCAGCGGGTCAGGGAGAACCAGATACACCGGCTGTACGCGGAGGCATCCGGCGTCCTGGACAAGCAATGGCGCCCCTGGATGCACAAGCTGGACTATGTGGCGCTGGGCGGCGAAGCCGCGACGGTCAACGGTTTCCTCAAGGAGAGCCAGACGTTGTCCCGCCTATCTCCGATAATCCTGGACCGCCGCCTGGACGTCCGCGAGCCCAACCGCGCCTCGCTGGACGAGGTGGGGGCGATGCTGTACCAGTGCCGGCTGTACCCGCTGAGCTGGGAGGAGTGACATTGGATATACTCCGATAGCGCGATAATCAGGAGGTTTCAGGTATGAGCGACGTCGAAATCAGCGCCACCGCCAGCATTGACCGGCAGACGTTGGATAAAGTGGAAGCAGTGTTGAAATGCCACGCTTTCACCATTTCCGATGCCTTTCGTTTGATGCTGATGCACACCGCTATCAATAAAGAGTTGCCCTTCGACTGCATCATCCCCGGTCCGAAAACGATAGCGGCGATGGAGGAGGCGGAGCGTGGAGAAATGGTTTCATTCGACACCGTTGAGGAGCTGATGGCCTATCTGAACGAGGATGACGACGATGCGGAGGATTAGAACCAATCGACGCTTCCGCCGGGAGTACAAGCGTGTCAAACGAGGTCGGCATCGCGAGACCTTGGACGATGACTTACAGCAGATAATTGCTTTGCTGCGCGTAGATGAAGCCCTCCAAGAACGATACCAAGATCATCCGTTGGTAGGGAGGTGGATAGGCCATAGAGAATGCCACATTCATCCCTGATTTGCTTCTGATTTACCGCAAGCTAGACACTGAAACGCTAGAGCTAGTGCGTCTCGGCTCCCATAGCGAACTGGATTTGTAAAGCCGTCCAAATTCCCTACGGTGCTATAATTCCGCCATGACTTCGGCGGAGGACCAATCCATTCCACCTGAGGCGGGGTTCCAGCGCGCTATCGGGCTGCTGGAATTTGACCAGATACGGCTCCGCCTGGCTGAAACGACGCGCACCATTCTTGGCGGCGAGCTGGCCGCCGAACTTACGCCTTCGTCGGATCCGCGGGACATCGCCGTGCGGCAGCAGGAAACCGCCGAAGCCCGCCGCCTGCTGGACACCACCGGCGCGCTGGAACTGGGCCCTGCCGAGGATCTGAGACCGGCATTGCAACGCGCCCTTCTAAGCGGCGTGCTGCGCGGCGAGGAACTGCGTCACATGGGTGCGCTGGCGGCGGCGGCCCGATGGAACCGCAACTCCCTGGCACGACGCGACGACCTGCCCGTGCTGGCGGCCATCGCCCAGAACCTGCCCGAACTGCCCGATTTGGAGAGCGCCGTCAATCGCGCCATCGGGCCAGGTGGCGAGGTGCTGGATGAAGCATCGCCGGAGTTGGCTCGCCTGCGCCGTGAGTCCCGCTCGTCCTGGTCCTCCCTGAACGACGTGATGCAGCGGTCGCTGCGGCGGTACCAGCGTTCCGGCGTCGTCCAGGAGGATATCGTCACCGAGCGCAACGGACGCATGGTCCTGCTGATCAAGACGGAGTTCAAGGGGCAGGCTCCCGGTATCGTTCACGATGTTTCCGACAGTGGGGCAACGGTATTCATCGAGCCCATGCCGGCCATCGACCTGGGCAACCGCTGGCGCGAGACTCGCCTGGCGGAACAGCGGGAAGAAGAACGAGTGCTGCGCCAGTTGTCGGAAATGGTGGGCCGGTACTCAGACTACATATCCCTCATGTTGAGCCTGCTGGCGCGGCTGGACCTGGCCGCGGCCAAAGGACGCTACGCGGCATCGCTGCGGGCCGTTCCTCCCACCCTGCTGAGCGCCAGCGAGACGCGGCGCATGGAGATCGTCGGCGGGCGGCACCCGCTGCTTACAGGCGACGTCGTTCCCACCACGATCGGCATCGCGGAAGGCCATCCGGTTCTGGTCATCACCGGGCCCAACGCCGGCGGCAAGACCGTTGCCCTAAAGACGGTGGGCCTCCTGGCCATGATGGCCCACGCCGGCCTCCAGGTGCCGGCGGATGACGCGGTGATGCCGCTGCTGGACGGCGTCTACGCGGACATCGGCGACCAGCAGAGCATCTTTGAATCCCTGTCCACCTTCAGCAGCCATATCAGCAACATACGGCGGATAATGTCGGTGGCAACGTCCCGCTCCCTGATCCTCATCGACGAGTTGGGTTCGGCCACCGATCCGGAGGAAGGCTCAGCTCTAGCGATCGCGTTGCTGTCGCACCTGCGCGACCTGGGGGCAATGGTCGTGGCGACCACCCACCACCGGAACGTGGCCAGGCTGGCCCAAGAAGAGCCGGGAATGGTCAACGCCAGCGTCGACCTGAACCCGCGCACCCTGGAGCCCACCTACCGCCTCACCCACGGGATACCGGGCCGCAGCTACGCTCTGACCATTGCCGCCCGGCTGGGTCTGCCGGACGCGGTGATCTCAGGAGCGCAGTCGCACCTGGAGCCGAGCCACGTGCGCACCGACCAGTTGCTGCAGGAATTGCAGGAGGAGCGGCTGACCGTATCCGAGTTGCGGTTGGAGGCCGAGCAGGCTTTGAACTCGGCGCGGGCTCGCGAACAGGAAATCGCCCAACAACTGGAAACGGTGGAGGACACCAAGGCGCAGCTGGTGGAGGACGCCCGCCGTGAGCTCGCCGAGCAGATCGTGGACCTGGCCGGGCGGATCCGCCGCGCCGAACGGTCGCTGGAGCGTTCGTCCGTGTCCGCCGACGCCGAGGCGCGCGAGGCGGATCTGCGAGCGGAGCGGGAGCGGCTGTCGGAGGCGCAGCGGGAGGTGGTTTCCCCGGACTGGGCGCCGATTCCCGTGGAGCGGCCGCCGTGGTACCACGACCTGCGGGCAGGTGACCGGGTGTACATCCGTGGAGTGTCGCGCCCGGTTGAGGTGGTTGCCGCGCCCGATCAGCAGCAAGAAATCGAGGTGCTCATCGGGAGCATGAAGGCGCGGCTGCCGGTGTACCAGTTGGATCGACCAGCCGACCGGCTGCACCCGGTTGCGGAACAGGCCGGCGTGGTCTACCGCCGGCCCGAGAGCAAGCGGACGCTGAGCCCGGAGGTCAACCTGCATGGGTACCGGGTGGACGAGGCGCTGAACGTGATCGATTCGCTGTTGGACGACGCTGCCCTGGAAGGTATGTCCTCCCTGAAGATCGTGCACGGCAAGGGGACGGGCGCCCTGCGGAGGGCCATACGGGAATACCTGTCCGGCCATCCCCTGGTGGCGGCGACGGAGCCGGGTGAGGGGGGCAACGCCGCCGGCGTTACGGTAGTGCAGCTGCGGTAAGAGGTCGCGGCCTTGACTCCCGGCGCGGCCTGCTCTAACGTTGCGCCAATATTCAGAACTCCCCAGGAGGTACTCCCATGGCCCAGATTGGCGGACTTGGACACGTTGGCATCTACGCCACCGACCTGATGAAGATGCGCGATTTCTACAGCCGGGTGCTGGGATTGAAGATCGCCGATGAGGACCTGGAACAGCGCCGCATGGTGTTCATGAGTTCCGACCCGGTGGCCGAGCACCACGAGTTCGTGCTGATGGAAGGCCGCGTGACGTCCGACGACGCCAAGGTGATCCAGCAGATTTCCTTCAGCGTACCGTCCATCCAGGACATGCGCGAGTTCAAGGAGCGTATCGACGCCGAGAACTGCACCATCGACCGGATCGTCAGCCACGGCAACGCCTTCGGGATGTACTTCTTCGATCCCGAAGGCAACCGGATCGAGCTGTACTACAAGACCGGCTTCCCGGTCCCGCAGCCCCATGGGGACCCGCTGGACCTCAGCCGCAGCGACGAAGAGTTGCTGGACGAGGCCAAGGAGCTGCTGCACACCAAACGCTAATCGAACAACCCCGAGGCATCGCCGCCGCTGCTGGAACATCGGCAGCGGCGGTTTCGCGTTTTCAAACGGCCGTTCCGCGTAGGCCGTCATGCCTGCGAAAGCAGGCATCCATAGGAACCCGACATGAAGCAACCTTGTGTCTACATGCTGGCGAGCAAACGCAACGGCACCTTGTACGCTGGCGTGACGTCAAATTTGCTCCAGCGAGTTTGGCAACACAAGAACGATGTGGTAAAGGGATTCACCAAACGATATGGAGTACATACTTTGGTTTGGTATGAAGTCCACGAGACGTTGGAGAGCGCGATCACGCGCGAAAAATCGGTTAAGCGGTGGAAGCGGGGTTGGAAGATTGAGTTGATCCAACAGGACAATCCGTCGTGGCGTGATTTATACGATGACCTCGGTTGATATAGGCAGTGTTCTTATTATGGAACACCATTTTGTCATTGCGGCGCTGAGCCGGAATCCAAGGCTCGGTGCGAACACATCCAACTTGACATTGGCTGATCTCAAGGGCCACTGGATTCCTGCTTTCGCAGGAATGACGGGTTGCACGGCTGGCGGCAGGAATGACGGGTTGCACGGCTGGCGACAGGAATGACGGGTTGCACGGCTGGCGGCAGGAATGACGGGTTGCACGGCTGATGGCAGGAATGACGGGTTGCACGGCTGATGGCAGGAAGGGTTGAAATTGGGTCGTGGTCGAAATATGGTCCGTGAAGTCGAGGCGGCATCCGGCCCGGTTGCGTATAACGACCTGCCGCGGCGGTATCACCGGTGGAAGTGGCAGGTGCTGGTTTCGTTCTGCGCCTTCTACCTGTTCGTTTATACCGGGAGGTTCAACTTCTGGCCCACTTCGCCCCTGATCAAGGACGATCTGCAACTGACCAACATTGAGATCGGCATCATCAACGCGATGCTGCTGTGGGGGTTCATGCTGGGGGACCTGGTGCACGGGCGGATGTCGGAAGCCTACGGGCTGCGGCTGTGGGTGACGCTGGGCGCGGTGTTGACGACAGTTTTCAACTGGGCAACGTCCTTCGGAACCTCCGCGTTGACCATGGCCATTCCGTGGTTCATGGCGGGTTTCGTCAACGCGGCCTGCTGGTCGCCGGCCATCAGCATGATCAGCCAGTGGTGGCCCCGGCGGGAGCGCGGGATAGCGATGGGCTTCGTGGGTACCGTGAGCGGGGGAGCGATGCTGCTGATGTGGTGGCTGAGCAGCTGGGTGGCGGCCGAGTGGGGTTGGCGCGCCGCCTTCCGCTATCCGCCGCTGATAATCCTCGTGCTGGGCGTCGCGTTCTATTTCGTGACCCGGGACCGTCCCCGGGACGTGGGGCTGCCGGAGTACATCGAGGAGGACGAGATTTCCGCTGCTCCCGAGTCGGTGAGCGAAGAGGAACTCAAGGGCCTGGGCCCCTACAAACTGCTGCTGAAGAACTCGCGATTCCAGCTGGCCTGCCACGTGAAGGGCCTGGAGAACGTGGCGCGCTATGGGCTGACCACCTGGGTGCCGCTTTACTACTTTGAGGCCGGTGGGCTGGACATCACTCAGACCGTGCTGATTACCTTCCTGCTGCCGCTGGGCTACCTGATCGCGCCCCCGCTGTCTGGCGTGATATCGGACCGGTTGCTGGGGAGCCGACGGCGGCCGCTGGTGATCGCGTCCTGCTTCCTGTCTGCGGCGGCGCTGGTAGTGATCGCGCTGGCGCCACCGTCCAACGCGTGGCTGGGGGCGGCGCTGATGCTGTGGGGCGGCATCAGCATGGGGGTGTCGCTGATCTCCACCATTTCCGTCGACCTGTCGGGTCGCAAGATGGCCGCCACCGGTGCCGGCGTGCTGGACGCCCACGGCTACCTATACGCAGGTGCGCAGGCCCTGATCTTCAGTGTGCTGCTGGACATGACGGGCAGCCCGTGGCCAATTGTGTTCCTGGCGATGGCGGCGACGCGGCTGGTTTCGGCGGCTATGATCAGCCGGGTGCGGGTGTAAGGTTCGGGCGGTTGTCACGATTGACGTGGCATGGCAATCTGCGTATGGCTCCCGTGTGGGCGATCCTGACTGCGGGGTGGTATCTTCACCAGGATGGACAGGATCAACGGGATAGACAGGATATTTTGAGTGAGCCAGCCGGAAGTGATGCCCTCGGAGGGACGGGCAACCGCGGCAACGGTCTGACAGGACGGCCATGAGCAGTGCTTCCGGGGCCGGGGCTGGAAATGGGGGTGCGCCCGATTCAAGAGGCGTGCTGCGCACCCTGGGACGGATTGCTTACCGCTGGTATCTGATCGGCATCGTGGCCGGAGTAGCGATAGTGGCGG